>NZ_CP059162.1:6600000-6953033 GCF_013466605.1 Pseudomonas chlororaphis subsp. aurantiaca
GGTGTCACCGGTGCGCAAGTTGAAACGACGGATCTGGCTCGGGGAGACGTAGATATCGTCTGGGCCGGCCAGATAGGAGGCGTCGGAGGAGCGAAGAAAGCCGAAGCCGTCCTGGAGGATCTCCAGCACGCCATCACCGGAGATTTCCTCGCCGCTTTTAGCGTGCTTTTTCAGCAGGGAGAAAATCACGTCCTGCTTGCGCGAACGGGCCATATTTTCTATGCCCATCTGTTCGGCCAATTCGAGCAGTTCGGTAATCGGCTTTTGCTTGAGTTCAGTCAGATTCATATAGGAATGACGTAATCATTTATGGAGGGGGGGGAAATTAAGCTTTTGGCTTAATGATGCCGCGCCGCGGAGAAGGCGACAGGATCGCGTACTTATTCGAAAAGGAGAGCGTCGGCGACGGCTTGCAGGGGGCAGAGGAGAAACCAGTGCGGGGCCGAATGTAACACCTGAGTTTCTGAGCGTCTAGCCCTGAATAATGAAAAAGCCCCGCTATTTACGGGGCTTTTTTGATGCGATTTACAACGACGCTTAGATGTTGGCGTCGAGGAAAGCAGCCAGTTGCGACTTGGACAGTGCGCCGACCTTGGTGGCTTCGACGTTGCCGTTCTTGAACAGCATCAGCGTCGGGATACCACGCACGCCATGCTTGGCCGGGGTTTCCTGGTTTTCGTCGATGTTCAGCTTGGCAACGGTCAGCTTGCCTTTGTAGGTTTCAGCGATTTCGTCCAGGACCGGAGCGATCATTTTGCATGGGCCGCACCACTCAGCCCAGTAGTCGACCAGTACAGCGCCTTCGGCCTTGAGTACGTCAGCCTCGAAGCTAGCGTCGCTAACGTGTTTGATAAGATCGCTGCTCATGGAAGTCTCCAGGTTGTAAGCAAAAAAACGTGGCCCATCATAGCCGCCCTTCCCGCGTTCAGGAAGCCGGAGTTGATTGACTCTCGCTATGGTGACCGATGAATTTGGGTATAGCTCAACTGGAAACTATGCGGGGGTGACAAAGGCGATTCCAGTGCGCAATGCCGCGCCACGCACATGCTCCTGCATGGCCTTCTGCGCCGCCCCAGAGGCATGCCGGGCCAGCCCGCGCAGGATCTTGCGGTGCTCCTGCCAGGTTTCCATGGCCCGCTCGGGCCGGATGAACGGTAGTTTCTGGCTCTCCAGGAAGATCTCGGCGCTGGTACTGAGAATGCTCACCATTGCCTGATTGCCGCTGGCCTGCAGGATCTTCTGGTGAAACTCGAAATCCAGTCGCGCCGCCGCCTCGAAATCCGCCGCCCGCAGCTCGTTGCGCATGGCCTCGACATTATCCTGCAGCGCATCCAGCTCGTCGGCGGTCAGCGTCACGGCCGCCAGCCCCGCGGCGAAGCCTTCCAGGGCGTATCGCAGCTGAAAGATGTCCGTTGGCGAGGCTTGGGCCGCGAACGGCCAGCTCAGCCCCACGCCATTGACCGGCGACTCCGCGGCCTGCACGAACACACCCTTGCCAGGCTGCACGCTGATCACGCCCAAGGCGCTCAAGGACGACAGCGCCTCGCGCAACGAGGCCCGGCTGACCCCCAGTTGCACGGCCAGATCGCGCTGTGACGGCAGCGCATCGCCTGGGCCGAAGCCGCGCTCGTTGATCAATTGGCGGATGGCTTGCAGCGCCACCTCGGGTACGGCGCGGGAGATCGAGTTCATAAAATTCAGGCTGGCCGGTCCAGGAAAAAGCTAGTTGTAAAGCTATTCGCCGAGCCCGGCAAGTCGTGCCCCAAGGGGGTTCGGGCGCGTTGCCGGACGCTCGATAAGGGGGCAGAAACGCCAGCAACTGTTCAGACCAGTAAGACCGAACAAAACCAGAAAAACCCAGCGCTCCAGGGCTTTTACCGGCGTTTGGCACGGCCTGTGCTGTGTCGCAGCGCAGAAATCACTTCCCGTGAATCCGGAGATTTGCCATGACCAAGCGTTTCAGCGCCCTGCTCTCTGCCCTGTTTGCCAGTCTGATGCTGAGTCAGACGCCCGCCCACGCCAACGGCCTGGACGATGTCGTCGCCCGTGGCACCCTCAAGGTGGCCGTGCCCCAGGATTTCCCGCCCTTTGGTTCGGTCGGTCCGGACATGAAACCCCGCGGCCTGGATATCGACACCGCGAAACTGCTGGCCGACCAGCTCAAGGTCAAGCTCGAGCTGACCCCGGTCAATAGCACCAACCGCATTCCGTTCCTGACCACCGGCAAGGTCGACCTGGTGATCTCCAGCCTCGGCAAGAATCCGGAGCGCGAGAAGGTCATCGACTTCTCCCAGGCCTACGCCCCCTTCTACCTCGCGGTATTCGGCCCACCCGAGGCGCCGGTCGCCACCCTCGACGACCTCAAGGGCAAAACCATCAGCGTCACCCGTGGTGCCATCGAAGACATCGAGCTGACCGCCGTGGCCCCGCAAGGCGTGACCATCAAGCGCTTCGAGGACAACAACTCGACCATCGCCGCCTACCTGGCCGGCCAGGTTGACCTGATCGCCAGCGGCAACGTGGTGATGGTCGCCATCAGCGAGCGCAACCCGAAACGCATCCCGGCGATGAAGGTCAAGCTCAAGGATTCCCCGGTCTACGTCGGCGTGAACAAGAACCAGCCGGAGCTGCTGGACAAGGTCAACCAGATACTCACCACCGCCAAGGCCGACGGCAGCCTGGAAAAGAACGCCCAACTGTGGCTCAAGCAGCCGTTGCCGGCTGGCCTCTGATCGCGGTCGCGGAGGTTATCCATGGCTTATCAGTTCGACTTTCTACCGGTGCTGGAAAACACCGGCCTGCTGCTGCGCGGCGCCCTGTTCACCCTTGAGCTGACCGCCATCGGCACGCTGCTCGGGGTCGGCCTGGGCATCGTCGGCGCGGTGGTGCGGGCCTGGAAGATCCAGCCCTTCTCGGCCCTCTTCGGCGTCTACGTCGAACTGATCCGCAACACCCCGTTCCTGGTGCAGCTGTTCTTCATCTTCTTCGGCCTGCCGTCCCTGGGGTTGCAGATTTCCGAGTGGCAGGCAGCGGTGCTGGCGATGGTGATCAACCTGGGCGCCTACTCCACGGAAATCATCCGCGCCGGCATCCAGGCCATCCCCCGCGGCCAACTGGAAGCCGCGGCGGCCCTGGCCATGACCCGCCTGGAAGCCTTCCGCCACGTGGTGTTGCTGCCGGCGCTGGGCAAGGTATGGCCGGCCCTGAGCAGCCAGATCATCATCGTCATGCTCGGTTCGGCGGTGTGTTCGCAGATCGCCACCGAGGAGCTGAGCTTCGCCGCCAACTTTATTCAGTCGCGCAACTTCCGCGCCTTTGAAACCTACGCCCTGACCACGCTGATCTACCTGTGCATGGCCCTGCTGATCCGGCAGTTGCTGAACTGGGTCGGGCGCCGCTATATCGCGAGGAGCAGCCAATGAGTGATTTCAGCTTCTGGGACATCGTGCGCAACCTGCTGACCGGCCTGCAATGGACCCTGCTGCTGTCGCTGGTGGCCTTTGTCGGCGGCGGGTTGATCGGCTTGCTGATCATGACCCTGCGCATTTCCAAGAAGGCTTTCCCCAGCCATTTCGCCCGCTTGTATATCGAGCTGTTCCAGGGCACGCCGCTGTTGATGCAGCTGTTCCTGGTGTTCTTCGGCATCGCCCTGCTGGGTGTGGATATCTCGCCCTGGCTGGCGGCGGCCATCGCCCTGACGCTGTTCACCAGCGCCTACCTGGCGGAGATCTGGCGCGGCTGCGTCGACTCGATCCCCAACGGCCAGTGGGAAGCCTCCTCCAGCCTGGCGCTCAACCCTTATGAACAGCTGCGCCATGTGATCCTGCCGCAGGCGCTGCGGATCGCCGTGGCGCCTACCGTGGGCTTTTCAGTGCAGGTGGTCAAAGGCACCGCGGTGACCTCGATCATCGGTTTCACCGAGCTGACCAAGACCGGCGGCATGCTCGCCAACGCCACCTTCGAGCCCTTCATGGTCTACGGCCTGGTGGCGCTCGGTTACTTCCTGCTGTGCTACCCCCTGTCCCTCAGTGCGCGCTACCTGGAAAGGAGACTGCATGCCTCTGCTTAGAATTTCCGCCCTGCATAAATATTACGGCGACCATCATGTGCTCAAGGGCATCGACCTCAGTATCGAGGAAGGCCAGGTGGTGGCGATCATCGGCCGCAGCGGCTCGGGCAAGAGCACCTTGCTGCGCACCCTCAACGGCCTGGAATCGATCAACGACGGGGTCATCGAAGTCGACGGCGAATACCTCGACGCCGCCCGTGCCGACCTGCGCAGCCTGCGGCAGAAGGTCGGCATGGTGTTCCAGCAGTTCAACCTGTTCCCGCACCTGACCGTCGGCGAGAACGTCATGCTCGCTCCGCAAGTGGTGCAGAAGGTGCCCAAGGCCAGGGCCGCCGAACTGGCGCGCGAGATGCTGAAACGGGTCGGCCTGGAGGAGAAGTTCGACGCCTTCCCCGACCGCCTGTCCGGTGGCCAGCAGCAGCGGGTAGCGATTGCCCGGGCCCTGGCCATGTCGCCCAAGGTGCTGCTGTGCGACGAGATCACCTCGGCCCTCGACCCGGAACTGGTCAACGAAGTCCTGAGCGTGGTGCGCCAGCTGGCCAAGGACGGCATGACCCTGATCATGGTGACCCACGAGATGCGTTTTGCCCGGGAGGTGGGCGACAAGCTGGTGTTCATGCACCAGGGCAAGGTGCATGAAGTGGGCGACCCGAAAGTGCTGTTCGCCAACCCGCAGACGCCTGAGCTGGCGAATTTTATCGGGACCAATGAGAGCGCTTGATCGCTACCTGTAGCCGCTCCGCAGGCTCCGACAAGACCTGCGGAACCTTCCAGGGCACTCAAGAACAGCGCCTGCTTCACAGTAGATCGCAGCCTGCGGCAGTGGCCACAAGGATCGCTGCCGCACGCTTTTATGCGTTGAATCAACGCATTGGACACTGCGCGTTGGCGCGAGCGATTGATCGTGGCAGGATGGCAAGGTTATCGACCGAGACCCCCAAACCATGCCGCAAACCCAAGCCAAGAATCTGTCCCTGATCGCCGCCATCGACCTGGGCTCCAACAGCTTTCACATGGTCGTGGCCAAGGCTCACCATAATGAAATCCGCATTCTCGAGCGGCTCGGTGAAAAGGTGCAGTTGGCCGCCGGGATCGACGAAGACCGTCAACTCAACGAAGAATCCATGCAGCGCGGGCTCGATTGCCTGAAGCGCTTCGCCCAACTGATCAACGGCATGCCCCTGGGCGCGGTGCGTATCGTCGGCACTAACGCCCTGCGCGAAGCCCGCAACCGCGGCGAGTTCATCCGCCGCGCCGAGGAAATCCTCGGCCACCCGGTGGAAGTCATCTCCGGTCGTGAAGAAGCCCGCCTCATCTACCTGGGCGTGTCCCATACCCTCGCCGACACCCCGGGCAAGCGCCTGGTCGCCGACATCGGCGGCGGCAGTACCGAATTCATCATCGGCCAGCGCTTCGAGCCGCTGCTGCGCGAAAGCCTGCAGATGGGCTGCGTCAGCTTCACCCAGCGCTATTTCCGCGACGGCAAGATCACCCCGGCGCGCTACGCCCAGGCCTACACCGCGGCGCGCCTGGAAATCATGAGCATCGAACACGCCCTGCATCGCCTGACCTGGGATGAAGCCATCGGCTCCTCGGGCACCATCCGCGCCATCGGCCTGGCGCTCAAGGCCGGCGGCCACGGCAGCGGTGAAGTCAACGCCGAAGGCCTGGCCTGGCTCAAGCGCCGGCTGTTCAAGCTGGGCGACGTGGAGAAAATCGACTTCGAAGGCATCAAGCCGGATCGCCGGGCGATCTTCCCGGCCGGCCTGGCGATTCTCGAAGCCATCTTCGACGCCCTCGAACTGCAGCGCATGGACCATTGCGAAGGCGCCCTGCGCGAAGGCGTGCTCTACGACCTGCTGGGCCGTCATCACCACGAAGACGTGCGCGAGCGCACCCTTGGCTCGCTGATGGAGCGTTATCATGTCGACCTGGAACAGGCTGCCCGGGTCGAGCGCAAGGCACTCCACGCCTTCGACCAGGTGGCCGAGGACTGGGACCTGGAGGACGGCGTCTGGCGCGAACTGCTGGGCTGGGCCGCCAAGGTCCATGAAGTGGGCCTGGATATCGCCCACTACCAATACCACAAGCACGGCGCCTACCTGATCGAGCACTCGGACCTCGCCGGTTTCTCCCGCGAAGACCAGCAAATGCTCGCGCTACTGGTACGTGGCCACCGCCGCAATATTCCCAAGGACAAGTTCGCCGAATTCGGCGAGGAAGGCAGCAAGCTGATCCGCCTGTGCGTGCTGCTGCGTTTCGCCATCCTCTTCCACCACATCCGCGGCACCCAGGAAATGCCCCAGGTGAAGCTGCACGCCGCCGGCGACAGCCTGGAGGTGATGTTCCCGGCAAACTGGCTGGATGAGAACCAGCTGACCCAGGCCGACTTCGCCCTGGAAGCGGAGTGGCTGACCCGGGTCGGCATCACCCTCAACGTGCACTGAAACACCCCTGCACAAAAAAGCCGGCTTGCCGGCGATGGGCTCCTTCCAAAGGGCACCATCGCCGGCAAGCCGGCTTTTTCATGGGCTCAATGACCCGGGCTCAGCGCACCGCCAGTACCGGGTTGCTCAGGCGCTCCAGCAATGTGGCCTGGGCGCTGCGCGGGTTCTGGTTGCCGGTCGGCGTGTTGCGGATGTAGCGGCCGTCCGACTGCAGGCTCCAGCTGTGGGTGTTATCGGTGAGATAACTTTCCAGCTCCTTCTTGACCCGCAGGATCAGCTTCTTGCCCTCGACCGGGAAGCAGGTCTCGACACGCTTGTCGAGGTTGCGCTCCATCCAGTCGGCGCTGGACAGGAACATCTGCTCCTCGCCGCCATTGAGGAAATAGAACACCCGGGTGTGTTCCAGGAAGCGGCCGATGATCGAGCGCACATGGATGTTGTGCGATACGCCGGCGATTCCCGGACGCAGGCAGCACATACCCCGCACCACCAGGTCGATGCGCACGCCCGACTGGCTGGCCTTGTACAGCGCGCGGATGATCTTCGGATCGGTCAGCGAGTTGAACTTGGCAATGATGTGCGCCGGCTTGCCGTCCAGGGCGAACTGGGTCTCCCGGGCGATCATGTCGAGCATGCCCTTCTTCAGGGTGAAAGGCGCGTGCAGCAGCTTCTTCATGCGCAGGGTCTTGCCCATGCCGATCAACTGGCTGAAAAGCTTGCCGACGTCATCGCACAAGGCGTCGTCGGAGGTCAGCAGACTGTAGTCGGTGTACAGACGGGCGTTACCGGCGTGGTAGTTGCCGGTGCCCAGGTGGGCGTAGCGCACGATCTCACCGGCTTCGCGACGCAGGATCAGCATCATCTTGGCGTGGGTCTTGAAGCCAACCACGCCGTAGATCACCACCGCGCCGGCCGCTTGCAGGCGGCTGGCCAGTTGCAGGTTGGACTCTTCGTCGAAGCGCGCGCGCAGCTCGATCACCGCGGTGACTTCCTTGCCGTTACGCGCCGCATCCACCAGCGCATCGACGATTTCCGAGTTGGCGCCGCTGCGGTACAGGGTCTGGCGCACCGCCAGCACGTGCGGGTCCTTGGCGGCCTGGCGCAGCAGGTCGACCACCGGGGTGAAGGACTCGAACGGGTGCAGCAACAGGATGTCCTGCTTGCTGATCACGCTGAAGATGTTCTCGCTGTTCTGCAACAGCTTGGGAATCTGCGGAGTAAACGGCGTGTACTGCAGCTCCGGGTGGCTGTCCAGGCCAGTGATGCTGAACAGGCGCGTCAGGTTCACCGGACCGTTGACCTGGTACAGCTCGGTCTCGCTCAGGTTGAACTGCTTGAGCAGGTAGTCGGACAGGTGTTTCGGGCAGGTGTCGGCCACTTCCAGACGCACCGCATCGCCGTAACGACGGGAGAACAGCTCG
This sequence comes from Pseudomonas chlororaphis subsp. aurantiaca, assembly GCF_013466605.1. Lineage (NCBI taxonomy): Bacteria > Pseudomonadati > Pseudomonadota > Gammaproteobacteria > Pseudomonadales > Pseudomonadaceae > Pseudomonas > Pseudomonas chlororaphis. Next base: position 6,607,938 of record NZ_CP059162.1, read on the forward strand.
CCGCGCAGGGCGCGGGCCAGGTCTTCGACGTCCTCGGTGTCCACCGCCAGGTCGGCGTTGCGGGTCAGGCGGAACTGATAGCAGCCTTTTACCTTCATGCCCTGGAACAGGTCATCGGCGTGGGCGTGGATCATCGACGAGAGGAATACATAGTTGTCGCCAGGGCCGCCGACTTCTTCCGGCACCTTGATGATCCGCGGCAGCAGGCGCGGCGCTGGGATGATCGCCAGGCCGGAGTCGCGACCGAAGGCGTCGATCCCTTCGAGCTCGACAATGAAGTTCAGGCTCTTGTTCACCAGCAGCGGGAACGGGTGCGTCGGATCGAGGCCGATCGGGGTGATGATCGGCGCGATCTCGTCGCGGAAATAGCGACGGACCCAGGTCTTGAGCTTGGTGGTCCAGTAACGGCGACGGATGAAGCGGACCTGATGTTTCTCCAGCTCCGGCAACAGGATGTCGTTGAGGATCGCGTACTGGCGGTCGACGTGACCGTGCACCAGGTCGCTGATGCGCGCCAGGGCCTGGTGCGGTTGCAGGCCATCGGCACCGGCCTGTTCGCGGGCGAAGGTGATCTGCTTCTTCAGGCCGGCGACGCGGATCTCGAAGAACTCGTCCAGGTTGCTGGAGAAGATCAGCAGGAACTTCAGGCGTTCCAGCAACGGGTAGGACTCATCCAGCGCCTGCTCCAGCACGCGGATGTTGAACTGCAGTTGCGACAGCTCGCGATGGATATACAGGCTGCTGTCATCCAGGCTCGGGATGACCAGGGTCGGCATCGCCACATGCGGCGCGTCCGCTTGCACCGGCGGGGCTTCCAGCTCCGGTGGTGTTTCAACAACCTGCTCGACCACGGGTTGAGCTTCTTTTACGGCAACTTCAGTGAGTCCTTCGGTATTCATCGCGTGTTCCTGGGAGGGCTATTTTTGCTCTCGTAACAATTGAGCAGCACGAACGGCAAAGTAAGTCAGGATGCCATCGGCACCCGCGCGTTTAAAAGCGGTCAAGGATTCGAGGACAACCCCTTCGCTCAACCAGCCATTCTGGATCGCCGCCATGTGCATGGCGTATTCGCCGCTGACCTGATAGACAAAGGTCGGCACCTTGAATTCATCCTTGACCCGCAAAAGGATGTCCAGGTACGGCATGCCCGGCTTGACCATGACCATGTCCGCGCCTTCGGCGAGGTCGGCGGCCACTTCATGCAGGGCTTCGTGGCTGTTGGCCGGATCCATCTGGTAGGAAGCCTTGTTGGCCTTGCCCAGGTTCAGCGCCGAGCCGACCGCATCGCGGAACGGGCCGTAATAGGCGCTGGCGTACTTGGCCGAATAGGCCATGATCCGCACGTTGACATGCCCGGCGAGCTCCAGGGCTTCGCGGATCGCCTGGATGCGACCGTCCATCATGTCCGAAGGCGCCACCACCTGGGCGCCGGCTTCAGCATGGGACAGGGCTTGCTTGACCAGCGCATCGACGGTGATGTCGTTCTGCACATAGCCTTCTTCGTCGAGGATGCCGTCCTGGCCGTGGGTGGTGAACGGGTCGAGCGCCACGTCGGTGATCACCCCCAGCTCAGGGAAACGTTCACGCAGCGCGCGGGTGGCGCGCTGGGCAATGCCGTTCGGGTTCCAGGCTTCGGCGGCATCCAGCGACTTGAGCTCCGCCGGGGTCACCGGGAACAACGCCAGCGCGGGAATCCCCAGCTCGACCCACTGCGCCGCTTCCTCCAGCAGAAGGTCGATGGTCAGGCGTTCGACGCCCGGCATCGAGGCCACCGCTTCCCGGCGATTCTCACCGTCGAGCACGAATACCGGCAGGATCAGGTCATCGGTGGTCAGGACGTTTTCACGAACCAGGCGACGAGAAAAATCATCACGACGATTGCGACGCAGGCGGGTGGCAGGAAACAAACGGTTGGCTGGGGTAAAGCTCACGACAGACTCCTGAGCCCGCGCAGGCGGGCGAGCGTGACAGTTATAAGCGCCCATTATGACGAACGGATGACAGTTGTGCTTAACCCTGTGACCGGTAGTCGCAGCTATTGTCCAGCCAGCATTTGTTCACGTCGAGACACATTTGGATACTTTCCTCCATGGGCTCGAAGGGTTAGGCTGCGCGTTCATTTCGCCAGCATCCAGACAATGCTCCAACAATTTCTTCAGGAATTCGGCTACTTCGCCCTCTTTCTCGGCACATTCTTCGAAGGCGAGACCATCCTGGTTCTGGCCGGCTTTCTCGCGTTTCGCGGATACATGGACATCAACCTGGTGGTGGTCGTGGCCTTCTTCGGCAGCTATGCCGGCGACCAGCTGTGGTACTTCCTGGGACGCAAGCACGGGCGCAAGCTCTTGGCGCGCAAGCCGCGCTGGCAATTGATGGGTGATCGGGCGCTGGAGCATATCCGCAAGCATCCGGACATCTGGGTGCTGAGCTTTCGCTTCGTCTACGGCCTGCGCACCGTGATGCCGGTGGCCATCGGCCTGTCGGGGTATCCGCCGGGACGTTATCTGTTGCTCAACGGCATTGGCGCGGCAATCTGGGCCGCCGCCCTGGCCGCCGCGGCCTATCACTTCGGCGCCGTGCTCGAAGGCATGCTGGGCAGCATCAAGAAATACGAACTGTGGGTGCTCGGCGCCTTGCTGGTCCTGGGCTTTGCCCTGTGGCTGCGCCGCCGCTTCAAGAATGCGCGGCTGGCCAAGGCGATCTACGAAGCCGAACAGGTCAAGCAGAACGAGCAGAACGATTGCTGCAAGTCTAAGACGCCAGTCGAGTAAGGCGGCCCCGGCAGCAGTAAAGCGCAATGCCACTGAACAGGCTGTAACTGATCAGGCCGACCCAGCCCAAGGCGCTGGCCGGCCACAGCCCGACCAGAGGCGCCAGCCACACCAGCGGCAGGTTCGACGCCAGCCGCAGCAATTCCATCTTCAGCGCCCACGGGCGATTCTCCAGCGCCACCCCCAGCACGAACAAACCGAAGGCCATGGTGCTCCAGCCCAGCACCAGGGCCGCGACCGGCAGGCTGTCGCCCAGGTTCATCAGGTAGCTGCCAAAGGCGGCGTACACCGCGAACTGCAACACCACATAAGCCTGCTGCCGGGCATCCAGCGGCACCTCGAACTTGCGGAACTGGCTCAGGTCCGACTTGCGCAGCGGGTACTGGGCCGCCACATCCGCCGGGCGCCAGCCGGTGCGCATGAACCAGATCCGCAGCTTGTCCCAAACGCGCTCGGTACGCCGCGCATCGTCGAGCAACTGGGCATAGAACTGCAGGTTGGCCCACACCGGATTCCAGCTGGCCAGGGGCGTGGTGACGCCGAAGATCACCGGCTCGTTGTCGTCCTCCTCCTGGAAGGTGCCGAACAGCCGGTCCCAAATAATGAACACGCCGCCGTAGTTGCGATCCATGTAGAGAGCGTTCTGTGCATGGTGGGCCCGATGATTGGACGGCGAGACGAAAAACCATTCGAACCAGCCCAGCTTGGGAATGTGCCGGGTGTGCACCCAGAACTGATACAGCAGGTTCAACGCCCCCACGCTGACAAACACCAGCAGCGGCACCCCCAGCACGGCCATCGGCAGGTAGAAGATCCAGCTCAGCAGGAAGCCGGTGCTGGTCTGGCGCAGCGCCGTGGAGAGGTTGTAGTCCTCGCTCTGGTGATGCACCGAATGCGCCGCCCAGAGAATGTTGCGCTCATGGCCCATGCGGTGCAGCCAGTAGTAGCAGAAGTCGTAGAGGACAAAGGCGAACACCCAGACCCAGGCGCTCTCAGCCGACAGGCTGAAGAGCCCCAGGTGTTCCAGGGCAAAGGCGTAGGTCACCAGGCCGACACCCTTGGTCAACAGCCCGGTGGTGGTCGACAAGGCCCCGGTGCTGAGGCTGTTGATAGCGTCCGCGACCCGATAGTTGTTCACCCTCCGCCAGCGGTCGACCAGTAGCTCGAGGGCGATCAGCACAAAGAAGAACGGCACCGCATAAAGAATGAAATTCATGACACGACCTGATCGGAATCCTGATCGAAGATTAGGTCGGGCGGCGGGATAACCCTATGGCAACGGGCGACAAATTAGTGGACATTTAACGCCATGAATCTGGAGAAAAAACCATGAGCAAAAAAGTTGCAGTGATCCTTTCCGGCTGTGGCGTCTACGACGGTGCCGAGATCCATGAAAGCGTCATCACCCTGCTGCGCCTGGACCAGCGCGGCGCCCAGGTGCAGTGCTTCGCCCCGAACATTGCCCAGTTGCATGTGATCAACCACCTGACCGGCGCAGAGATGCCCGAGTCGCGCAATGTCCTGGTGGAATCGGCGCGCATCGCCCGCGGCCAGGTGAAAGACATCCGCGAGGCCAACGCCGAAGACTTCGACGCGCTGATCGTGCCCGGTGGCTTCGGCGCGGCGAAAAACCTTTCCAACTTCGCCGTGGAAGGGGCCGGCTGCACGGTCCAGCCGGATGTCCTGGCGCTGACCGAAGCCTTCGCCGAAGCCGGCAAACCGGTGGGCCTGATCTGCATCTCGCCGGCATTGGCGGCGAAGATCTACGGCCCGGGCGTCACCTGCACCATCGGCAACGACGCCGATACCGCGGCCGCCGTCAGCAAGATGGGCGCGACCCACGCAGAGTGCGCCGTCGGCGACATCATCGAGGACAAGGCACGCAAGCTGGTCAGCACCCCGGCCTACATGCTCGCGCAGTCCATCAGCGAAGCGGCGGCCGGGATCAACAAGCTGGTTGATCGGGTACTGGAACTGACCCACGAAAACGACGAGTAATCCAAAAACCGTGGCGAGCGGCAAGCACCCTCGCCACGCGGGAATCGTCAGGCCTGACGCGCTAGCCGCGTCAGGATCCGGTCCAGGGCGTTGGCGAAGGCCTGCTTCTCGCGGTCCCCATAAGCGCCTGGCCCACCACCGACCTGCCCCTGCTCGCGCAGATCGGTAAACAGGTTACGCACCGCCAGCCGCTCGCCCATGTTCTGCGCATCGAACTCCTTGCCCCGCGGGTCAAGGGCGGCGACGCCTTTCTTCACCAGGCGGTCGGCCAGAGGCACGTCGCTGCAGATCACCAGTTCGCCCGGCAGCGCGTGTTCCACCAGGTAATCGTCGGCCGCATCCGGACCGCTGGGCACCACGATCAGCTTGACGCAGGCAAAGGCCGGCTTGATCTGCGGTTGCCCCGCCACCAGCACCAGCTCGAACTGGCGCTTGAGGGCAAACCTCACCACCTGATCCTTCGCCGCCTTGGGGCAGGCGTCGGCATCGATCCACACACGCATTGCGTTATTCCTCTGAAAGCATCGCGGGCAAGCCACGCGCCTACAGTTCTCGATGAACTGTGGGTGCGCGGCTTGCCCGCGATAATGAGCGAAACGGATGCCTCAGGAAACCTGGGGCCGCCGTTTCTCGGCGATGCGGCTGCGACTGTAGAGCACGATGATCGCCACGATCGCCACCACCTGTGCCGTCAGCGAGTAGGCATCGGCGTGAATGCCCAGCCAGTCGAAGTCGAAGAACGCCACCGGCCGCGTACCGAAGACTCCGGCCTCCTGCAGCGCCTTGACGCCATGCCCGGCAAACACCACCGACAAGGCGCACAGCAATGCCGCATTGATACCGAAGAACAGGGCCAGCGGCAGCTTGGCCGAACCGCGCAGGATCACCCAGGCCAGGCCGAACAACAGCACCAGCGCCGTGGCGCCGCCGGCCAGCACCGCGTTGTGGCCCGCCGGGCCAGCCTGCAGCCACAGGGTTTCGTAGAACAGGATCACTTCGAACAGTTCGCGATAGACCGAGAAGAACGCCAGCACCGCAAAACCGAACCGGCCACCGCCGCCCACCAGGCTGCTCTTGATGTAGTCCTGCCAGGCCGCCGCGTGCCGGCGGTCGTGCATCCACACGCCGAGCCAGAGCACCATGACACTGGCGAACAGGGCCGTGGCGCCTTCCAGCAATTCGCGCTGGGAGCCACTGACGTCGATCACATAGGCCGCCAGCGCCCAGGTCGCCAGGCCGGCCAGCAAGGCCAGGGCCCAGCCGACGTTGACGCTGCGCACCGCCGATTGCTGGCCGGTATTGCGCAGGAAGGCCAGGATCGCCGCCAGCACCAGGATCGCTTCCAGGCCCTCGCGCAGCAGGATCAGCAGGCCGGAGATGTAGCTCAGCGACCAGCTCAGGCCATCGCTGCCCAGCAGGCCCGCCGAATCTGTCAGCTTGGCCTTGGCGGCATCCAGACGCTGCTCGGCCTGCTCTACCGGCAAGCCGTCCTGCAACGCCTGACGATAGGCCATCAGGGCCTTCTCGGTGTCCTTGCGCACGTTGGCGTCGACGTTGTCGAGGGAGCTTTCCACCAGCTCGAAACCTTCCAGGTACGCCGCCACCGACAGGTCGTAGGCCTGTTCGCGGTCACCCGCGCGGTAGGCGGCCAGGCTCTTGTCCAGGGTCGAGGCGGTGTAGTCGAGCAGTTGCGCCGGGCCGCGCTTGACCTGTGGCGGCTGGGCACGCTGGGCCCGGAAGGTCGCCGCGGCCTGCGGGCCTTCGGCGGCCTCTACTTCGCTTGGGGTCTGGCGGGCCAGGTCGGCGAGGTTGTAGCTCTTGTCGCCCTTCGCCGCGGCCGGGTCGGCAGTGAAGCCGGCGATATAGGTCGCCAGGTCCCAGCGCTGGCGGTCGTCCAGTTGATCGGAGAACGACGGCATGTCGGTGCCTTCGACGCCCAGGCCGAGGGTGTTGTAGATCGCGTAGAGGCTCAGGTGATCCGTGCGCGCCGCATCCCGCAGGTTGGCCGGTGGCGGCGTCAGGCCGACCCCGGCCGGGCCGTCGCCGGCACCGGTGTCGCCGTGACACACCGAGCAGTGCTGGGCATACAAAGGCGCGCCACGACTCGGGTCCGGAGTGATGATCGGGGCCTGGCTGACCTCATAGGCCACCGCCAGCCTGGCGCCCAGCTGCCGCGCCTGACGGGCGACGAGGGCACCGTCCGCCTTGGCCTTGACCGCGTCGTTCAGGCTGGCGATGCCCTGCTCCAGCTCGGCCTTCTCCGGCTTGGCCGGCAAATCGGCGACCAGCCCCTGCAACACGCCGAGAAACTCGACCTGCTCACGGTATTCGGAGTCATCAATGACCTTGCCCGCCTCGACCGTCGGTGGGTAGTCCGCGCCAATGTAGTCGAGCAGGTGCAGCGCCTTGGGCGCGCCTTCTACGGTGTCTGCCAGCAGGTTGGCGCTGCATAGGGCCAATATCGGCAGCACGAGCCACGCCAGGAAACGGGAGGGGGCAGTCATGAACGAATCTCAAATGGAAATACGAAGTAACACATTGTTCACTTCCAATGAGTTTCACTCAAGCGTTGTCACGCACGACACCCAGACGCAGTCGCGCCTGATGCCGGGCCAAAGCCTTGAATCACCTGGGGTCCGGGGGTTCCTGAACAAAGATGAAATAAATCCGGGCGTCACCGGGACCGGTTCATGCTCTCGAATCCCCCTGGAACACAGGCATAAAAAAGACGCCCTAGCTGGGCGCCTTTTTTGTAGGGCCAGTCTCTCAGACCGGCGCTTTGCGAATGGTCGCCAGCAAGCCGGCGGCGCCGAGGAACAGACCGGCAAAGGTGCGGTTCATCCGGCGCTGCTGGGTCGGCGTGCGCAGCAGGCGCAGGACCTTGGAAGCCAGGCCGGTGTAGCCGGCCATGACGATCAGGTCGACAGCGATCATGGTCGCGCCGAGGATCAGGTATTGCTTCACCAGCGGCGCGTGGGGATCGATGAACTGCGGCAGGACCGCCAGCATGAACACCAGCGCCTTGGGGTTGCTGATGTTGACCAGGAACCCGCGGAACACCAGGGCCAGGGGTTTGCCGATCGCTCGGATCGCGGCGTCGTCGCTCAGGTCGCTGGGCAGCGCGCGCCACTGTTTGACCGCGAGGTACACCAGGTAAGCCACGCCGAACCATTTGATCGCGTAAAAGGCGGTCGAGGATGCCGCGAGAATCGCCCCCACGCCGGCGGCGACAATCGCAATCTGCATGGCCAGGCCCAGTTGCAGGCCCAGGGCGTTCCAGTAACCGCGCCAGAAACCGTATTGCAAGCCGCAGGACATCGACGCAATCGCGCCGGCCCCCGGGGAAAGGCTGATCACCCAGCAGGCGGCAAAAAACGCCAGCCATGTCTCAAGAACCATCGCACACCTCGGCTCGAATTCGTCGTAGACGCCTAAGCTAATGCGCTGGCGGGCGGATGACCATAGATTTTTGTCGGACAGATATCGCTGCCCTGTAGCCGCCGCCGAAGGCTGCGATAGGCCGGGGTCGCGCTCGACACGCAGGACCTTCCTGCGATCTCAAGAGCGCGCCTGCTTCGCAGCCGATCGCAGCCTCGCGATGCTCGGCAGCGGCTACAGAGACGGCACAGGAGGGCTATTTCTCGCCGGAGCCTATCGACAGCGCATCGCTGCCACGCCAGCGGCGCACCGAACGCTGGAAGAACAGGCTGTTGGGCACCTGCACCATGACGCCGCCGGTGCCGGCTTCTTCGGCTTCGATCAGCGAGGTGTACAGCAGGTTGATTGCCACCACCCGCCCCTTGATGCCCGGCTTGTCGAGGGTGTCCACCAGCTCGACCACATCGCCGATGCGGAACGGCCCCACGGTAAAGATCAGGATGGCGCAGAGCAGGTTGGACAGCACGCTCCACATGGCGAAGAAGGCCACCGCCGCCACCGCGACAAAACCGGACAGGGCAGTCCAGAGCACCGTCGCCGACACCCCGAGCCGCTCCAGCACGAAGATCAGCGCGCTGCCCATGATCAGCCAGCGCAAGCCGCCGCGCAGCGGCATCAGCAGCTGCGGCGGGAACGGATAACGTTCACCCAGGCGGGTCAGGCAGCGCGCGACAAAACGCTGGGTGATGTAGCCAGCCAGCAGGATCAGCAGGATTTGCACGGTGACCCACAGCGGCTCGATCCACATGATCGGCACAGGCAGCTTGAACGCGTCCATCAGGACAAGGCTTCCAGTTCCGCCTGCATGCTTTCCAGCAGTTCCAGGGCTTCCATCCAGGCCTCTTCCAGCTCGCCTTCGCGCACCTTCAACTTGGCCTGCTCGGCCAGCAGATCACGCAATTCATCCTTGCGGGCCGCTTCGTAGACACCACTGTCGCCAAGGCTGGCTTCGATTTTCGCCAGCCGCTCGTGGACCTTGCCCAGCTCGGTTTCCAGCTTGTCGGCTTCGCGCTTGTGCGGGGCCAGCTGCTGGCGCAGGGCCGCGGCTGCCTGGCGCTGGGCCTTCTTGTCAGTCTTGTCCGGGTTGACCGTGGTCGTGCTGACCGGCGCGTTACGCTGGCGGTAGTCCACCAGCCAGCGTGCGTAGTCATCCAGGTCGCCGTCGAACTCCTCGACCTTGCCGTCGGCCACCAGGAAGAAATTGTCGGTGGTGCTTTTCAGCAGGTGACGGTCGTGGGAGACCACCAGCACCGCGCCGCTGAACTCTTGCAGGGCCATGGTCAGGGCCAGGCGCATCTCCAGGTCCAGGTGGTTGGTCGGTTCGTCGAGCAACAGCAGGTTCGGGCGGTCCCAGGCGATCAGCGCCAGGGCCAGGCGCGCCTTTTCGCCACCGGAGAAGTTCAGCACCGGCTCGTCGATACGCGCGCCACGGAAGTCGAAACCGCCGAGGAAATCGCGCAGGGTCTGCTCGCGCTCGGTCGGCGCCAGACGCTGCAAATGCAGCAACGGGCTGGCCTTGGCATCGAGCGAGTCCAGCTGGTGCTGGGAGAAGTAGCCGACCACGGTGTTCTCGCCGCGTGTCAGGCGGCCGCCCAGCGGCGACAGCTCGCCGGAGAGGTTCTTGATCAGGGTCGACTTGCCGGCGCCGTTGGGGCCGAGCAGACCGATGCGCGCACCCGGGGTCAGTTGCAGCTTGACCTTATCCAGCACGGTCTTCTCGCCATAACCCAGGCGAGCATCGGACAGATCGAGCAGCGGGCTGGAGATTTTTTCCGACTCGCGGAAAACGAAGTCGAACGGCGAGTCGACGTGGGCGGCGGACAGCTCTTCCATCCGCTCCAGGGCCTTGATCCGGCTCTGGGCCTGGCGGGCCTTGGTGGCCTGGGCCTTGAAGCGCGCAATGTACTTTTCCATATGCGCGCGTTGCGCCTGCTGCTTCTCGTAGGCTTGCTGCTGTTGCGCCAGACGTTCGGCACGGGCCCGCTCGAAGGCGCTGTAGCCACCGCGATAGAGGGTGATCTTGCGCTGATCGACGTGAGCCACATGGTCGACCACAGCATCGAGGAAATCGCGGTCGTGGGAAATCAGCAACAAGGTGCCGGGGTAGCCCTTGAGCCAGTCCTCCAGCCAGAGAATCGCATCGAGATCCAGGTGGTTGGTCGGTTCGTCGAGCAGCAGCAGGTCCGACGGGCACATCAGCGCCTGCGCCAGGTTCAGGCGCATCCGCCAGCCACCGGAGAAGTCGCCGACCTGACGGTCCATCTGCTCGTTGCTGAAGCCCAGGCCAGCCAGCAACTTGCGCGCCCGGGCGTCGGCGGTATAACCGTCGGCGCTGTCCAGCTCGGCATGCAGGCGTGCCAGGGCCGCACCGTCATGGGCCGCTTCGGCGGCGGCCAGCTCACGCTGCACCTGGCGCAGGCGCAGGTCGCCATCGAGCACGTAGTCGACCGCCAGTCGCTCGAGGGTGTCGACCTCCTGGCGCATATGGGCGATGCGCCAGTCGGCCGGCAGGAAGCAGTCGCCCGAATCCGGGTGCAACTCGCCACGCAGCAAGGCGAACAGGCTGGATTTGCCGGCGCCGTTGGCACCGATCAGGCCGGCTTTCTGGCCGGCGTGCAGGGTCAGCTCGGCGTCTTCTAGCAGACGTTGCGGACCACGCTGTAAAGTCAGGTTTTGAAGTCGAATCATAATGGCGGCGGAGTCTACCAGCTTCGTTCGCAACTGGCGCGAGTAGCAATATGTCCTCTGACCTGTGGAGCTTCACCCTCAAGACCTACGCCCGCCCGGGCGTCGAAGAAGCCTGCCTGGACCTCCAGGCAGCCGGGGCCAATGTCTGTCTTTTACTCTGCGCAGCCTGGCTCGGCGCGCGCGGGGTGACCTGCACTGCACAGCGCCTGCAACAGCTGTGGAGCCTGGGCCAGCCTTGGCACGACGACGTCGTCAGGCCGCTGCGCCAGCTGCGCACGCAATGGCGCCCGGCCGCGAGCACGGATCCGGAACTGGTGGTCTTGCGCGAACAGGTCAAGGCATTGGAACTGGAGGCCGAGCGGCAACTGCTGCTGCGCCTGGAAGCGTTGGCGGGGGGATGGTCGGAGGGTGAAACTCAGGATCTGACGAACTGGCTGGAAGGACTGGCGGCCGAAGCCGCCAACCTCAACCGCGACGCGCTGCAGGCGCTGCGCGTCGCGGTGACCGGCGCTTAGGAAGCGCTGGTTGGCGTAGTGCTGGCAGGCGCGGCAGTCGGAGCCGGAACTGGCGCAGCAGCCGCCGCTGGAGCGGGCGAAGATACCGGTGCCGCCGGCTTGGCAGCCGGGGTTGCCGGGGTGGCTGGCTTGGCGGCCGCTGGAGCGGTGGCCGGTTTGGCTGCAGCAGGTTTGGCGGCGACTGGCTTCTTCGCGGCGGGTTTTGCCGCTGGCTTGGCGGCTGGTTTTGCTGCAGCAGGTTTCGCAACTGCTGGCTTGGCGGCAGTGGAAGCCGCCGGCTTGGCTGCTGCAGGTTTGGCGGCGGGTTTGGCTGCAGGTTTAGCCGCTGCCTTCACCGGAGCTTTTGCCGCAGCCGGTTTGGCGGCCGGCTTGGCAGCAGTTTTTGCCGCTACCGGCTTAGCCGCGGGCTTGGCAGCTGCAGGCTTGGCCGCTGCGGTTTTAGCCGCAGGCTTGGCGGCGGGTTTGGCCGCAGGTTTTGCTGCTGGCTTGGCCGCGGGTTTCGCTGCAGCCGGTTTGGCAGCCGCTGTTTTCGCAGCAGGTTTGGCGGCAGCTTTCGCAGGTGCTTTTGCAGCAGCCGGCTTAGCCGCTGGCTTGGCAGCTGCAGGTTTGGCTGCGGCGGTTTTTACCACTGGCTTGGCAGCTGGTTTGCTGGCAGCTTTTACCGGTGCTTTAGCAGCAGCTTTGGCAGGGGCTTTTGCCGCCGGCTTGGCTGCGGCTTTCTGGGCTGGAGCGGCTGCCGGTTTGGCGGAGCGAGTGCTCAGCAATTTGGCTGCGGCTTCTTTCACACGACCTACGCCCTGGGCCAGTTTCAGGCTTTCCTGAGCGTCGCGCTTGAGTTGCAGAATGTAGGCGCGGGTTTCGGATTGACGTGCCTTGAGTGCATCGAGCAGGTCTTCAAGTTCTTTCACTGCGTCCTTGGCTTTGGCTTGTGCCTTGGCCTTGCCGGCCGCCGCGGCGTCCTGCAATTTGGTACGCGATTTGTGCAGCTTTTCCTGTGCCTTACCGCGTTGCTTTTCCAGTTTGGCGAGCAGTTTTTCAGCATCAGCCAAGGCTTGAGAACAAGCGTTTTCCAAGTGTTCGAGCAGGCTGCCCGAAAGCTGTTGGAGCAAATGCAACGGAGTACTTACAGGCTTCTTATTGGCCGACATGGTTTACCTCCTGGCTGACGTGAGTTGCGGCTCATACTAGACCTCTGCTGCTACCGCCGCTAGGGCATGTTGACAGTATCGAATGCCATGCGTTGCAGAGGATCGAAAATGTTCTTCGCACACAGGAAAGTTACTCGCCAGCCACCACATCCACGCTGGCATAATCCACCTCGTCTCAGGCCGGAGAGCGCCCATGTCGCGTTACCTTTTTTTATCCTTGTATGTGTTGTTGCCACTGGCTCAGGCCGCCGAAGATTCGCAGAAAAACGATGCCCACGATCTCGCCTACAGCCTGGGCGCCAGCCTCGGCGAACGCCTGCGCCAGGAGGTGCCTGACCTGCAGATCCAGGCATTGGTGGAAGGCTTGAAACAGGCCTACCAAGGCAAGCCTCTGGCACTCAAGGACGAGCGCATCGAACAGATCCTCGCCCAGCATGAGGCACAGGTCGGCGAACAAGCGAACAAGCCGCGAATCGAGGTGGCACTGGAAAACGAACAGCGTTTTCTCTCGGCCGAAAAAGCCAAGCCGGGCGTACGCGAACTGGAGAACGGCATCCTGCTGACCGAGCTGACACCCGGCAACGGAGTACGGCCGGGAGCCAATGGTTCGGTACAGGTTCGCTACATCGGACGCCTGCCTGACGGCACGGTGTTCGATCAGAATCAGCAGCCGCAGTGGTTCCGCCTGGACAGTGTGATTGCCGGATGGCGCAGCGCGTTGCAGCAGATGCCGACCGGGGCAAAGTGGCGCCTGGTGATTCCTTCGGCCCAGGCTTACGGCGCCGATGGCGCGGGCGACCTGATCGCGCCTTACACACCCCTGGTGTTTGAAATCGAGCTGCTGGGGGCTACCGGTTAAGGGGCGCAGAAACGAAAAACGGTGCGCAATGCGCACCGTTTCGGGAAAGCTTTCGCTGCAAGTCAGGCCTGAACGGCGGCCTCTTCCTTGTGAGCGTTGTGCAGCACTTCGATCAGGCAATCTTCCAGCTCGAAGCGCTCATGCAGCAGACCGCCCAGCTCCTTGAACTTCTCCGCCACGCACTTTCCTTCGTCGCACAGATCGTTGAACGCCAGCAGCTTTTCAGTGATGACATCGATCCGAGGATAAATGGTTTCGGCCAGTTCGAGCCCGCGCTTGTCGTTGAAAGCCTTGGCCTCGCCAGTCAGCTGCTCGTAGATTTCAAAGTGGCCGGCGGAGACGTAGTCCACCAGGATTCCACAGAACTCCTGCAGCGGCTGTCGATTTTCAGCCAGCATCTCAGGCTCTGCACCGAGAGCATCATAGGCCCGAACCAGTTCGTGACGCTCCTGCAACCAGCGATCGATCAGCAGATGCACTCCACCCCAGCGTTCCTGAGCATTCTGACAACTTTCGAGCATGGCGATCTCTCTTCCCTTATGGGTCATGCCGCTCTGAATCCGCCACTGGACTGAACATCAGCATCCGGCCAGGCAGAACAGCATCGAGCAACGTAATTGCGGTGATACGTGCGGGCCAGATTATGCCCGCGCGACAGCCGCTTCAAGGTACGCAGGAGATAAAGTTCATACAAGTGTTTAATCTCGATCCCCGTCGCAAAACGACGATTCAGGTCGCGGCCGCCCTGCGCCGGCCCCGTGGTAGAAGCCGCACCAGGCGATAGGCACTCAAAATCATCACAGCGATGAAAAACAGCAGGCTCCACTCCGCGGCGCTCATGTCCAGCAGCGTCCAGTTGACCTCCGCGCACTGCGCGGTCCCGGTGAAAACCAACTGCAAGGCATGTCCCCAAGACAGATTGCCAAGCATGAACGGCATGTCCGGCAAGCACGCCAGCAACTGATCCGAAGGAATGTTCTGCAGCAGCACATGGCGCCCTGCCGTGACCACACCCGCCAGGCTGCAGAGCAGTTCCAGCAGCCAATATAGGGCACTCGCCGGGTATTGTGGCCCCTGCACGACCGCGACCAGGCTGATCGAAGTCAACAGCAGCGCGAAGAATCGTTGCACCACCCACAGCAGGCAAGGCTCGAGCCCAATCCCGTACTCCAGGTGAAACGAAGCCCACAGGGCCGAGGCACCGGTAAAAAACACAAGGGAGAACAGCAAGCGTGAGCCGGCCAGCGACATGGTGTATCCACAACGGAAGAAACAGGCTGCCACGGTAGAGAAAGCGCTCGGCCCTTTCAAGGCGCGCCATGACAAGATCGAGCGCGGCAAATGGGCACAGAGCCCAGATCGGAGGGAGTTGAGGGACGGGGCGCCCCCCTCAGGGACGGCCCAGCCCTGCGGGTTTATACCCTGGCGGGCACCGGCAACGGCGATGCCAGGAGGCGCTCGTCCAACAGCCCCAGACCCTCCTGGAACAGCTGGTTGCTGCGCTCGGTATCGCCCAGCTGCGCCAGCAACCGGGCCAGCTCGGCGCAAGCCTCAGGGTTGCGCTGCAGACGCAGGCTGCTTTCCAGATAGTCCCGCGCCTTGCCCCAGAGGCTGGTTTGCAGGCACAGGCGACCCAGGGTCAGCAGCAGGCTCGGATCGTTCGGATGATCCTTGAGCCACTGCTCGGCGAACTGCAGCTGCCGCGCCGGATCACTGCCGCGCAGCAAGCCGTAAAGCCGCGCCAGATGGCTGTCGTACTTGCGCTTGAGAGCGACACGCAGCACTTCTTCGGCCTCGGCCTCGGCGCCCAATTGGCGCAGCTGTTCGGCATAGGCCAGTACCAGTTGCGGTTCCTGGCGTTGAGCCGCGGTCAGTTGCTGCCAGGCGCGATTGAGCGATTGCAGGCCGACCGCACCATCTTCTTCGCGATGCGCCGCGAGGGTCAGGTTCTCGCCCCAGGCCCGACGTTCCAGCTCGGCCAGCTCGTTGGCGGGCAGGACCTTGTCCTTGCGCAGTTCGGGCAGCAGGCGAATCACCGCCGACCAGTCGCCCCGCTGCTGTTGCAGACGCTGCAACTGCCGCAGCGCCTGGACACTGTGCGGGTGCCGCTCGTGCATGGCTTGCAGGGTGCTCAGGGCGCCTTCGGTATCACCGCGATCGGTCTGCAACTGGGCATGACTCAAGGCCACCGCCAGCTCGGCCTGGGGCTGCCGCTCGAGGGCACGCTCCAGCAGGCTGTCGCACTGCTCGTAATTTCCCAGCTCGTTCGCCGCCCGCGCCGCGCCGAGGTAGTAAAGGAGAGGCTGGCGCTCGGCTTCCGCGGCACGATGCAAATGCTTCTGGGCGCTGGCCCAGCGGCCTTCGGCAAGATCCATCTGGCCTTGCTCGATGGCGATCTGTACGCGACGGCTGCGGTTGCGCCGCGACCAGGGGTTGACCACGCCGCTGGAGGCCATCACCAGTTCGATCAACGCCTTGATACCCCAGATCACCAGCCAGATCACCGCGACCAGTGCCAGGGTCGCCCACAGGCTCGACTCATAACGGAAGCTGTCGTAGGCAATCAGGATGTACCCGGAATGCTCGGCGATCGCCAACCCCAGCAATCCCGAGGCGGCGATCACCAGGAACAGAATCACGTACAGGCGCTTCATGGGCTGGTCTCCTGCGGGGCATTCGCAGCAGGCTTGGCCAGTGGTTTCACCGACTCTTCAGCGCTCAGGTTGCGCCGTTCCAGGTAGGCCTGAACGGCGCTCAGGGTCTTGGTCAGGTCCGGCGTCTGCACGGTGACCGGCTGTTTGCTCAGTTCGGACACGCGCTCCAGCATGAGCTTGCTCTGCGGGTTGTCCTGATTGAAGTTGCCCTTCAACACATCGCGGGCTTCCGCCAGCGCCTGGGTGTACACCGGCGCCTGGCCATTCAACGCCGCCCACTGGGCCTGCTCCAGGGCCAGGCTCAAGGCCAGGCGCACCTGCGTCAGGCTTTGCCCGGCGAGCAGCGGCCGCACGTTCTTGTCCGCGTTGAAGTCGATACGAATGTAACGCGAGATCTGGTCCCACCATTGCGCCCAGCGGCTGGCGCCGTCGCCGTCGGCGGTCAGGCCCAGCAGCGAATCGCCACGGTCGCGATACTCGGGGGCCAGCTCGGTGAGTTCGGTCACCTGGTCGCGCAGTGCGCCCAGTTGCAGGAACAGTCCGGTGCGATCCGGCTGTTCGGTGCTGCGCAGGGCCGCGAGGCTCTTGGCCAACTGCTCGCGCGCGGCGAAAGAGCCGGGATCGTTCTGCTCGCGCAGGATCTCGTCGGCGCCCTGCACCAGGGCCTGGGCGCTGCTGATGTCCTGCAAGGCCGAAAGGCGCAGGCTGGCCAGACGCAACAGATGCTCCGCCTCGGCCAGACGCCAGTCCTTGCGGCTGGCACCCAGCACGCTCTCCAGCTTCTGATTGAGTCGCTGCTGGTCGCCCTGCAACTGCGCGACCAGACGGCGGCGCTCTTCCAGTTCATCGGCCGCCGGCAATTGCTCCAGGCGTGCCATCAGGCGCTGCTCATTGAGCTTCAGGCTCTGCGCCTCATCACCCAGGGCCTGCAACTGCCCCAACTGCTGTTGATTGTTGGCCTGCAGGCTGCGCACCTGCCAGACACCCCAGCCGCCGGCAGCGACACCGGCCGCCCCCAGCAACAGGGCGAGGATCGCCAACCCGTTGCCGCGACGCTGCGGAGCAGGGGTTGCGGGTTCAGCCGGCGCATCGATAACCGGCTGGACATCATCTTTAGGCAAGGCTGTTTCGCTCACGTATCCATCCTTTGCGTTTAGAGAACGGGCACGGGGTGCTCCCGTAACGCCGTTAGCAAGGCCGCGGCGCTGGCGCCACGACAATCCACAACTTTCTCGGCCCCGGCGGCACGCGCCATTTCGGCGACCCGGGGGCTCGGTACAAACAACGGCAGCCGCGCCACCTGTGGCCAGGCCTCGCCGGCCAACTGCTGCAAGTGCTCGAAACCCTGCCCACTGCTGACCACCAGCCCATTCAAGCGTTCCGCCTGGATGCGTTGCATCAGGACTCCGTCGGCATAGCGCGGCAGGTCGCGACGGTACAGCTCCAGATAATCGACACTAGCACCTTGGCTGCGCAAACGCTCAGCCAGCAGCTCGCGACCACCCTCCCCGCGCACGATCAGCACCCGTGGAGCAGGCCGTGCAATAGCCTCGCGCAACTGGGGAAGTTCAAGCAAGGCTTCACTGTCATCGCCTTGCTCGGGGAAAAAAACATCCTGGCCGTGATCGGCCAGAATCTGCGCCGTCGCGGCGCCCACACTGAACCAGCGCTGGCTCGGCGGCTGCGGCCAGAACTGCTCGAGCAGTTGCACGGCCATTCGCGCGGCCGGCTTGCTGACCACGATCACCGCGCAGTACCGGTGCAGCTCAAGCACTCTGGCGCGCTGGGTATCGTCAAAAGGCAGGGCCTGGATTTCCAGCAACGGCAGGCTGCTGCTGAAAACTCCCGCTTCGCCCAGAACCTCAGCCAGCAGCGCTGACTCGTCCGTGGGCCGGGTCAGCAGCACACGCCAGTCGCTCACTCTTCGCCAGCCTCGCCATAGACCGCGCGCAGAATATTGTCGGCGCCCTGGGCCAGCAGATCCTCCGCAACCTGCACACCAAGCGCCGCCGCCGCGCTACGTGGAGCACGCGCCTCGGCGCTGAGCAGCACGCCGCCGCTCGGTTCGCCGACCAGGCCGCGCAACCACAGCTGATCGCCTTCGAGCACCGCATAGCAGGCGATAGGCACTTGGCAGCCACCATTCAGATGCTTGTTGAGGGCCCGCTCGGCGGTGACCCGATCCGCCGTATCGGCATGATGCAGCGGCGCCAGCAGCTTGTGGATCTCGCTGTCGGCCGTACGGCACTCGATGCCTACCGCGCCCTGGCCGCCAGCCGGAAGGCTGTCGTCGACGCTGATCGAAGAGCTGATGCGATCTTCGAAGCCAAGACGAATCAAGCCCGCAGCAGCCAGGATAATGGCGTCGTACTCACCGGCGTCGAGCTTGGCCAGGCGAGTGTTGACGTTGCCGCGCAGGAAGCGGATCTGCAGGTCCGGACGACGAGCCAGCAGCTGCGCCTGGCGACGCAGGCTGGAGGTGCCCACCACGCTGCCCGCGGGCAGGTCGTCGAGGCTGGAGTAGGTATTGGAGACAAAGGCATCGCGCGGGTCTTCGCGCTCGCAGATGCAGAACAGGCCCAAGCCTTCGGGAAAGTCCATCGGCACGTCTTTCATCGAGTGCACGGCGATATCCGCTTCGTTTTCCAACAGCGCGGTTTCCAGCTCCTTGACGAACAGCCCCTTGCCGCCGATTTTCGACAACGGCGAGTCGAGCAGCTTGTCGCCACGACTGACCATAGGCACCAGCGTCACGATCAACCCCGGGTGAGCGGCTTCCAGACGAGCTTTGACGTATTCGGCTTGCCACAAGGCCAAGGCACTTTTGCGGGTAGCGATGCGGATTTCGCGAGAGGACATGGATCAATCCGTACTGATAGAAAATACGGCAGATGATAACAGCTCAGCCAAATCAGCTCTGACTTGTATCAGGAACCGCAGCCCCTCCCTGGCCGCAGGAACGTTGCGGGCGGGGTGCATGACCCGCCCGTTTGTCCGGATCTAGAGCTGCTGCATCATCTTGCGCACGCCGGCCACATGCCGTCGGCTGACGATCAGCGCATCACCATTGAGCCCCTTGAGGAACAGCTGGAAATGTCCCAGCGGCGTACGCTGCAGGCGTTCGATGCGTTCGCGGGCCACCAGGGCGTTGCGATGGATGCGTACGAAACGCTCGCCAAACTCGTCTTCCAACGCCTTCAGGGGTTCGTCCAGCAGGACTTCGCCGCTTTCATGGCGCAAGGTCACGTATTTGTGGTCGGCAATGAAATAGACGACCTGATCCAGCGGGATCAGCTCGATACCTTTGCGGGTGCGCGCACTGATATGACTACGGGGGCCGCTGCCGCTTTCGGCGGCGGGCCGGGTCAGGGCCGCGAGCTGGACCCTGTTGGGGCGGTCGGCCTTCTTCAGCGCCTCGAGCAGATACTCGGAACGCACCGGTTTGAGCAGGTGACCGACTTCGCTGACATCAAAAGCCTCGAGGGCGAATTCATCAGGGGCGGCACAAAACACCACGGCTGGCGGCGCTTCGCGTTCGCACAGGCGGGCGGCAACCTGCAGGCCATCGAGACCCGGCATGCGGATGTCGAGAAGCACGATATCCGGTTTCAGGCTGTCGATCAGGGCCAATGCCTCTTCGCCATTGGTGGCGCTGGGCTCCAGGACACTGTATCCCTCAAGCTCACTGACCATACGGCTCAGTCGCTCGCGGGCTAGGGGTTCGTCATCAACGATCAGGACATTCATATTGCGCTGGATTCCTGCGTGAGTCTCGCACAAGGATAGCGTAGACAGGTGAAGTGACGTCCGTCACGGCGATCCACGCTAAGACTAGTGCGAGGGCCAAAAAGTGCCCCACGACGGGCACCATTATTTACCCGGGCCTGCTCGACACCGCTTAAGGCCCGCCACTGCACGACATGGTCATGGGGACTGCTGATACAGGACACAAACACCCCCTCTTTTATAGTCGGCTTCCACCTCGGCCGCCTCCCTCGTGAATCGCGAGGTGGTGCCGGGACCGGAGCGCATGCGACAACGGTTGCGTGATCAGCGACCAGGCTCGATGAAACATCCGAGATTGCGCTGTTCCTTCAGTCCAACTGTAGACGGTTGCCAAGACGATATTGCTCAAACAATAAATATCGTTACATCCCCCCTCGAACCGCCTTCGTTCGCCTAGTCTCTGCGCGCCCGAGGTCGGCGACAAGCGCCCGCGGCCCCCATGGCAGAAATAAAAACCTGCCGACCGGTGCCAGCTACAGGATTGGCAACCCTGTTATTATCCGCGGCAACTTTTCACCTCATTTCCCTTCCAGCCGATCACGAGCGAATTCATGAGCACTGACAAGACCAATCAGTCCTGGGGCGGCCGCTTCAGTGAGCCCGTCGACGCCTTCGTCGCCCGCTTCACCGCCTCCGTCACTTTCGACCAGCGCCTCTATCGTCACGACATCATGGGCTCGATCGCCCACGCCACCATGCTGGCCAAGGTCGGCGTACTGACCGATGCCGAACGCGACAGCATCATCGACGGTCTGAAAACCATCCAGGGCGAAATCGAGGCGGGCACCTTCGACTGGCGCGTCGATCTGGAAGACGTGCACATGAACATCGAAGCACGCCTGACCGACCGCATTGGCGTCACCGGCAAGAAGCTGCACACCGGCCGCAGCCGCAATGACCAGGTGGCCACCGATATCCGTCTGTGGCTGCGCGACGAAATCGATCTGATCCTGGCGGAAATCACCCGCCTGCAAAAAGGCCTGCTGGAACAAGCCGAGCGCGAAGCCGACACCATCATGCCGGGCTTCACCCACCTGCAGACTGCACAGCCTGTGACCTTCGGTCATCACATGCTGGCCTGGTTCGAGATGCTCAGCCGCGACTACGAGCGTCTGGTCGATTGCCGCAAGCGCACCAACCGCATGCCTCTGGGCAGCGCCGCGCTGGCCGGCACCACCTACCCGATCGACCGCGAGCTGACCTGCCAGCTGCTGGGCTTCGACGCCGTCGGTGGCAACTCGCTGGACAATGTGTCTGATCGCGATTTCGCCATTGAGTTCTGCGCCGCCGCCAGCGTGGCCATGATGCACCTGTCGCGTTTCTCCGAAGAGCTGGTGCTGTGGACCAGCGCGCAGTTCCAGTTCATCGATCTGCCCGACCGCTTCTGCACCGGCAGCTCGATCATGCCGCAAAAGAAAAACCCGGACGTTCCGGAGCTGGTTCGTGGCAAGAGCGGTCGCGTGTTCGGCGCCCTGATGGGCCTGCTGACGCTGATGAAGGGCCAGCCCCTGGCCTACAACAAGGACAACCAGGAAGACAAGGAACCGCTGTTCGACGCCGCCGACACCCTGCGCGACTCGCTGCGCGCCTTCGCCGACATGATCCCGGCGATCAAGCCCAAGCACGCGATGATGCGCGAAGCGGCGCTGCGCGGTTTCTCCACCGCCACCGACCTGGCGGACTACCTGGTACGCCGTGGCCTGCCATTCCGCGATTGCCACGAGATCGTTGGCCACGCTGTGAAGTACGGCGTGGAAACCGGCAAGGACCTGGCGGAAATGAGCCTGGAAGAACTGCGCAAGTTCAGCGACCAGATCGACCAGGACGTGTTTGCCGTGCTGACCCTGGAAGGCTCGGTCAATGCCCGTGACCACATCGGCGGCACCGCGCCAGCTCAAGTCAAGGCGGCGGTGGTTCGTGGCCAGGCGTTGCTGAGCAGCCGCTAAACGCTAGCGCGGGCAAGCCACGCTCCTACCAAGAGCATGGCTTGCCCGCTGTCAGCGATCTGAAACCTTTCTACTTCTTGCTGGCAATCATCGCCAGGAACTGCGGCATCGCCGCGTCCTTGTCCGCCGCAACCCGCTGCACGTTGGGCATCTGCTCCAGCCGCGCCATCAAGGCCTTGGCCGCCGGCATCTCGGCCAGCAAATCCACACCGAATAGTTTCTGCCCTACCGCACAGGCCAGGCTCACGCTGTACAGGAAATACAGATCCGCCACGCTCAGGCTGCTGCCCGCCACATAAGGGGCAAACTTGCCGTGCCTGGCCAGCGAGGCGAACCCCAGCACCAGCTCATTGCGGGATTTTTCCTTGATGGCCTCGGGGACCGCTGTGCCAAAGAACGCCTCGCCGTAACAGGCCCGCGCCGGCAACTCGATGTAAAGCTCGATCTCCTTGGCCAGCGCCAGCACCTGGGCACGCTCGAACGGATCGCTTGGCAGCAGCGCCGGGCCCGGCTGGGTTTCGAGGTATTCGAGGATCACGCTGGTTTCATTGATAACACCCTGCTCCACCCCCAGCACCGGCACCTTGCCGCGTGGACTGATGGTCAACGCCTCAGGGCTTTGCCCGGCGTAGAACGGCACTTCTTCGAAAGGCAGACCTTTTTCCAGCAATGCCAGTTTCACCATGTTGTAGTAATTGCTGACGGCGAATCCATAAAGCTTGAACATCACGTAGCCTCCAGGCCGGGTACGGGGTTGGCAGCCACTCTTATAGATCCTCGACAGCCGACCGGCCAGCAGCATCAGGCTCCTGAATACGGGTAAACTGGCGACCTTTCCTTGAGGAGCCTGCCATGAGCGAGCCAACCCCCGACACCCACCAAGACGACAACGACGAAGAAGCGTTCACCGAAAACACCCTGATCGAAGCGATCGAAAACCAGATCGAAAGCGACAACCCGCCCGCGGCCAAAGCCACCTTCAACAAGCTGACCCTGGTCGGCTATGAGCGTGACGAAATCCTCAACCTCATGGCTCACGTCCTGGCGGTGGAAATCGACGCGATCCTCGAAGAAGACCGCGCGTTCGACACCCAATGGTACGAAGCCGCGCTGCGCGCCCTGCCCGAGCTGCCGCCCGAGAAGAAGTAAGCCCGCCACGCTTCGCGCCCGCACCTGACCGGCGCGACGGCGAGCCTTGACTACACTGGTACGCGCCCTGCGGCCAAATACCGCCGCCCAGGGGCGCAAAAGTCCGCAGCGGACACTGGACAGGCTGCACAACTGCGGTCACCTTAAGGACGCTGTCGTCTAATTCCTAG
Organism: Pseudomonas chlororaphis subsp. aurantiaca; assembly: GCF_013466605.1. NCBI lineage: Bacteria > Pseudomonadati > Pseudomonadota > Gammaproteobacteria > Pseudomonadales > Pseudomonadaceae > Pseudomonas > Pseudomonas chlororaphis. The sequence goes on from NZ_CP059162.1 coordinate 6,631,060, forward strand.
AAAGTCTGGAGTCCTTATGTCGTATACCCCTGAGTTGGTTGCCGAACTGGAAATCCTTGCACTCTTCAACCTGGACAGTTCCCAGGAAGGCCTGAAAATCCATCAGACCGCTGCCCCCCAAGCTATCGCCGCCGCACGACGCCTGTTCGAGAAAGAACTCATTACCCAGCCCGATGGTGGTTACCTGACCAGCCTGGGCCGCGATGCCGCCGAGCATGCCCAAGGCCTGCTGACCATTCTGACGGTCAAAGAAGCCGCCTGAACGCTCTCCCCTACGGCCCTCGGAATCCCCGCCTGTCGGATTCCGCGGGCAAGCTCCAGCGAGACGCTGGAAATCTGACGTCAAAAATAAAATTCAGCTTAAAGCCCGCCCTCGACTGGCTGTAAACTCCTGCGCACAAGACCTCCCACGTTCAAGCTTCACGAGCCTGTTTGAATGATCCGCACCCATGAAATCCGCCCAGATCTGGACGAGGGAATCGACCGCAAGGTTCTCAGCCAACTGCGCGCGCGCTTTCTGAAGCTCAACGAGGGGCGTCTGGGCCGGGCCATGGAAGGGTTGTCGCCACGCCAGCAACTGGTGCTCAACCTGTTGCCGCTGTTCTTTCACGTCAACCACCCGTTATTGCCGGGGTATGTGTCGGGCGGCACACCGGCCGGGCTGTCGAACTACGAGCCCGACACGCCGACCCTCAACGAAGCCCAGCGCCTGACCCGTTCGTTTTCCTACAAGGCCCGCCCCGGCAATGCGCCGCGGCCTATCCACGGCCTGTTCCTGATGGGCAGCCTGGGTACCCTGGCCCAGGCCGACCAGAGCGATATGGACGTGTGGGTCTGCCATGCGCCCGATCTCGGCGAAAACGAACTCGCCGAACTGCGCAAGAAATGCCTGCTGCTGGAAGCCTGGGCCACCAGCCAGGGCGCCGAGGCGCATTTCTTCCTGATCGACCCCAGCCGCTTTGTCCGTGGCGATCGCGACACCCAGCTGAGCTCCGACGATTGCGGCACCACCCAGCACTACCTGCTGCTGGACGAGTTCTACCGCACCGCCATCTGGCTGGCTGGGCGTACGCCGCTGTGGTGGCTGGTGCCGGTGTACGAAGAAGACCGCTACCACCAGTACACCCATACGCTGCTGTCCAAGCGCTTCATCCCCGCTGACGAAAACCTCGACCTTGGCCATCTGGCCCATATTCCGCCGGGCGAATTCATCGGGGCCGGGCTCTGGCAACTGTTCAAGGGCATCGAGTCGCCGTACAAGTCCGTGCTCAAGCTGCTGCTGACCGAGGTCTACGCCAGCGAGCACCCACGGGTGGAATGCCTGAGCCTGCGCTTCAAGCAGGCGGTGTTCGCCAACCGCCTGGACCTCGACGAGCTGGATCCGTACATCGTGGTCTACCGGCGCATCGAGGAGTACCTCAAGGCCCGCGGCGAGCCGGAGCGCCTGGAACTGGTGCGTCGCAGCCTGTACCTGAAGGTCAACCGCAAGCTCACCGGCAACAACGGCGCACGCAACCCGAGCTGGCAGCGCTCGCTGCTCGAACGGCTGGCCCGCGAATGGGGTTGGGATCAGCGCCAGCTGGCGATGCTCGACAGTCGCAGCCAGTGGAAAGTCCGCCAGGTCAGCGCCGAACGCCGGGCCCTGGTCAACGAACTGAACTACAGCTACCGCTTCCTGACCCAGTTCGCCCGTACCGAGCAGACCCTCGGCCTGATCAACAAGCGCGACCTTAATATCCTTGGCCGACGCCTGTACGCGGCCTTTGAACGCAAAGCCGGCAAGATCGAGTTCATCAACCCCGGCATTGCCCCGGACCTGGCCGAAGACACCCTGACCCTGGTGCAGTCGCCCAACAAGAAAGAGCCTGGGCAAACCCACTGGGGCCTGTACAACGGCAGCCTGAATGCCCTGGAGTGGGAACACTTCGCGCCGATCAAGCGCAGCCGCGAACTGCTGGAGCTGCTGACCTGGAGCCATCGCAACGGCGTGATCGACAGCAGCACGCGCCTGGCGCTGCACCCGGGCAGCAGCGACTTGAGCGAGTTCGAGCTGTTCAATCTGCTGGGCAGCCTGCAACAGACCATCGCCCTGCCCCTGGGCACCGTCAGCGAAGAACGCCTGCTGCACAGCAGCGTGCCCAGCGAAGTGCTGATCCTGGTGAACGTCGGCCGCGACCCGCTCAAGCACCACCGCGACCTGAACATCCTGATGACCACCGAGCGTACCGATTCTTTGAGCTACGCCGGGGTGCGGGAAAACCTGGTGCTGACCCTCGACCAAGTGACGCTCAACAGCTGGAATGAGGTCTTGGTCGGTCGTTACGACGGCGCCCATGCCCTGCTCGACTGCCTACGCGACTACCTCAACAATCTGCCGCCCGGCCCCGAGCAGCCAAAGCTGCGAGTGCGCTGCTTTTGCCACAACCGCGCGCAGTTCATCGCCCAACGGGTCGAAGAGCTGTTCGACACGGCGCAGAACCTGTTGCTCAGCCAGCTCAATCACCGCTACCTGATCCAGGTGCAGCAGCATTACCACGTGCTGGAGTTGGTGCCGGGCCGGGTCAATCATGTGGCGCTGGCGAGCCTGCCGGCGCTGATCGACTACCTGGGCGAAGAACAATCGAGCTACAGCCCGCTGCACCTGGACCCGATGGCCCTGGAAGAACACGACCTGGCGCTGATCCTGCCGATGGGCCAGCCTGATTGCATCCAGGTGTTCTACCGCGTCGTCGAGGCTCAGGCCGAGCTGTACGTGCTGGATGAGTTCGATGCGCTCTGGCAGCAACGCCTGCCCTACCACGACGAACAGAGCCTGCTGGTGCCCCTGCAACGTTTCCTGCAGTCGATCCTCTACCGGCGCAACGCCCAGCTGCCGATGGAGGCCTCCCAGCCCCTCGTGCCGCTGGATATTTTGTATTACCAGATATTGCCTTCAGGCAGCACAAAGGCTCGCCGGGTCGAGCCACGCCCGGCGCCGCAGACGCCGGCGAGCAACGCCTTTTATGACGTGCAGGGCATCATCGGCAAAGCCGCACCGGGGCAGGTGCAGGTCACCCTGTATTGCAATCAACGGGAGTTTTCCGAGCTGGAGCATGGCGACCAGTTGTTCGCCGCGGTCGCCCAGGAGATTGTCGGCCAGCGCCGCGAAACCGAGCGTTATCGCTGCTACATCACCGATCTGGACCTGTCCGGCCTGCTCGGTGACCACCACGGCTCAAGCAATCTCTACCTGCGCTACAAGGCCGACCTGGAGCGCGCCTTGAACGACGCGCTCGAGCAGGTCTAGCCGGTCAGAGGTGCCCCTCAGAGGTGAAAGTCGCCAGCCGCTTCGGGTTGGTATTCGACCTCCAGCAAGGTCAGCTTCAGGGTCTTGCCGCCCGGAGCCGGCCAGTCGATGTACTGCCCGACCTGCAAGCCGAGCAAGGCGCTGCCCACCGGCGCCAGGATGGAGATCCGGCCTTCGTCGGCGTTGGCGTCCTGTGGATACACCAGGGTCAGGTGATAGTCCTTGCCGCTGCCCTCTTCGCGGCAATGCACGCGCGAGTTCATGGTCACGACACCGGGCGGGACTTCATCGTGGCCCACCAGGGTTTCGGCGCGATCCAGCTCGGTCTGCAACGCAATGACGCCAGGCAGCGTGTCGTCCAGGCTGTCGATCAGGCGCTCCAGACGCTGCACGTCGAGGCGGGTGAGAATGATGGAAGGTGCGGTGCTCATGATCCAGGCAGACTCCTTTTTTCGGCACAAAAAAGCAAAACCCCGTCCAGATCAGACGGGGTTTTCACTGGCCTCGATGTGGCGAGGCGTAACCGGACACTACCACAGCAGCACAAATAAACAAGCTACCGGATTTTCTGGCCAGGGCTAGCCGGCGCCGTGCGCCATCGCCCGCTTGCGCTCCAGGGCCTGGCGGCAGATGACGCGCCGTCGCTCATCGTCCGCCGAGCGCCATTCGCGAATGTCTTCGACATGCCGGAAACAACCCTTGCAGACCTTTTCCTCGTCCAGCCGGCACAGGCTGATGCAGGGCGAGGCCACGGCCGGGCTGACATTGCTGTACAGCGGCTTGGGCGGGCGCACCGGGGCGGTTGGCGTCACGGTCTCAGAGCCCTTCGAACTCAAGCTTGATGTCGGCCTGTTCGAGGACGATGCGCTCGAGCATTTCGCCCAGTTGCTCTTCGCTCTTGTCGCACATCCAGCGCTCGCTTTCTTCGTCGTAGTCGAAGTGGAAGCCACCGGAGCGCGCGGCCAGCCACAGCTGACGCAGCGGTTCCTGGCGGCTGAAGATCACCTGGCTACCGTTTTCGAACTTGACGGTGAGCACACCGGCGGAGCTCTCCAGATCGATATCCAGGTCACTCTCCTCGAAAATGTCCTCCAGCGCCTGCTGGGTGGCATCGACCAGGTCGTGGAAACGGGCTTCAGTCAAACTCATTGCGGGAACCTCGAAAAGTGTCTACTCACGCTCAAGCGCCGCAAGATACGGGCGCATCCGGGCGAATGCAAAGGATACCGATCAAGGGCGCGGGCAGCAGAGAAAATATCCCCGCAGCCGCCGCGCCCAACCCCTGCGCCCGGGGCAAAGGCCCGCCGGACGGGTGTTCCAGCGCATAGGCAAGCCGTCGGGTGGCCGGTATACTCGGGCGCAATTAACGCATTCTCAAGGATTTCGCCATGAAGCGCCTGATCTCTTCCCTTGCTGCGCTCGTCGCGGTTGCCTGCCTTGTCACTGCCTGCGGTCAAAAAGGCCCGCTGTATCTTCCCGATGACAGCAAATCCCCCGAAGACCAAGGTCACTCGCAGTCGCACAAGCACGACACCAACTAAGGGAACCCCATGGACGCTTTTAACTACCGCGACGGGCAACTGTTCGCGGAAGGTGTAGCGTTGTCCGCCATTGCCGAACGCTTTGGCACGCCGACCTACGTCTATTCCCGAGCGCATATCGAAGCGCAGTACCACGCGTACGCCGATGCCCTCGCCGGCATGCCGCACCTGGTCTGCTTCGCGGTAAAGGCCAACTCCAACCTGGGTGTACTGAATGTCCTGGCGCGTCTGGGCGCCGGTTTCGATATCGTCTCCCGCGGCGAGCTGGAACGCGTCCTGGCAGCTGGCGGCGCGGCCGACAAGATCGTCTTCTCCGGTGTCGGCAAGACCCGTGACGACATGCGTCGCGCCCTGGAAGTCGGTGTGCACTGCTTCAACGTCGAATCCAGCGACGAGCTGGAGCGCCTGCAACAGGTCGCCGCCGAACTGAAGGTTCGCGCCCCGGTCTCGCTGCGGGTCAACCCGGATGTCGACGCGGGCACCCACCCGTACATCTCCACCGGCCTGAAGGAAAACAAGTTCGGTATCGCCATCGCCGATGCCGAAGACGTGTACATCCGCGCGGCCCAGTTGCCGAACCTGGAAGTGGTCGGTGTCGACTGCCATATCGGCTCGCAACTGACCACCCTGGCCCCCTTCATCGATGCCCTCGACCGTCTGCTGGACCTGGTCGACCGCCTGGGCGAATGCGGCATCTACCTGCGCCACATCGACCTCGGTGGCGGCCTGGGCGTGCGTTATCGCGATGAAGAGCCGCCGCTGGCCGCCGACTATGTCAAGGCAGTGCGCGAACGCCTCGACGGCCGCGACCTGGAACTGATCTTCGAACCCGGCCGCTTCATCGTCGCCAACGCCGGGGTACTGCTGACCCGGGTCGAGTACCTCAAGCACACCGAACACAAGGACTTCGCCATCGTCGACGCGGCAATGAACGACCTGATCCGCCCGGCCCTGTACCAGGCCTGGATGGACGTCAGCGCCGTACGCCCGCGCGATGGCCAGGCACGTACCTACGACATCGTCGGCCCGATCTGCGAAACCGGCGACTTCCTGGCCAAGGAACGTCAACTGGCCCTGGAAGAAGGCGACCTGCTGGCCGTGCATTCGGCCGGTGCCTACGGTTTCGTCATGAGCTCCAACTACAACACCCGCGGTCGCGCTGCTGAAGTGCTGGTCGATGGTGAACAGGCTGTTGAAGTGCGTCGCCGCGAGACGGTAGCCGAGTTGTTTGCTGGCGAAAGCCTGCTGCCGGAGTAGAACCATGCTGCTGCGTTTTACCAAGATGCACGGCCTGGGTAATGATTTCATGGTCCTCGACCTGGTCAGCCAGCACGCGCACATCCTGCCCAAACATGCCAAGCAATGGGGCGATCGCAACACCGGTGTCGGTTTCGACCAACTGCTGATCGTCGAGGCGCCGAGCAACCCGGACGTGGACTTCCGCTACCGGATCTTCAATGCCGACGGTTCCGAAGTGGAGCAGTGCGGCAACGGTGCACGCTGTTTCGCCCGTTTCGTGCTGGACAAGCGCCTGACCACCAAGCGCCAGATCCGCGTCGAGACCAAGAGTGGCATCATCGAACTGGATGTGCGCAACGATGGTCAGATCAGCGTCGACATGGGCGCGCCGCGCCTGGTGCCCGAGCAGATTCCGTTCGTGGCGCCGGCCCAGGCCTTGAATTACCAGGTCGAAGTCGACGGCCAGACCGTCGAGCTGGCCGCCGTGTCCATGGGCAACCCCCATGCCGTGCTGCGGGTCAACGACATCAACAGCGCGCCGGTGCATGAGCTGGGGTCGAAGATCGAACATCACCCGCGCTTTCCGGCCCGGGTCAATGTCGGCTTCATCCAGGTCATCGACCGTCAGCGCGCGCAGCTGCGTGTCTGGGAACGTGGCGCCGGGGAAACCCAGGCCTGCGGTACCGGCGCCTGCGCCGCCGCAGTGGCCGCGATCAGCCAGGGGTGGATGGATTCGCCGCTATTGATCGACCTGCCGGGCGGGCGCCTGTCCATCGAGTGGGCAGGCCCTGGCCAACCGGTGAAGATGACCGGCCCGGCAGTACGCGTATACGAAGGACAGGTGCGTCTTTGAATGAGCGAAAACCATGACTGATCAGCCTCAGGTTCCAGCCGAACAGCCCGACGAATCTCCTGCCGAAAACCTCGAGGCGGCGGCGATCGCCGCGTACCTGGAGGCTCATCCGGACTTCTTCGTCGAGCATGAAGAACTGCTCCCGGCGTTGCGCATTCCCCATCAGCGCGGTGACACCATCTCTCTGGTGGAGCGGCAGATGAAGATCCTGCGCGAGCGCAACATCGAGATGCGCCACCGGCTTTCGCAGTTGATGGACGTGGCCCGCGACAACGACCGGCTCTTCGAGAAGACCCGCCGCCTGATTCTCGCGCTGATGGATGCCAATAGCCTGGAAGATGTGGTGATGAGCGTCGAAGACAGCCTGCGCCAGGACTTCCAGGTGCCTTTCGTAAGCCTGATCCTGTTCAGCGACAGTGCCATGCCGGTAGGCCGCTGGGTCACCGCCGCCGACGCCCAGACCGCCATCGGCGGCTTGCTGACCGAAGGCAAGAGCGTCAGCGGCAGCCTGCGCGAGCATGAGCTGGACTTCCTGTTCGGCGAAGAGCAACGCCAACAGATCGGCTCCAGCGCCGTGGTCGCCATCGCTCATCAGGGCATTCACGGCGTGCTGGCCATCGCCAGCCGTGACCCGCAGCACTACAAAAGCTCGGTGGGAACGCTGTTCCTCAGCTATATCGCCGAAGTCATGGGCCGCGTGCTGCCGCGCTTCACTCACTCGCTACGCTCGGTTCTCTGACCATGGAACGACAACTGGACGCCTACTGCGAGCACCTGCGCAGTGAGCGCCAAGTGTCGCCCCATACGCTGCAAGCCTACCGTCGCGATCTGGAAAAGGTGCTGGCCTTCTGTGCCAAACAACAGGTCTCCAGCTGGTCCGACCTGGACATCCAGGGCCTGCGCAGCATGATTGCGCGCCTGCACCAGCAGGGCCAATCCTCCCGCAGCCTGGCGCGCCTGCTCTCCGCCGTGCGCGGTCTGTATCACTACCTGAACCGCGAAGGCCTGTGCAATCACGACCCGGCCAACGGCCTGGCGCCGCCCAAGGGCGAGCGTCGCCTGCCCAAGACCCTGGACACCGATCGCGCCCTGCAACTGCTCGATGGCGCGGTGGAGGACGATTTCCTCGCGCACCGCGACCAGGCGATTCTCGAGCTGTTCTACTCCTCCGGGTTGCGCCTGTCGGAGCTGACCAGCCTCGACCTCGAACAGCTGGACCTGGCCGATGGCCTGGTGCAGGTGCACGGCAAAGGCAGCAAGACCCGGGTCCTGCCGGTCGGCAAAAAGGCCCGCGAGGCGCTGCAACTCTGGCTACCGCTGCGGGCGCTGAGCAATCCGCCGGATGACGCGGTGTTCGTCAGTCAACAGGGCCGGCGCCTGGGCCCCCGGGCGATTCAACTGCGGGTCAAGGCCGCCGGCGAGCGCGAGCTGGGACAGAACCTGCATCCGCACATGCTGCGACACTCCTTCGCCAGCCACCTGCTGGAATCTTCCCAGGACCTGCGCGCCGTCCAGGAACTGCTGGGGCACTCGGATATCAAGACCACCCAGATCTATACCCACTTGGACTTCCAGCACCTGGCAGCGGTCTACGACAGCGCCCACCCACGGGCCAAACGCAACAAAGGCGGTGAGTAATGACGATCAAGCTGATCACCTTCGACCTCGACGACACGCTGTGGGATACCGCACCCGTGATCGTCAGCGCCGAAGCCGTACTGCGCCAGTGGCTGACCGACCACGCGCCGCAGCTGGGCGGTGTTCCGGTAGAGCATCTCTGGGCCATCCGTGAGCGCGTGCTGAACAACGAGCCGGGGCTCAAGTACCGCATCAGTGCGCTGCGCCGCCGGGTGCTGTTTCATGCGCTGGAGGAAGCCGGCTACGACCAGGGCCAGGCCAATGCCCTGGCCGACCAGAGCTTTGAAGTGTTCCTGCATGCCCGGCATCAGCTGGACATCTTTCCCGAGGTACAACCGACCCTGGAAGCATTGGCCAACCACTTCGCGCTGGGCGTCGTCACCAATGGCAACGCCGATGTGCGCCGCCTGGGGCTGGCGGATTACTTCAAGTTCGCCCTGTGTGCCGAAGACATCGGCATCGCCAAGCCCGACTCACGGCTGTTTCACGAGGCCCTGCAACGGGGCGAGGCGACGCCGGACACCGCCGTACACATCGGCGACCACCCGGGCGACGACATCGCCGGGGCGCAGCAGGCCGGCCTGCGGGCCATCTGGTTCAACCCGGCCGGCAAGGCCTGGGAGGCCGAGCGGCTGCCGGATGCGGAAATCCGCAGCCTGACCGAGCTGCCGAAACTGCTGGCGCGCTGGCACAACGGCGCCTGATAGCACGCTAGCGACCACCACAACGCAGTACCATCGCCCAACAAACGCCCATGAAAAAGCCCGCAGCGACGGCGGGCTTTTTCAGCAAGCAAGTGGCGGGCGCTTAGATAGGCCGGCTACCGTACTTGTTATCAGGCTTCTTGGGCGGGTCGGCAACCACATTGGCCTCGACTTCCTGCACTTTACCGCCACGGGCCAGGAACTCCTCCATGGCACGCGCCAGTGCATCACGCTCTTTGTTCTTGGCTTCGACACTCGGCAACTCGTCTACCGAGACGGCAGCCTTGGCCTTGCCTTTGGCGGTCGGGGCAGGAACATCACTGCCATCGTCTTCCACCACATCGTCGGCGGCCGCTTCAAGACCTTCTTCGGTTTCGTCTTCGTCGCCTACTTCGAGGTCGTCGTTTTCCAGATCATCGTCGCTCATGTTCTACCTCATGACTTGCGAAAAGCAGATTAGTTATAGCCCAGCTGAGCCGACTGTCGAAGGCCGCTGGAAAAAATCAACATCCACTGATAACCAGCGGCTTATGCCTTATCACCGTGCAAGGTGGCAAGGACTTTGCGGGCACCGCCATGATCGCGATGCTCGCCCAGATAAACGCCTTGCCAGCTGCCTAACGCCAAGCGACCTGCCGATACCGGCAAGCTCAATTGACAGCCTAGCAAACTGGCCTTGAAGTGCGCCGGCAGATCATCGGGCCCTTCGTCGTCATGTTCATACCCGGCCATGCCTTGAGGCACCAGGGTGTTGAAAAAACGCTCGAAGTCACGACGAACCGCAGGGTCGGCATTCTCGTTGATGGTCAACGAGGCCGAGGTATGCTGCAGCCACAAATGCAACAGACCGACCCGGCATGCCTTCAGCTCAGGCAGGCCGGCGAGCAACTCGTCCGTTACCAGATGAAAGCCCCGGGGCCTTGCCCGCAGGGTAATCAGAGTCTGTTGCCACATACAGTTCTCCGCACATTCGGCGCGCATTCTAGCGCGCTCTGGGAAAAAACAAAGTGCCGAATATTCCTCCAATGCTGTAAGTCATTGACCCGAAAAAAAAGCGCTTATCAAACTGGCTGACAAGCTCTGGGAAAAACCTTTCAGCTGTCTCTCAATGACAAAACGCAGACAAAAAAATGCCCGGCAAGCCGGGCATTTTTTTCAGGCGAAATTACAGGTTGTAACCACGCTCGTTGTGTTGCGCCAGGTCGAGGCCGACCGACTCTTCTTCCTCGGTGACACGCAGCCCGATGACCACATCCAGCACCTTGAGGATGATGAAGGTGACGATCGCGGTGTAGATCACCGTGAAACCCACGCCTTTGCACTGGATCCACACTTGCGCGGCGATGTCGGTCACGGTGCCGAAGCCGCCCAGCGATGGCGCGGCAAACACGCCGGTGAGGATCGCGCCAAGGATACCGCCGATACCGTGCACGCCGAAGGCATCCAGGGAATCGTCGTAACCCAGTTTGCGTTTCAGGGTGGTCGCGCAGAAGAAGCACACCACGCCCGCTGCCAGGCCGATCACCAGGGCGCCCATCGGGCCTACGGTGCCAGCGGCAGGCGTGATCGCCACCAGGCCGGCAACCACACCCGAGGCGATGCCCAGGGCGCTTGGCTTACCATGAGTCAGCCATTCGGCGAACATCCAGCCCAGCGCCGCGGCGGCGGTGGCGATCTGGGTCACCAGCATCGCCATGCCGGCCGTGCCGTTGGCGGCAGCGGCGGAACCGGCGTTGAAGCCGAACCAGCCGATCCACAGCATGGCCGCGCCCATCAGGGTGTACCCCAGGTTGTGCGGCGCCATCGGGGTGGTCGGGAAGCCTTTACGCTTGCCCAGCACCAGGCAAGCCACCAGGCCGGCGATACCGGCGTTGATATGCACCACAGTGCCGCCGGCGAAGTCCAGCACGCCCCAGTCCCACATCAGGCCGCCGTTGCCGGACCAGACCATGTGGGCGATCGGCGCGTAGACCAGGGTGAACCAGATGGCCATGAAGATCAGCATGGCGGAGAACTTCATCCGCTCGGCGAAGGCACCGACGATCAGCGCCGGGGTAATGATGGCGAAGGTCATCTGGAAGGTGATGAACACCGCCTCGGGGAACAGCGCCGCCGGGCCAGTCAGGCTCGCCGGGGTGACGCCGGCCAGGAAGGCCTTGCCCATGCCGCCGACGAAGGAGTTGAAGTTGACGACGCCCTGCTCCATGCCGGTGGTGTCGAACGCGATGCTGTAGCCATAAATGACCCACAGGATGCTGATCAGACCGGTAATGGCGAAGCACTGCATCATCACGGAAAGAATGTTTTTCGAACGCACCATGCCGCCGTAGAACAGCGCCAGGCCGGGAATGGTCATGAACAGCACCAGGGCCGTCGAGGTCAGCATCCAGGCGGTGTCGCCGGAATTGAGGACTGGAGCTGCCACTTCGTCCGCCGCCATGGCCAGGCCAGGCATTACGAGGGACAGCAGGGCTCCTAGCCCTGCGATTTTACGCAGAGTCATATTGTTTTCTCCTGGGGCGTTGGGTTTGGGGCGGCTTAGATGGCGTCGGTATCGGTTTCGCCGGTACGGATGCGAATAGCCTGTTCCAGATTGACCACGAAGATCTTGCCGTCACCGATCTTGCCGGTGTTGGCGGCCTTGGTTATCGCCTCGATGACCCGATCAAGATCCTTGTCGTCGATGGCGACGTCGATCTTCACCTTGGGCAGGAAGTCGACCACGTACTCCGCGCCGCGATACAGCTCGGTGTGCCCCTTCTGCCGGCCGAAGCCTTTGACCTCGGTAACGGTAATGCCCTGCACGCCGATCTCGGACAGCGACTCGCGCACGTCGTCCAACTTGAACGGCTTGATGATGGCAGTGACTAGCTTCATGAAACTTTCTCCCGAATTGGTGGACTTGCCCCAGGAAAACAAACCCGACTCAAGTCTAAGCGCAGTGCCTGGCTTTGTAACGCATCGTCGGTCTTCCTCGACCAGACCGACGCCAGCTAACCGCTGCCGACGAAACACTTCCCCGCTCCGCCTGCCGCACTGCATTCGTCACAGCGACTGCATCAGTGCATGGGTCATCAGCGACTAAGCAGAAACCTTGCCATCTCATGAAAACCCACTGATTTCAGTCCCTTGGCCGCCGCCACGGAAACCACTTCGCCATCATCGCCACGGATACGCACAACAACGGTGCGCCACTGCCCGGCGCGATGCGCGAAAAGCGTGCATCCCCGCCCGCCAATTGACTATAGACAGTGCGTGATACACTGCCCGCCATTGTTTTCAGGACACCTCCCATGCTCGCGCCCAAAGACCTCCTCGATGCCCTGAGCGGCCATGCCGCCCGCCTGTTCAGCGGCGATACCCCACTGCCCCGCGCCGAAATCGAAAGCCAGTTCAAGGCCCTGCTGCAAAGCGGCTTCAGCAAGCTGGACCTGGTCAGCCGGGAAGAATTCGACAGCCAGATGGTCGTCCTGGCCCGTACCCGCGCCCGCCTGGAAAGCCTGGAGGCGAAGGTCGCCGAGCTGGAAGCCAAGCTCAACCCGAGCGAGCAGTAACCTCCTCGCCCGCATTTGCCGGCTTGACCGTGCCCGCACCTGTCATTGGTCGGGCCGGTCCCTGCCGGCAAAGATTTTCCGCGCTGCCCGTTCATTTCCCTCCTACTCCGCCGATAACATGTCCAGCGTTTGCGATCCTGGCCACCCCTGGGCGAGCCATGCCGCGCAATACCGCTAAGCAACGCGAACGCTTGCCTCGACTTATTGCACCAGGTAGCCCTATGACCGCGCCAAAACCCTTCAGCCGCTTGGCCTTCTTCGTTCATACCGCCGAGATGCTCAATCACTATCAGGCGGTCTGGAGCCTGCTGGGGGCCGATGCTTTCGACGTGGTCCTGCATGGCACCCATGAAGAGCGCGCGCAAAGCCGCGAACTGATCGGCGGCCTGGGTTACAGCTGCCACGGCAGCCTGGATGTGATCAAGGCCAATCACCGCTATGACGTGGTGGTCTCCAACCACAGCATGTACGACCATGGCTCGCAGCCGATGATCAAGGCGCTGGGCCATCGGCAGGTGCGCTTCATGTACGCCCTGGGCAAGTACAAACACAACTTTTCCAGCTGGAACCGGCACTACGACCTGATCCTGTGTTTCGGCCCCTGGCAGGCCGAGCGTCTGCGCGAATGCTGCGACGCCGTGACCTTCCAGATGGGCTACCCGCGCTACGACGCCTACTTCCGCGAAACCTCGCGGCAAGGCCAGCATCCGACGGACCTGGGCCTGGACCCGACGAAAAAGACCGTGCTGTGGCTGCCGACCTGGATGGAGCTGTCGTCGATCAACCGCTTCGCCGACGCCATGGCCGGGTTGTGCGAGCGCTACAACGTCATCGTGAAGACCCATCCGCTGTCGGCGGAGGCCGATCCCGAGGCGCTGAAACTGCTTGAGCAATACCCGTTCACCGCGGTGATTACCCGCGTCTACGACAACCTCACCCTGTTCCGTTGCGCCGACTATGTGGTTTCGGACTACGGCGGAACCGCGTTCGGCGCCCTGTACCTGGACAAGAACCTGCTGCTGTTGAATGTACCGGACGCCGAGCAGGATGCGCTGACCGGCGAGGAGTCGCCCGATGTGCTGCTGCGCAACGACATCGTCAACCTCGACCCCGAGGCACGCTGGCAACTGGCCGACCTGCTGGGGGATGAAAGCCTCTGGCAACAGCAGGCCGCGGTCCGCCAGCGTCTGCGTCGCCATTACTTCGCTCCCAGCTATGGTTTCTCGGCGGAGCTGGCGGTCCTGGCGCTGCGCAACATCGAAAACATACTCAAGCAGGGGTGAAACCATGGTGATCTGGCTGGTCGGCATGTCAGGAGCAGGCAAAACCACGATCGGCCGGGCCCTGTATGCCAGCCTGAAAGCGCAACGGCCGCAGACCGTGTTCGTCGACGGCGACGAGATTCGCGCGCTGTTCCGCCATGACCAGCGGGCGGACGCCTACAGCGTTGCCGGACGCCGGGTCAACGCCGAGCGGATCCAGGCCCTGTGTGGCTGGCTCGATGGCCAGGGCATCGATGTGGTCTGCTGCATCCTGTCGATGTTCCAGGACATCAGCGACGACAACCGCCAGCGTTTCTCCAGCTACCGGGAAGTGTTCGTCGATGTGCCGCTGAGCACCCTGATCAGCCGTGACAACAAGGGGCTGTATCAGTCCGCCCTGCGGGGCGAGCAGAGCAATGTGGTGGGCGTGGACATCGAATACCCGCCGCCACAATGCCCGGACCTGGTGCTGCATAACCGTCACGAGCCCGACGATATTCCTGGCTACGTGGACCGCATTCGCCAGCTCTGTGGGTATCCACCGTCATGCTGAACTACACCTACAGCGACGGGGACCTGCTGGAAAACCCGCAGACCTACCGTTACAGCAGCTTCCAGGGCGAAGCCTTAGTCGATGCCTGGCGCACCTCGCGCCTGGCTGTGTGCGCCCACTTGCCGACGCCGGCCTTGCCCACGCTGCATCCACAAGGCCCGGCGCACGCCGCGGACAGCACGGCGCTGCTGAGCCACCTGTGCCTGGAAATGCGCGCGGGCGCCGGAGTCTCCGGCCCGCTGGCGGCCTACTGGCTGCCGCGCCTGCTGAAGAAATTCGAAGTGAGCAAACGCCTGTATACCGGCTACGAAGCCGCGGCTCCGCACCGTCCGCTGCCCTACGGCAGCTATGGGTCCGTACCGCCTTACCTACTGCTGGCCGAGTGCATGCTGCACGGCTGGCAGGCAAGCGGCGCGGCCTATTACCTCAGTGGCCTGCTCAAGCTGACGGACACCCTGGTGTCGCAGCAGGGCCGCCTCGACCCGGACCAGGGCGCCTACCTGGCCTGGCTGCTGACCCAGGAACAACAGGTGCTGGCCACAGTCGCCCGGGAGGCCGGCCTATGAGTCGCGCCCGCCTGCTGATCCTCTGCGCCCGCACCGCGCGCTCGGTCGCCTACCTGCAAGGCATGGCGGCAGCCGGTATCGAACCTGACGCGGTGATTGTCTATGGCCAGGGCGGCGGCGCGTTGCAAACCACCCGCGAGTTGCAGGTACAGCCACTCGCGGGACTGTTCTGCCCGGACCTGAACCAGGACATCGACACTTGCCTGGCCACCCTGGACTGGCCCCACGAGGTATGCCCGGCCCAGGCTCTCGACGACCCGCAGTTGCTCGCGCTTATCGCACGCCAGGCACCGGACCTGCTGGTCTACTCTGGGTACGGCGGGCAACTGGTGCCGGCGGCCCTGTTGAGTCGTTACCCGGTGCTGCATATCCACTCCGGCTGGCTGCCGGATTATCGCGGCAGCACCACCCTGTACTACCAGATCATCGAACAGCGCGAGTGCGCCGCCAGCGCCCTGCTGCTCGACGAGCAGATCGACACCGGCCCGGTGCTGGCGCGCAAGGCTTATCCGCTGCCGCCGCCAGGCATGGACGTCGACTACCTGTATGACAACGCGATCCGCGCCGACCTGCTGGTGCAAGTCCTTGGCCACTGGCGTCGCGAAGGCGCCCAGGCCCTGCGGCCCCTGCCGGCCGAGGCCGAGAAACCGCCGTACTTCATCATTCACCCGCTGCTCAAGCACCTGGCCCTGCTGGCGGTGGACAAGCACGAGGACGCGCCATGAACCAGGCCGCCGCGAACACCATTCGTTTCGGGACCAAGTCCGAAACCCTGGAGCGCCTGCAGCTGCGGGTCACCCGCTCGCGGATCCTGCCGCTGTACTTCTTCACCGCGCGGCAGTGGCTTGATGCCCCAGCGGACGTGCTGCAGAACATCGCCAGGATAGAGCATGGCGGTTGCGTGATCGTGCGCAGCAGCGCGCAGAACGAAGACAGCTTCAACAGCTCTATGGCCGGCCTGTTCACCAGTTGCCTGAACGTCAGCGCCACGGATCCACGGGCCCTAAACGCGGCCATCGAACAGGTGATTGCGTCCTTCGCCGAGCACCGCTGCGAGGACAACCAGGTCCTGGTCCAGCCGATGCTGACCTCGATCCAGATGAGCGGCGTGGTGATGACCCACGACCTGGAGCATGGCGCCCCTTACTACGTGGTGAACTACGACGACGAGAGCGGCCTGACCGATACCATCACCGGCGGCCAGGGCATCCAGAAAACCGTGCTGGTCTACCGTGACACCGAGAGCCCCCAGTTGCGCTCCCCACGCCTGCAGGCGGTGATCGATGCCTGCCGGGAGCTGGAAATGCTCTGCGGTAACGTGCCGCTGGACATCGAGTTCGCCGTCGACCGCCACCAGCAGGTGTATGTGCTGCAGGTGCGGCGCATCACCCTGTGCAACACCTGGCATCCGGTCACCGAACGGCGGGTGGCGCGCCAGCTCGAGCACATCCAGCGCTTCCTGGGCAAACGCCTGGCGCCCCAGGCCGGCCTGTATGGCGACAGCACCCTGCTGGGGGTGATGCCCGACTGGAACCCGGCGGAAATCATCGGTACCACTCCGCGCCCGCTGGCGGCCTCGTTGTATCGGCGCCTGGTGACCGATTCGACCTGGCGCGAAGCCCGCGCCCTGATGGGCTATCACCACCCGCGGCACCAGGCGCTGATGGTGATGCTCGGCCATCACCCGTATATCGACGTGCGCTGCAGCTTCAACTCGTTCCTGCCGGCAGGCCTGGAGCCGAAGTTGTGCAACAGGCTGGTCAACGCCTGGCTGCAGCGCCTGCAGGCCCACCCGCAATGGCACGACAAGGTCGAGTTCGAAGTCGTCCAGACCTGCCTGGACTTCACTTTCGATGCCGACTTCGCCGAGCGTTATGGCGACAGCCTCAGCGCCGCCGAACAAAGGGCCTATCGCACGGCCCTCGATCAGCTGACGCTGCGGGCGCTATGCAGTAACGGCGCCGGCGCGCTGCCGCCCTTGCTGGACCAGGTGCGCGCTCATGAGCGCCAGCAGCAAAGCCGCCGTCTCGACGCCATTCCAGCCGACCTCGACAGCATCCACCGCTTGCTGCTGGACTGCCGCGAGCAAGGCACGCTGCCGTTCGCCATGCTCGCCCGGCATGCATTCATCGCCGAAGCCCTGCTGCGCTCGGCCTGCCGCCGTGGCGCCCTGAGCAACGAGCGCCTGCTGGCCTGGAAGCAGTCGATCCACACCGTCACTACCGAACTGACGCGCGAATACGCCCAGGTCTGCGCTGACGTCCGGACACTGCCGGCCTTTGTCGCCAAATTCGGCCATCTGCGCCCCGGTACTTACGACATCACCTCATTGCGTTATGACGAACGCCACGACCTGTTCGCTGCCGCGACCGTCGAGCTGGGTCATGGCAAGAGTTCGCAAGCAGCCTTCCAACTGCAGCCTGAAGAACGCCAGGCCCTGCAGCAGTTGATCGACGAACAAGGCTGGCCGCTGTCGACCGAACACCTGCTGGACTATGCCAGCCAGGCCATCCAGGCCCGGGAATACGCCAAGCTGGTGTTCACCCGGGACCTGTCCGATGCCCTGCAACTGCTGGTGAGCTGGGGCGCCGACGTTGGCCTGGCCAGGGAAGACCTGTCCTTTCTCGATATCCACCCGCTGCTCGACAGCCTCACCACGCCGCTAATGGACGACACCGACCGGGTCCTGCTGGAAGCGGCCAGCCAGGCGCGACGCAGTTATGAACAGGGTATCTCGCTGAAGCTCGGGCACCTGATCAGTGCGGTCGACGATGTGTTCGTCGCACCGCTGCATCGCAGCCTGCCCAACTTCATCACCCGGCAGAACGTCGAAGCCGTCGGCATGGAATTGCGTCAGGACACCCCAGCCTCGGCGCCGCTCAAGGGCAAGATCGTCTGCATCGAAAATGCCGACCCCGGCTACGACTGGGTCTTCACCCGCGGTATCGCCGGGCTGGTCACCCAATACGGCGGGGCCAACTCGCACATGGCCATCCGCTGCGCCGAATTCGGCATTCCTGCGGCCATCGGTTGTGGCGAACAGCTGTTCAATCGAATCCTGCGCAGCCCGCGCATCGCCCTCAATTGTCGCGACAAGACCCTGAACCCGGTGCAGCCATGAAACGCCTGGGCATCACCCTGAGAACCTGCAACCCGCAGGCCTATCACGAACCGCGCGATGGCCTGGCCAGGGACTGGTACCGCTTTTTTACCGAACTCGGCTGTGGCAACCAATGGCTGCTGCTGCCCAATCTGGGCGAGGACACCGTGGCCTACGCCCAAGACCAGGGCGTGCAAGGGGTGATCTTCAGCGGTGGCGACGACCTCGGCGGCGACCCGTTGCGCGATCAGAGCGAACAGGCGCTGCTGGCCCACTGCGTGGCCGAGCGGCTGCCAGTGCTGGGGGTCTGCCGTGGATTGCAACTGATCCACAGCTTTTTCGGTGGCCGGCTGGCCGATGCCGACCGCGACGTGCACGTCGCGCAACGCCACCTCATCACCTTGCTGGCCGCCGACGAGCTGCCCTGGCTACCGGGCCAGGCCGCTTCGCGCTCGGTCAATTCCTTCCACGGCAAACAGTTGCTCGACCCGCTGCCCGCCACCCTGCGCCCCTGGGCCCTGGACGCTGCCGGGACCTGCGAGGCCCTGGTGCATACCAGCCTCAAGGTGGCCGGCATCATGTGGCATCCCGAGCGCGAAGCAGCGCTGGACGAAGCCGATCGACAACTGTGCCAATGGCTCTTTGAGTGACCTGACATGAAAGCCGTAATTCTCGCCGCCGGCCGCGGCTCCCGCCTGAAAGACCTGACCGCCGCACTACCCAAGCCCCTGACCTGCCTGGCTGGCAAGCCGCTGCTCGAATGGCAGCTGCAAGCCCTGAAAAACGCCGGGGTCGACGAGGTGCATCTGGTCAGCGGCTATTGCAGCGAAGCCCTTGAAGGCTACGGCCAGAGCCGGCTGTACAACCCGCATTGGGCCAGCAGCAACATGGTGCGCAGCCTGATGCGCGCCGATGCCCTGCTGTCCAGCGAACCGACCCTGGTGTGCTACGGCGACATCGTCTATCGCCCGGATATCGTCCGCGACCTGATGGCCTCCCAGGCGCCCCTGAGCATCACCTACGACCTCGACTGGTGGGACCTGTGGTCGGCGCGTTTCGATGATCCCCTCAGCGATGCCGAAAGCTTCCGCCAACAGGCCGGCCGGCTACTGGGCATTGCTGAAAAGGTCGCCAGCCGCGAAGAAATCGAGGGCCAATACATGGGCCTGCTGAAATTCACCCCCGAAGGCTGGAGCCAGGTCCGGGCGCTGCTGTCCGGCATGAGCGCCCCGCAGATCGACAAACTGGACATGACCAGCCTGCTGCGCGCCCTGCTCCAGGCCGGCACCGCTATCGCCACCGTGGCCATTCGCGGCGGTTGGGTGGAAGTCGACAATCAGACGGACATCGCCCTGTACGAACAACGCATCGTCCAACCGGGCTGGTCCCACGACTGGCGCGGCTAAGCCGGCCGCCGCAACATCCTGAGCCGATTTACCGGCGCGGCAGTGCCCCGGCCAGCGCACACCGGGGCTACGCTTGCACAACCGCAGGATGCGGTTTCCCAGTCTCAAGGAACGAGTCATGTCTCTGGCCATTGTCCACAGCCGTGCCCAGACCGGCGTGCAAGCGCCAGCCGTGTCGGTCGAAGTTCATCTGGCCAACGGCCTTCCGGCCCTGACCCTGGTGGGCCTGCCCGAAGCGGCGGTCAAG
This sequence comes from Pseudomonas chlororaphis subsp. aurantiaca, assembly GCF_013466605.1. Classification (NCBI taxonomy): domain Bacteria; kingdom Pseudomonadati; phylum Pseudomonadota; class Gammaproteobacteria; order Pseudomonadales; family Pseudomonadaceae; genus Pseudomonas; species Pseudomonas chlororaphis. Next base: position 6,651,009 of record NZ_CP059162.1, read on the forward strand.
GAAAGCAAGGACCGGGTGCGCAGCGCCATTCTCAATGCCGGCTTCGATTTTCCGGCCCGGCGCATCACCCTCAACCTCGCCCCGGCCGACCTGCCCAAGGACGGCGGGCGCTTCGACCTGGCAATCGCCCTGGGCATACTGGCCGCCAGCGTGCAGGTGCCGACCCTGGCCCTGGAGAATGTCGAATGCCTGGGCGAGCTGGCGCTGTCCGGCGCGGTTCGTCCGGTGCGCGGCGTGCTGCCGGCGGCCCTGGCCGCGCGCCAGGCCGGACGCACGCTGATGGTGCCGCGCGCGAATGCCGAGGAAGCCTGCCTGGCGTCAGGACTGACGGTGATCGCAGTCGATCATTTACTGGAAGCCGTTGCACATTTCAACGGCCATACACCGATCGAGCCCTACGCCTCGGACGGCCTTCTCTACCAGAACCGACCCTATCCCGACCTGAATGAAGTACAGGGCCAACTGGCCGCCAAACGCGCGCTGCTGGTGGCCGCGGCCGGTGCGCACAACCTGCTGTTCAGCGGCCCTCCGGGCACCGGCAAGACCTTGCTGGCCAGCCGCCTGCCCGGCCTGTTGCCGCCGCTGGAGGAGCAGGAGGCCCTGGAAGTGGCTGCCATCCAGTCGGTCACCAGCCACATTCCCCTGAGCCATTGGCCGCAACGGCCCTTCCGTCAACCTCATCACTCGGCTTCTGGACCAGCGCTGGTGGGGGGTGGCTCGAAGCCGCAACCCGGGGAAATCACGCTTGCCCATCACGGTGTGCTGTTCCTCGATGAATTGCCGGAATTTGATCGCAAGGTACTGGAAGTCCTGCGCGAGCCGCTGGAGTCGGGGCAGATCGTCATCGCCCGGGCCCGTGACCGGGTGCATTTTCCCGCGCGTTTCCAGCTGGTAGCGGCGATGAACCCCTGTCCCTGTGGATATCTTGGCGAGCCCAGTGGCCGCTGCCGCTGCACACCGGAGCAGATCCAGCGTTATCGCAACAAGCTCTCCGGGCCGCTGCTCGACCGTATCGACCTGCATCTGACCGTGGCCCGGGAAAGCACAGCCCTCAACCCCAAGCCACAAGCTGGGGACAACACCGCGCAAGCCGCGGCCCTGGTGGCCCGCGCCAGGGAGCGGCAACAGCAACGCCAGGGTTGCGCCAATGCTTTTCTCGACCTGCCGGGCCTGCGCCGGCATTGCCAGTTATCCACAACCGACGAGCGCTGGCTGGAAACCGCTTGCGAACGCCTGACCCTGTCCCTGCGCGCCGCCCACCGCCTGCTCAAGGTCGCCCGCACCCTGGCGGACCTCGAGCAGGTCGAGCAGATCAGCCGCGAGCACCTGGCCGAGGCGCTGCAATACCGGCCGGCCGCTAGCTAAAGAGGATCACTCCTTGCTCAGGTCCACCAGCGGCGTCGGCCGTACTTCGGTCTGCCGGCCGTTCTGGATCTGGCTGATCTCGGCCAGGGACTTATCCACAGCCGCCTTGTCGGCCAGCAGGCTGTAGCGGATCTGGAATTGCTTGCTCTGCCTGGCCTCGATGGTCGGTACCAGGCCCAGCGGGCGCTGGTAGCGACGGTTGTAGGAGAAGCTGGTGCCGGGCTCCAGGCCGGTCACGTAGCCCTGGCCCTGGGTATCGGTGTTTTTCCACAGGGAGAACACCGGCAACTGCCGGGTATTGAAGCCCACCGCCACACCGAGGGTGCCGGCCTTGTTGTGCAGCACCGTCAGGGTGTCGCCCTGGGCATCGGCATAAGGCACCACGTTGTAGACGGTCTCGTCGTAGTCCCGGGTCGGGCCGCGGTAGGTCTGCCAATCGGCGAGGTCGCCCTTGGCCTTGTCATTGAAAGGCGATACTTGCTTCACCGGTGCGGCGAACTTCGCGCCCTCTTCGAGGAACGGCGTGCTGAAGTTGCTGTGATACAGCGCCTGGTATTCCTTTGGGTAGTCGCCGTTGTTGGTCAGGATGTCGTTGAGGGCAAAACTGACACTGCCCGGCTCGGTCACCAGCTCGGTGGCCACCGAGAAATCGACCTTCTTGAACGCCTGTTCCTTGAGCTCGCCGCGCAGGCTGATGGCGTATGGCGGCTTCTCGTCGATATGCAGGGTGACCTTGTTCGCCGGGATGTTCGCCGCGCGACCGTGCAAGGTCAGCAGCTCGCCGTTATCCATGCCCGGATGCCCGACCCACTCATAGCCGCAGCGGGTCACCAGCTCGTTGAAACCTTCCAGCCAGCCCAGACCGCCGCGACCGTTGAGCTCGATGAACGCCGGGTTGACCACTTCCTTGACCGGCGAATCCCACCCCATGCGCACCGGACCGATGGAGGCCTGCAGCACGTTCATGCCACGGGTCGGCACCACCGAGAGCTTCATCGCGCCATTGTCGATATAGACAATGCTCACCCCCTCCTGACGCCCGCCATGCAGGGTGCGCAGGGTCACGGAAAAGGGTTGTTCAGTCTTTACTCCCAGCTGTTGGCTGGTGATATGGAAGTCCTGGGCGGCCTTGTCGGTATCGAGCAGGACATAGTCCCAGGCCATGGCGTGGGAAGCAGCGGTGAACGCGGAAAGAGCGACCAGCAGTCTGAGCGGTGTCATGGGCGTGTGCCTTTATTGGAGTTGTGGGATTTTTATAGCGCTGATGAATCGTTTCAGCAACCTAATTTCCGCAACCAGCCGGCACACTCGAACGCCTCTCCAGTGCTCAGCGAATCTTCAATAACAGCTCGACCACTTCCATCACCTCATCCATTGCCGCTGCGGCGGCCTCGGCCGAGGGTCGCAACAACAGGCCGTCGGCATAGCCCATGATCTGGGCGAAGATCTGCCGGGCTGCGCGTGCGGGTGATGCGCACTGGAAAACCTGGGCCTGCACGCCGGCTTCGATGATGCTGGCGAGCATGGCCTGCCACTGCTCATCCACCCTCTGGTAGGCCTCGGCCAGCGCGGTGTCGTGCATGGCTTCATCCCAGGCATCGAGCCACAGCGCCCAGCTGTCTTCGGCAGAAACCGGCAGGCAATCGCGCAGGAATCCGTGCAGGGCCTCCAGCGGCGGCAAGCCAACCAGGGGCGCGCCTACGGCGTCCAGTTGCTCGTTGGCAAAACGCACGAAGGCTTCGCGACGCAATTCATTCCAGTCGCTGAAGTAGTGATAGATGTGGCTACGGGACAGGCCGGCGTGGTCCGCCAGATCGCGGGTGGAAACCGCGGCGAAGCCCTTGCTGAGAAACAGCTCCAGGGCAGCGGCGATGATCTGGTCTTTGCGGTCGGTACGGGACATGCGGGCATTACCTCGGGACGCCGGTGGATGGATAGCGCTTGCGTTTTGAGCGATCGCTCAAATACCATTGAGCAGTCGCTCAATAATAGCGTTTATCTTCCATCCGGTGCACTCATGCCAGCCGTTACCCCGCAAGTCCTGATCGATGAAAGCAAAAAAATCGGCCAGCAATCCGCCAGCCAGACCCTGAAAGCCATCGCCCGCGCCTACCCCGGCAAGCTGTTCTGCACCTTGTCGCTGGTGGCGCTGGAGAACGCGCTACTGCTGGCCTACCCGCTGTTTGCCGGGTTCGCTGTGGACTCGATCATTCGCGGCGACGCCGGCAGTGCCCTGGTCTATGCGCTGGTGGTGCTGGGGTTCTGGGTGGTCGGGGCTGCGCGGCGGGCGGTGGATACCCGCACCTTCACGCGGATCTACGCCGACCTGGCGGTGCCGGTGATCCTCAACCAGCGCCTGCAGAACCAGAGCACCTCCACCGCCGCGGCGCGGGTGGTGCTGGCCCGGGAGTTCGTCGACTTCTTCGAGAAACATGTACCGACCATCGCCACCGCGCTGGTCTCGATTGTCGGCGCGGCAGTGATGCTACTGGTGATCGAACCCTGGGTCGGCCTGGCCTGCCTGGTGGCCTTGCTGCTGTGCATCACCCTGCTGCCGCGCTTTGCCCGGCGCAATCAGGAACTGCATGAGCGCCTCAACGACCGGCTGGAAAAGGAAATCGGCCTGGTGGCCAAGGTCGGGGCCACGTCCCTGCAACGGCACTACCGGCTACTGTCGCGGCTGCGGATCTGGCTGTCGGACCGCGAGGCGGCGGCCTATCTGCTGCTCGGCTCGGCGGCCGCGCTGCTGTTCGTGATCGCCATCAGCCAGTTGGCCCTGACCGAGGGGGTCAAGGCCGGGCATGTGTATGCGGTGATGACCTATCTGTGGACCTTTGTCAGCAGCCTGGATGAAGCACCGACCATGGTCGATCAACTGGCGCGCCTGCGGGATATCGGCAAGCGGGTGGACCCTGGGTTGGGGGAGAAGGCCGAGGGATAAGGCGGTCGGTCTGACGTGATCGCGGGCAATCGAGCGTCGACCGGCCGCTCCTACAGATGCCGTAACCCTGTAGGAGCGAGGCTTGCCCGCGAGGCTGTCAGCGGAAGCGGTCGACTTCCTGGCGCAAGTCCGCCGCCAGCTTCTCCAGTTCCTTGGCGGTGATCGCCAGGTTCGACACCACTTCGCGCTGTTCGCTGTTGGCCAGGGCAATGCTTTGCAGGTTGCTGCTGAGCAGGGTCGCGGTGCTGCTCTGCTCCTGGGTCGCGGTGGTGATCGCGGCGAACTGCTGGCCGGCCGAGCGGCTCTGCTCGTCGATGCGCGCCAGGGCCGAGGCGACATTGGCGTTGCGCGACAGGCCTTCCTGCATCAACACATTGCCCTGCTCCATGGTGGCGATGGCGTTGCCGGTTTCCTGCTGGATGCTGTTGATCATCCCCGAGATTTCGTCGGTGGCTTCACGGGTCCGCGAGGCCAGGTTGCGCACTTCGTCGGCGACCACGGCAAAGCCGCGACCTTGTTCGCCGGCGCGCGCGGCTTCGATGGCGGCGTTGAGCGCCAGCAGGTTGGTCTGGTCGGCAATCGCGGTGATCACCCCGACGATGCCGCCGATTTCCTCGGAGCGCTGGCCCAGGGTATTGATCACCGTCGCGGTGCTGTTCAAGGCGCCGGCGATCTGCTCCAGCGAGGCCGAGGCCTCCTCCATCGAGGCGCGGCCGATCCGGGTCTGCTGGGTATTTTCCTGGGCCAGGCGCTCGGTGTTGCCCATGTTGTCGGCGATGTTCAGCGAGGTGGCGCTGAACTCCTCCACCGCCCCGGCCATGCTGCTGATCTCGCCCGACTGCTGCTCCATGCCCTCGTATGCCCCGCTCGACAACCCGGACAGCGCCTGGGCCCGGCCATTGACCTCCTCGGCGGCCTTGCGGATGTGCTCGACCATGGTCGACAGGGCCTGGCCCATCTGGTTGAAGCTGCCCGCCAACTGGCCGATCTCATCCTGGCTGGAAACATTCAGGCGCGCGCTCAGGTCACCCTTGCCCAAAGCATCGGCCTGGCGCACCAGATCACCCAGGGGCGCAAGCTTGCTGCGCAGCAGCCAGACCGTGGCGCCCACCGCCAGCAGCATCGCCAACAGACTGCCGATGACCAGGCGCGTACCGACGCTCCAGGTCACCGCCCGGATTTCGGGCTTCGGCATGCTCGCCACCACCGACCAGGGCCCGCCTTCGAAGGGGACGGCGACACTGTAGAAATCCTCGCTCTTGTCGCTCCAGAAGCGGCCCTTGCCCGGCTGCCTGGCCAGTTCGGTAATGGTCGTCCCCGCCTGCTCCAGGGCCTGTACGCCAGCCGGCGGAACCAGCCATTTATGCTGCTCGTCGAGCAACGCCAGGGAACCGGTCTGGCCGATGCGGAAGCGCTTGAGGTTGTCGAACTGGGCGTTCTGCGCGTCGGTGTAGTCGAAGCCGACGAACAGCACCGCGATCACCTTGCCGGCGCTGTCCCGCACCGGGGTGTACTGGGTCATGTACAGGCGCTCGAAGAGCAGCGCGCGGCCGACATAGCTCTGCCCCGCCATGAGTTTCTGGTAGGCCGGGTGCGCGTGGTCCAGCAGGGTGCCAATCGCGCGGCTGCCATCCTGCTTGCTCAGCGAGGTGCTGACACGAATGAAGTCGTCGCCACTGCGCACGAACACGGTCGCCACGCCGGCGGTCATCTGCTTGAACTCGTCAACTTCCTCGAAGTTGTTGTTCAGCACTACGTCACCCAGATGCAGGCCCGGGGTCTGGGTACCGGCTACGGTCACCGGCTGGTCCGGGTGCAGGCTCAGGCCGCCGCTGAAACGCTTTTCGAACAGCCCGCTCAGGCGCTGGGTGCTTTCGCGCAGGGTGCTGTGGAAGGTATTGAGCTGGTCGGCCAGCAGCCGTGCCTCACTGGCCAGGTGTTCTTCCCGGGTGTCGAGGTTGGCGGCGTCCAGCGAGCGCAGGGCGAAGACAGTACTGCCGCTGATCACGATCGCCAGTACCACGGCGAGTGCGAGACCAAGCTGCGAGGCGATCCGGGCACGAGGTTGAGGCATGACAACTCCTGGCCGAGAGACCGGATCGTCCTGATCGCGTCACACGCTCGGCAATGGTTCTAATAAGAATGAGATGTCGGAACCGATCAGAACGAAGGTTCCACTTCCAAGGATTCGGCGGCGTCGCTCAATACTTGAGCGAGTTGCACGGGTATCGCGCAGGCCCCTTGCCGTGGGGCCTTCATTGTTTCAGCCGAGGCGCTCTACGTCGGGCAGTTGCATGGCCCGGACCTCGTTCTGGAGAAAATCGCTGAGGCGGCGCAAACGTTCACCTCCAGGCCGGGTCTTGGGCCAGACCAGGTAGTAGTTCTCGCCACTGGCCACCGCCGTCGGCCAGGGCAGGCTCAGCCGTCCCTGGGCCACATCCTCGGCCACCATCAGCAGATCGCCCATGGAAACCCCGTAGCCCCGGGCCGCGGCGATCATGCCCAGCTCCAGGGTGTCGAACACCTGCCCGCCCTTGAGCGAGACCTGCTCGGACAGCCCCATGCGCTCCAGCCAGTTGCGCCAGTCGCGGCGATCCGGAGTCGGGTGCAGCAACTCGGTGGCGGCCAGTCGCGCCACGTCCCACGGTTGGTCGTTGAGCAGGTTCGGCGCACCCACCGGGATCAGCAATTCCGGAAACAGGTAGCTGGCCTCCCAGTCCGGCGGAAAGTGGCCGTTGCTCAGCAGCACCGCGCAGTCGAAAGGCTCCTGGTTGAAGTCCACCGAATCGACGTCCATCCAGGCGCTGGTCAGTTGCACCTCGTTGCCCGGCTGCAGATGGCGGAAGCGGCTCAGGCGCGCCAGCAGCCAGCGCATGGTCAGGGTCGAGGGCGCCTTCATGCGCAGGATGTCGTCTTCGGCGCGCAGGGTATTGCAGGCGCGCTCGAGGGCAGTGAAGCCTTCGCGGATACCCGGCAACAGCAGGCGCGCGGCCTCGGTCAGTTGCAGGTTGCGCCCGCTGCGCTGGAACAGCCGGCAGGCGAAGTGATCTTCCAGGGTGCGGATATGCCGGCTGACCGCGCTCTGGGTGATCGACAGCTCCTCCGCCGCGCGGGTGAACGAGCTGTGTCGCGCCGCGGCTTCAAAGGCACGCAAGGCATACAGGGGCGGAAGACGACGGGGCATGGCAGCACTCCACAGGCGCAATGGCGCCAACTTACCAGAATCGGCAAAGCATGAGTTTTAATCATGCCACCAATCGTTTTTATCCCTTTGTGAAAGTCGCCGAGAGCGCCGAGAATCAAGCCTCTTAACTGCCTCCCCCGTATCGAGACCGATGACCATGCAGCATCCAGCACGCACCGAACTCTGGGCCATCCTGCGGCTGGCCGGGCCGCTGATCGCCTCACAGTTGGCGCACATGCTGATGGTGCTGACCGACACCCTGATGATGGCCCGCTTGAGCCCGGAAGCCCTGGCCGGCGGCGGTCTCGGCGCGGCCACCTATTCGTTCGTGTCGATCTTCTGCATCGGCGTGATCGCGGCGGTCGGGACCCTGGTCGCGATTCGCCAGGGCGCCGGCGACATCGAAGGCGCCGCGCGCCTGACCCAGGCCGGGCTCTGGCTGGCGTGGCTGATGGCGCTGGTCGCCGGCCTGCTGCTGTGGAACCTCAAGCCGGTGTTGCTGCTGTTCGGCCAGACCGAAACCAACGTGCAGTCCGCCGGTCAGTTCCTGCTGATCCTGCCGTTCGCCCTGCCCGGCTACCTGAGCTTCATGGCCCTGCGCGGCTTCACCAGCGCCATCGGCCGCGCCACGCCGGTGATGGTCATCAGCCTGGGCGGCACGGTGGCCAACTTCCTGCTCAATTACGCCTTGATCACCGGCATGTTCGGCCTGCCGAAACTGGGGCTGGTGGGGATCGGCCTGGTCACCGCGATCGTCGCCAACTGCATGGCCCTGGCACTGGCCTGGCACATCAAGCGCCACCCGGCCTATGCCGCCTACCCGCTGCGCCAGGGCCTGGCGCGGCCCAATCGCCAATACCTGCGGGAACTCTGGCGCCTGGGCCTGCCCATCGGCGGCACCTACGCGGTGGAAGTCGGGCTGTTCGCCTTCGCCGCGCTGTGCATGGGCACCATGGGCAGCACCCAGCTGGCGGCGCACCAGATCGCCCTGCAGATCGTCTCCGTGGCCTTCATGGTGCCGGCCGGGATCTCTTACGCGATCACCATGCGCATCGGCCAGCACTACGGCGCCGGGCAGCTGTTGCACGCGCGCATGGCCGGGCGGGTCGGGATCGCCTTTGGTGGCGCGGCCATGCTGGGCTTCGCCATGGTGTTCTGGCTGTTGCCGAACCAGTTGATCGGGCTGTTCCTCGACCATGACGACCCGGCCTTTCGCGACGTGATCAACCTGGCGGTCAGCCTGCTGGCGGTCGCGGCCTGGTTCGAGCTGTTCGATGGCACACAGACCATCGCCATGGGTGCGATTCGCGGGCTCAAGGACGCCAAGACCACCTTCCTCGTGGGCCTGGGCTGCTATTGGCTGATCGGTGCGCCGGCGGCCTGGCTGATGGCCTTCACCCTGGGCTGGGGCGCGACCGGCGTGTGGTGGGGCCTGGCATCGGGGCTGGCATGTGCCGCCATCAGCCTGACCCTGGCCTTCGAATGGAAGATGCGCCGGATGATTCGCCGGGAAGGTGCGGAGCCTGTCGCGCGGGATAACTTCCAGGCCGCCCAGGATTCCCTGTAGCGGCATGAGCTCGAGGGCTCCTGCAGCTACAGCGGGATGCCGTCAGCTGACCTCGCCGACCAGGACCTGCTGGCTTGCGCCGAACGTCAGGTATTCCACCAGTTCCGCCAGCGGCAGCGGCTTGCTGATCAGGTAGCCTTGCGCCTGATCGCAACCGAAGCTGCGCAGCAAGGCCAGTTGCTCGGGGGTTTCCACGCCTTCGGCCACCACCTCGAGATGGAGGTTGTGAGCCAGGTTGATCATGGCGTGCACCAGCTTGCGGTTCTCTTCGCGCTGCTCCATGCCGCCAACGAAGCTCTTGTCGATCTTGAGCAAGGCAATCGGCAGGCTGTTGAGGTGCACGAAAGACGAGAACCCGGTGCCGAAATCGTCCAGGGAAAACCGCACCCCCAACCGGCCCAGCGCGTCCATGGTCTGCTTGACCAGATCGCTGCGGCGCATCACCGCGGTTTCGGTCAACTCGAACTCCAGCCATTGCGCCTCGACACCCCGCTCGGCGATCAGCCGGCTGAGAGTCGACAGCAGCTGGCTGTCCTGGAACTGGCGGAACGACAGGTTGACCGCCATGTGCAGCGGCGCCAGGCCGCGTTCGCGCAGGGCCTGCATGTCGCGCAGCGCCCGGGAGATCACCCAGTAGCCCAGCGGCACGATCAGGCCGCTCTGCTCGGCCAGCGGCACGAACTCGCTCGGCGGCAACAGCCCGCGCTCGCCATGGCGCCAGCGCACCAGGGCCTCGAGGCCGACGATCTGCCCGTCATGCAGGTTCAGGCGCGGCTGGTAGTGCAGCTCCAGCTCGTCGCGGCGCAAGGCCCGGCGCAGTTCGCTTTCCAGGTCGGCGAGGCTGCGGGCATTGCGGTTGATGCGTTCGTTGAAGATATGAAAGGTACAGCCCTGGGTGCTTTTGGCCTGCTGCATGGCGATGTGCGCATGCCACATCAGCGGGTCGGCGCCGGCATTCGCCCTGGCGTGGGCGATGCCCAGGCTGCAGCCGATCAACAGGCTTTCGCCATCGATCCAGTACGGCTCGGCCATGACTTCGACGATGCGCTCGGCCATCCACTCGGCGCGCTGCGGCGCCCGGCGGGTATCGATCAGCAGGGCGAACTCGTCGCTGCCCAGGCGCGCCAGCTGGTCCCCGGCCTCAAGCTGGCTCTTGAGCCGCGAGACCACTTGCAGGATCAACCGGTCGCCGGCCTGGTGGCCCAGCGCATCGTTGGCATGCCGGAAGTTGTCCAGATCCAGGTGCCCCAGCGCCAATCCGCGCCCTTCGTTTTCCGCCAGGCGCGCCGCCAGCAGGGTCTGGAAACCCTGGCGGTTGGCGATGCCGGTCAAAGGGTCCTGCTCGGCCAGGCGCAACAGGGTGCTTTCCAGCACCCCGCGCTCACGCACATGGCGCAGGCAACGGCGCACCGTATCGGTACTGAGGTTTTTATTCACCAGCCAGTCGCTGGCGCCGGCTGGCGTGTTCAGCGGCTCCTGCTCCAGCAGCAATACCGTGGGCAGGCTGCAACGACCGGGAGCCGGTTGCAGTTGGGGAACGGTCAACAGAATCGCAGAGCGGTCTTCATCGAACAGACGGCTGACAGATTCCCAGGTCGGCGCACTGATCAGCACCACCGAGTCTCCCAACGGAGCGAGACACTCGCGCAACAACGCTGCCCACGCCGGCTCTTCGGCCAGCAGCAGCAAGCGCAAGGGTTCGACAGGCTTGGACAAGCTAGCTCCCTAGACTCTGTAATAGAAGTTGGCGGCGGGCATTATGACGCGTGGATAAACAATGACAAATGATATTGATTATCAAGCGCAATTTCTTGTACCGCTCTAACTCGAACATTAGACGCATATTCAGCGCGCATCCTGAGGGAAAGTATCAAAACCGGCAAATTTAGATAGCGTGCTGCGTCACAAGTCGGAGAGAGCAGCAGAATCCGTCCAGCCTGTTAAAATGCCCGCCCATTTCGCTACAGACCCCTTTTTTCGTCATGTCCCGACTCAATCCCCGGCAGCAAGAAGCCGTGAACTATGTCGGCGGCCCTCTTTTGGTGCTCGCCGGTGCAGGCTCCGGCAAGACCAGTGTAATCACGCGCAAGATCGCCCACCTGATCCAGAACTGCGGCATTCGCGCGCAGTACATCGTCGCCATGACCTTCACCAACAAGGCCGCGCGGGAGATGAAGGAGCGGGTCGGCACCCTGCTGCGCAGTGGCGAAGGCCGCGGCCTGACCGTGTCGACCTTCCACAACCTGGGGCTGAACATCATCCGCAAGGAGCATGTGCGGCTGGGCTACAAGCCGGGCTTCTCGATCTTCGACGAGACCGACGTCAAGGCCCTGATGACCGACATCATGCAAAAGGAATACTCGGGCGACGATGGCGTCGACGAGATCAAGAACATGATCGGCGCCTGGAAGAACGACCTGATCCTGCCGGCCCAGGCCCTGGAGAATGCGCGCAATCCCAAGGAACAGACCGCGGCCATCGTCTACACCCACTACCAGCGCACGCTCAAGGCGTTCAACGCGGTGGACTTCGACGACCTGATCCTGCTGCCGGTGAAGCTGTTCGAGGAACACGCCGACATCCTGGAGAAGTGGCAGAACAAGGTGCGCTACCTGCTGGTGGACGAATACCAGGACACCAACGCCAGCCAGTACCTGCTGGTGAAAATGCTCATCGGCAAGCGCAACCAGTTCACCGTGGTGGGCGACGACGACCAGTCGATCTACGCCTGGCGCGGCGCCCGCCCGGAAAACCTGATGCTGCTCAAGGAGGACTACCCGTCCTTGAAGGTGGTGATGCTCGAGCAGAACTACCGCTCCACCAGCCGCATCCTGCGTTGCGCCAACGTGCTGATCTCCAACAATCCCCACGAGTTCGAGAAACAGCTGTGGAGTGAGATGGGCCATGGCGACGAGATCCGCGTGATCCGCTGCCGCAACGAGGACGCCGAGGCCGAGCGGGTGGCCATGGAAATTCTCAGCCTGCACTTGCGCACCGACCGCCCCTACAGCGATTTCGCGATCCTCTATCGCGGCAACTACCAGGCCAAGCTGATCGAGCTGAAGCTGCAGCATCACCAGATTCCCTATCGCCTGTCCGGCGGCAACAGCTTCTTCGGGCGCCAGGAAGTGAAGGACCTGATGGCCTACTTCCGCCTGATCGTGAACCCGGACGACGACAACGCCTTCCTGCGGGTGATCAACGTGCCGCGCCGGGAAATCGGCTCCACCACCCTGGAAAAGCTCGGCAACTACGCCACCGAACGCAAGATCTCGATGTACGCCGCCACCGACGAGATCGGCCTGGGCGAGCATTTGGACAGCCGCTTCACCGACCGCCTGGCGCGCTTCAAGCGCTTCATGGACAAGGTGCGCGAGCAGTGCGCCGGCGAAGACCCGATCTCCGCCCTGCGCAGCATGGTCATGGACATCGACTACGAGAACTGGCTGCGCACCAACAGCTCCAGCGACAAGGCCGCCGACTACCGCATGGGTAACGTGTGGTTCCTGATCGAGGCGCTGAAGAACACCCTGGAAAAAGACGAAGACGGCGAAATGACCGTCGAAGACGCCATCGGCAAGCTGGTATTGCGCGACATGCTGGAGCGTCAGCAGGAAGAGGAAGACGGTGCCGAGGGCGTGCAGATGATGACCCTGCATGCCTCCAAGGGCCTGGAATTCCCCTATGTATTCATCATGGGCATGGAGGAGGAAATCCTCCCCCACCGCTCCAGTATCGAAGCCGACACCATCGAGGAAGAACGCCGCCTGGCCTACGTGGGCATCACCCGCGCGCGCCAGACCCTGGCCTTCACCTTCGCCGCCAAGCGCAAGCAGTACGGTGAAATCATCGACTGCGCCCCCAGCCGCTTCCTTGACGAACTGCCGCCGGACGACCTGGCGTGGGAAGGCAACGACGACACCCCGACCGAGGTCAAAGCCGTTCGCGGCAATAACGCGCTGGCGGATATACGGGCGATGTTAAAACGCTAGAATTGAACACTTTTTAGCCGCAGCATTTTCAACCCAAGCATTTTTAACCGAACATCTTTTATCAGAGCTCAGGCGCACAAGGCGTCAAAAGAGGAAAGCTTCATGGAAGCACTGCACAAGAAAATTCGCGAAGAAGGCATCGTGCTTTCCGACCAGGTCCTGAAAGTCGACGCCTTTCTGAACCACCAGATCGACCCGGCCTTGATGAAGCTGATCGGCGACGAATTCGCCACGCTGTTCAAGGATTCGGGCATCACCAAGATCGTCACCATCGAAGCCTCGGGCATCGCTCCGGCGATCATGACCGGCCTGAACCTGGGCGTACCGGTGATCTTCGCGCGCAAGCACCAGTCCCTGACCCTGACCGAAAACCTGCTGTCGGCGACCGTGTATTCGTTCACCAAGCAGACCGAAAGCACCGTGGCGATTTCCCCGCGTCACCTGACCAGCAGCGACCGCGTGCTGATCATCGATGACTTCCTGGCCAACGGTAAGGCGTCCCAGGCGCTGATCTCGATCATCAAGCAGGCGGGCGCCACCGTGGCCGGCCTGGGTATCGTGATCGAGAAGTCATTCCAGGGCGGCCGCGCCGAACTGGACGCGCAAGGCTATCGCGTGGAATCCCTGGCCCGGGTCAAGTCCCTGGCCGGTGGCGTGGTGAGCTTTATCTAAAGAGGCGTTGCCTCTTCAATCGCAAGCAAGCCTCGCACCCACAGACGTCGCCCGCTTCTGCAGGAGCGAGGCTTGCCCGCGATGACGCTGCCCAGGCGTCTACCTTATACCTGCGCCGTCTCGCGTAAGGCGGCCAGCAGCAAACGCTGATAGATCTCCTCGCGCCAGCCATCGGGCTTCACCAACTGCATCCGCTGCAGATGCGCCGGGAAAGCCTCGGGCGGCGGCGCATCCAGCGCAGCCTTGCCCAATTCGAGAATCTCGCTGAGCTTGAACTTGCTCTTCAGCCAGTTCAGCGCCCGCAGCAAATCCCGCTCCTCTGCACTGAAGTCGCTGCCCAACGGGTACTCCGGGAACAGGTGCCGGTGCTGCGCCTGGATCGCCAGCAGGCGTTGTGGGTGGTTGTCGGTGAAGCGCGGATCGAGGCGGAAATCCTTGGGCAGCTTGCCGGCCTTCTGTGCCTGTTCGATCAGGCCCGGCTGAAACCGCGAGTCGCTGATATTGAGCAGCGCTTCGATCACCTTCGCATCGGTCTTGCCACGCAGATCGGCGATGCCGTACTCGGTGACCACGATGTCCCGCAGGTGTCGCGGGATGGTGCAGTGGCCGTATTCCCAAACGATATTGGAACTGACCAGGCCCGCGGATTCGCGCCAGCTGCGCAGGATCAGGATCGAGCGCGCGCCTCGCAGCGCATGGCCCTGGGCGACAAAGTTGTATTGCCCGCCGACGCCACTGAGCACCCGGCCGTCTTCCAACTGATCCGCGACCCCGGCACCCAGCAAGGTGACCATGATCGAGCTGTTGATGAACCGCGCGTCCTGGCGCTGCAGGCGCTTGAGCTCTTCCTGGCCATACAGCTCGTTGATGTAGCTGATGGCGGTCATGTTGAACTCGCCGAGCTTGCTCTTGGGCAGGTCCCTGAGACGCTGGTAGAAACTGCGCGGCCCGAGGAAAAAGCCGCCATGCACCGACACCCCGCCCAGCGCCTGGTCTTCATCCAGGGTCCCGGCGTTGGCCTGTTGCTGCAGGGCCACCGAGGGATAGACCTTGCGCCGCACGATGCCAGCATCGGCCAGGGCCAGCAGGCCGTTGACGAACATCTCGCTGCAGCCATACAGGCCCTTGGCGAAAGGCTCCACCCCGCCTTCGCGCTCGATCAGCGGCTTCCAGCACTGGATCTCCAGGTCCGCCAGCAGCGCCCGATAACCGTCGTTATCCGCCTGGCGCGCCAGTAACGCCGCCGTCAGCGCATCGCCCATGGCGCCGATGCCGATCTGCAGGGTGCCGCCGTCGCGCACCAGGGTGCTGGCGTGCAGGCCGATAAAATGATCCTGGAACCCCACCGGCATGTTCGGCGTGGAAAACAGTGTACTGCTCTCCTCTTCGTCGATCAGCAGGTCGAAGGTGGCGGCGTCGATCTCGGCGTCGCCCGGCATGTAAGGCAGGTCGCGATGCACCTGGCCCAGCAGCAGGATGGTTTCGCCGGCGGCACGTCGCTCGGCGATCATCGGCAGCAGGTCGAGGGTGATGTCCGGGTTGCAACTCAGGCTCAGGCGGTCGGCCTGTTGCGGGTCCCGGGCCACCAGTTGCGCGACCAGGTTCAGGCCGGCTGCATTGATGTCGCGCGCGGCGTGGCTGTAGTTGCTGCAGACGTAATCCTGCTGCGCCGTTGCGCTGTTGAGCAGGCTACCGGGCTGCATGAAGAACTGTTCGATATGGATATTGGCCGGCACCTGGTTGCGGTGCAGGTCGGCGAGGAATTCCAGCTCGGGGTAGTCGCCGAAGACCTGCTCGATAAAGGGCTCGAGGAAGCGCCGTTGCAGGCCATCGCCCAGTGGCGGACGGCCCAGGCTCAGGGCGGTGTAAATGGTCAGTTGGCGTTCGGGCAACTGCGCGACCCGACGATACAGGGCATTGGCGAAGCGATTGGGTTTACCCAGCCCCAGCGGCATGCCCATGTGAATATGCGCCGGCAAGCGTGCCAGGACCTCATCGACCGCCCGCTCGATAGAACATGACTGCACCATCCGATCCTCCAGAACCTTCCATGAATTGAGGTTGGATCGAGCTTGCCGGGTCTTTGCTGCAATGAACAGTCCCGGCCGGATCGCAGGCATGAAAAAAGCCGCTCGTAAGCGGCTTTTTTGCGGAAGATACGCGCTTACTTCAAGCCGGACATCTTCTGGATGGCACCCTTGAGCTCTTCGTCGGAGCAGTCGGCGCAGGTGCCTTTAGGCGGCATGGCGTTGATACCGGTAATGGCCTTGGCCAGGATGCCATCGAGGCCGCCCTGGTGATCCGCACGCTCTTTCCAGGCAGCGGCGTCGCCGATTTTCGGCGCGCCCAGCAGGCCGGAGCCGTGGCAAGCATTGCAATGCTTGGCAATCACTTCGTCTGGAGTCTTCGCACCACCGCCACCGGCGGCAACAGCGACTTCCATGCCCTTGCATTCCTGACCCTGGACGCAGACCTGGCCAACCGGCTCGAGGCGCTTGGCAATGTCGTCGTTGGTCGCAGCTTGAGCGCTGACAGCCCAGAGGGCCAATATGGTTGCTGGTGCAGCCAGCATTTTCATAATTAGGTTCACGCGTACACCCTCAATGGTGGCTAGTCACGCCCACGGCCACGGTTTCGCGGGCGGGCGCAAGTATAGCGGTTAGCCCGCCACTCTGAAACAACCCTAGATTCAAAGGGGGATTAGAGAGGGGCGAAATACTGCTTCGGGCACCGCCGCAATCCTTGCAGGACGCCTCTTCTATTAGAAGTTCGCGGGCGTGGCTGCGCTGATTAGTCGCGCGGGCGCATCGAAAGGATTACGGAAACGGTGCGGCTTGGTGCTTTCGAAATAGTAGCTGTCACCGGCTTCGAGCACGAATGTCTCAAGGCCCACCACCAGCTCCAGGCGTCCTTCCACGAGAATCCCGGTTTCCTCGCCTTCGTGGGTGAGCATCTCTTCACCGGTGTCGGCGCCCGGCGGATAGATCTCGTTGAGAAAAGCGATCGCCCGGCTCGGATGCGCCCGGCCCACCAGTTTCATGGTCACCGCGCCATCGGAAATATCGATCAACTCGTTGGCTTTGTAGACGATCTGGGTGGGTTTTTCCTGGAGGATTTCTTCCGAGAAAAACTCGACCATCGACATGGGAATGCCGCCAAGAACCTTTCTCAGCGAACTGATCGAGGGGCTGACGCTGTTCTTCTCGATCATCGAAATAGTGCTGTTGGTGACGCCCGCGCGCTTGGCGAGTTCACGCTGGGAAAGGCCTTTGAGTTTACGGATGGATTGCAGTCGTTCACCGACGTCCAATGCGGCAGCCTCCTAGGGATCAGGCGTTGTTGTAGTTGAGCGTTATCATGGCGATAGCGTTCAGTATTTACAACACTTGGGCCCCAATCCCGGGGGGCAAGGCGACTTTCGGCAGTGCGCTACGCTGTTCAGCCCCCGGAATAGACGCGTGGCACCCGGCGCAGGTTGCAGAACAGCTGGTAAGGGATGGTATCGGCGGCGGCCGCCAGCTCGCTGGCGAGGATGTTCTTGCCCCACAGCTCGACGGTAGAACCCAGCCCGGCCTCTGGCACGTCGGTCAGGTCGATGCACAGCATGTCCATGGAAACCCGGCCGAGCAGTTGGGTACGCTGCCCCGCCACCAGCACCGGCGCACCGGTCGGCGCATGCCGCGGATAACCGTCGGCGTACCCCATGGCCACCACGCCGATCCGCATTGGCCGCGGCGTAACGAATTTGGCGCCGTACCCCACCGGCTCGCCAGCCGGCAATTCGCGCACGCAGATCACCTTCGACTCCAGGGTCATCACCGGTTGCAGGCGCGCGGCCAACGGATGCGGCTCTTCGAACGGAGTCGAGCCATACAGCATGATGCCGGGGCGTACCCAGTCACTGGGGATATTCGGCCAGCCGAGCACGGCCGGCGAGTTGCGCAGGCTGATCTCGGCGGACAAACCCTGGCGCGCCGCCTCGAACACCGCGACCTGCTCGTCGCTGCGGCTGCAGCTGAGCTCGTCGGCGCGGGCGAAGTGGCTCATCAGCACGATCTTCGCCACCTTGCCGCTGGCCAGCAGCCGTTGATAAGCCGGCTGGTAATCCTTGGGATGCAGGCCGACGCGGTGCATGCCCGAATCCAGCTTGAGCCATACCGTCAGCGGCTTGGCGACGCTGGCCTGCTCGATGGCTTCCAGCTGCCACAGCGAATGCACCACGCACCAGAAATCATGCTCGACGATCAGGTCCAACTCGTCGGCCTCGAAAAAACCTTCAAGCAGCAATATTGGCGCGCGAATCCCCGCCGCCCGCAGTTCCAGGGCTTCTTCGATACAGGCCACGGCAAAGCCATCGGCTTCGGCTTCCAGCGCCTGGGCGCAACGCACCGCGCCATGGCCATAGGCATCGGCCTTGATCACGGCGAGCGCACGGGCGCCCGGCGATGCTTCCCGGGCCAGTTGGTAGTTGTGACGCAGGGCTTGAAGATCGATCAGGGCACGGGCAGGACGCATGGCGGCAGACTTCTAGGCGGTCATGTGGGAAGAAAAAACCGGCGCCGGCCGACAGCGTTAACCATTGGTGGCGCCGGGAGAGGGATCTTGCTTAAGGCAGAGCGGCCACGACGGACAGCTCGACCAGGATTTCCGGTTCGCAGAGCTTGGCTTCGACGGTTGCGCGGGCGGGGGCGACGCCTTTTGGCAGCCACTGGTCCCATACGCTGTTCATTCCGGCGAAGTGCGCATCGATGTCCTTCAGGTAGATAGTCACCGACAGCAGGCGCGACTTGTCGGTGCCGGCCAGGTCCAGCAAACGCTCGATGTTGGCGAGGGTTTCACGGGTCTGCTGCTCAATCCCGGCGTTCAGGTCGTCGCCGACTTGCCCGGCCAGATACACGGTACCGCTGTGAACGACGATCTGGCTCATGCGCTCATTGGTGAGCTGGCGCTGGATTGACATGTTTTGCAGGCTCCTGAGGATTACCGTAACGAGAAATATCGAGACCTTCGGCGCTGATCTGCGGCTTTTTCTTCGCCATCAGATCGGCCAGCAGACGACCGGAACCACAAGCCATGGTCCA
Source organism: Pseudomonas chlororaphis subsp. aurantiaca (assembly GCF_013466605.1). Lineage (NCBI taxonomy): Bacteria > Pseudomonadati > Pseudomonadota > Gammaproteobacteria > Pseudomonadales > Pseudomonadaceae > Pseudomonas > Pseudomonas chlororaphis. Next base: position 6,669,811 of record NZ_CP059162.1, read on the forward strand.
GCCAAGCGTGCCATGCCCGGTGTTCAAGAACAGGTTGCGCATGGGTGTGGCGCCAACGATCGGCGTGCCGTCCGGAGTGGTAGGACGCAGGCCGGTCCAGAAACTGGCCTGGGACAGATCGCCGCCCTGAGGATAAAGATCGTTGACGATCATCTCCAGCGTTTCGCGCCGACGCGGGTTCAGCGAGAGGTCAAAACCGGCGATTTCCGCCATGCCGCCAACGCGAATACGGTTGTCGAAACGGGTGATCGCCACCTTGTAGGTTTCATCGAGGATGGTCGAAGTAGGGGCCATGGCCGGGTTGGTGATCGGCACGGTCAGCGAGTAACCCTTGAGCGGATACACCGGGGCCTTGATGCCCAGCGGCTTGAGCAGTTGCGGCGAGTAGCTGCCGAGGGCCAGCACGTAGCGGTCGGCGGTCTCCAGCTTGCCGTCGATCCAGACGCCGTTGATGCGGTCGCCGGCGAAGTCCAGGCGCTGGATGTTCTGGTCGAAGCGGAATTCCACACCCAGCTTGGTGCACATTTGCGCCAGGCGCGTGGTGAACATCTGGCAGTCGCCGGTCTGGTCGTTCGGCAGGCGCAGGGCGCCGGCCAGGATGTCGGTCACGCTGGCCAGGGCCGGCTCGACGCGGGCAATGCCTTCACGGTCCAGCACTTCGAAAGGTACGCCGGATTCCTTGAGCACGGCGATATCCTTGGCCGCGCCATCCAGTTGCGCCTGGGTGCGGAACAGCTGGGTGGTCCCCAGGCTGCGGCCTTCATAGGCGATGCCGGTCTCCAGGCGCAGTTCGTCGAGGCAGTCGCGGCTGTACTCGGACAGGCGGACCATGCGCTCCTTGTTCACGGCATAGCGGGCAGCGGTGCAGTTGCGCAGCATCTGCGCCATCCACAGGTATTGATCGATATCGGCGGTGGCCTTGATTGCCAGCGGCGCGTGGCGCTGCAGCAGCCACTTGATGGCCTTGAGCGGCACGCCCGGCGCGGCCCAGGGCGAGGCATAACCCGGCGAAACCTGGCCGGCGTTGGCGAAACTGGTTTCCATGGCAACGGCCGGCTGACGGTCGACAACCGTCACTTCGAAACCGGCACGGGCCAGATAGTAGGCACTGGTGGTACCGATCACGCCGCTACCCAAGACCAGAACGCGCATTTTCATATCCCTCATCGCGGATAACCGCTGACGTTTGTTATTCAGAGCGAAGATGCGCGCAGTATAAAAAGCAATGACCAGTGCTTTTCACTATATAAACGCCTATATTTGGCGAGAATTCTCGGCAAAAACCCTTTTCACGGAGGCGCATCCCCTATGCGTACCAACCATCAGACAAAGCGTGAGCTGGACAAGATAGATCGCAATATCCTGCGCATCCTGCAGGCCGATGGGCGCATCTCCTTTACCGAGCTGGGGGAAAAGGTCGGGCTGTCGACCACGCCGTGCACCGAGCGGGTCCGCCGCCTGGAGCGCGAAGGCATCATCATGGGCTACAACGCCCGGCTCAACCCGCAGCACCTCAAGGGTAGCCTGCTGGTGTTCGTCGAAATCAGCCTGGACTACAAGTCCGGCGACACCTTCGAGGAGTTCCGGCGCGCGGTGCTGAAACTGCCGCACGTATTGGAATGCCACCTGGTGTCGGGGGACTTCGACTATCTGGTGAAGGCGCGGATTTCCGAAATGGCCTCGTACCGCAAACTGCTGGGCGACATCCTGCTCAAGCTGCCCCACGTGCGCGAATCCAAGAGTTATATCGTGATGGAAGAAGTGAAAGAGAGCCTGAACCTGCCGATTCCGGATTGATTACCCCTTGCCCTCACGGCAATCGCTTTCGCGGGCAAGCCTCGCTCCTACAGATGATGCATGTCCACGATGGCCTCGGGTCAGACCAGCACCTGCCGCGTGCTGGCCATGTATTCATGGATCTGCTTCTCCACCCGCGGGTGGATCAGCTCCACCGGGCGCCGGCCGTTGGGGCATGGCAGGCTCGGCGTGGTCCCGAACAGGCGGCAGATCAGTGGCCGCTCGTCATACACCGTGCAGCCGTTGGGCCCCAGGTGCACACAGTTCAGCTCCTCCATCGCCGCGTCCTGCTCGGCCCGGGTCTTGCGCGGCAGGCGCGACATCTCTTCGGTCGAGGTGGTGACCGGACCGCAGCAGTCGTGGCAGCCAGGCACGCACTCGAACGAGGGGATCTGCTGTCGGAGCATGCGGACTTTCTGGCTGTTGCAGCTCATCGAAGCGCTTACCGGGAGTATGGAGAGGCGGCGATTTTGCCCTAAAAGCCCTGTTCCAGACAGCGCTGGCCGACCAATGTTGCCGCGCCGGAAAGGTCCGGCTTATGCTCCGTCAAATTTTCCAAACACACGAATCAGGATGATCCACATGAACACCCGTGTTCAGCCGTCGGGGCCAGGCCATTCGCACCCCGCCTCCTACTATGCCGCCAGCAGCCTGCCCCAGCCCGATTATCCGGCGCTGGCCGGCGAGCATCAGGCGGATGTATGCGTGGTCGGCGGCGGCTTCTCCGGGCTCAACACCGCGATCGAGCTGGCCGAGCGCGGGCTCAGCGTCATCCTGCTGGAAGCGTGCAAGATCGGCTGGGGCGCCAGCGGGCGCAACGGCGGGCAACTGATTCGCGGAGTCGGTCACGGCCTCGAGCAGTTCGCCCCGATAATCGGCGAGGACGGCGTGCGCCAGATGAAACTGATGGGCCTGGAAGCGGTGGAAATCGTCCGCCAGCGCATCGAACGCTTCCAGATTCCCTGCGACCTGACCTGGGGTTATTGCGACCTGGCCAACAAGCCGCGCGACCTCGAAGGTTTCGCCGAAGATGCCCAAGAGTTGCGCGACCTGGGCTATCGCCATGAAACCCGTCTGCTGCAAGCCCATGAGATGCACAGTGTGGTGGGTTCCGACCGCTACGTCGGCGGCCTGATCGACATGGGCTCGGGACACCTGCACCCGCTGAACCTGGCCCTGGGCGAAGCCGCGGTCGCGCAGCAATTGGGCGTGCGCCTGTTCGAACACTCGGCCGTGACCCGCATCGATTACGGGCCGCAGGTCAAGGTCCATACCGCCCAGGGTTCGGTGCGCGCCAACACCCTGGTGCTGGGCTGCAACGCCTACCTCAACGACCTCAACCCGCAACTGGGTGGCAAGGTGCTGCCGGCCGGCAGCTACATCATCGCCACCGAGCCCTTGAGCGAAGAGCTGGCCCACGCCCTATTGCCCCAGAACATGGCGGTCTGCGACCAGCGAGTGGCCCTGGACTACTACCGCCTTTCGGCCGACCGTCGCTTGCTGTTCGGCGGTGCCTGCCATTATTCCGGCCGCGACCCGCGGGACATCGCCGCTTATATGCGGCCGAAGATGCTGCAGGTGTTCCCGCAACTGGCGGCGGTGAAGATCGACTATCAATGGGGCGGCATGATCGGCATCGGCGCCAACCGCCTGCCGCAGATCGGCCGGCTCGAGGACCAGCCCAATGTGTATTACGCCCAGGCCTATTCGGGCCACGGCGTGAATGCCACGCACCTGGCCGGCAAGCTGCTGGCCGAAGCCATCAGCGGCCAACAGAGCGGCGGTTTCGATCTGTTCGCCCAGGTCCCGCACATCACCTTCCCGGGCGGCAAACACCTGCGCTCGCCCCTGCTGGCGCTGGGGATGCTCTGGCATCGGTTGAAAGAGCTGATCTGATAGCCGTAGCCGCCACACGACAGGCATGAAAAAGGCCGCATCCGGTGAAGTTGGATGCGGCCTTTTTGCGATTGCTCCGCAACCGATCGCAGGCTGCGCCAGCGGCTACCGGTCAGCGAAGGCTTTCACAGCCGCCAGAACGGCTTGAGCCCTTCCTGCCGCGCCTGTTCGCGGCTCAGGCCGATATCGCGCAGCTGTTCGGTGCTCAACTCAAGCAGTGCCTTGCGTGTACGCAGTCGATGCCAGTACAGGCCCCAGAGACCGAGGCCGGACGGCGCATTGCGGGCGGACGTCGCCCCTGCTGCCCGCTCCTGCCCAGCCGCCAGTTCCTGACTGTGTAACGACAGACGCACATCGCTCAAGCCGTTCATGTTTGCTGCTCCTGTTTACTTGGGTCGCTATGAGCAGACATCATGCGCGGGAGCTAAAAACCATTACAGATTCAAAGCACCGCTATTATTTCCATACAGAATTTCCCCTATCCGGGCTGAATCCTGTAATTTTGCGCCATCTGTACTGGTTACCCGATTAAATCACCCCGAGGCTGCGCCATGACCCTGTACGTCAATCTCGCCGAACTGCTGGGCACACGTATCGAACAAGGCTTCTATCGCCCCGGCGACCGACTGCCATCAGTACGGGCCTTGAGTGTCGAACACGGGGTCAGCCTGAGTACCGTGCAGCAGGCTTATCGGGTGCTGGAGGACAGCGGCCTGGCGACGCCCAAGCCCAAATCCGGCTACTTCGTGCCGGTCAGTCGCGAGCTGCCGGCACTGCCCGTGGTGGGCCGCCCGGCGCAGCGGCCAGTGGAGATTTCGCAGTGGGACCAGGTGCTGGAGCTGATCCGCAGCGTGCCGCGCAAGGACATCGTCCAACTGGGCCGCGGCATGCCCGACGTCACCAGCCCGACCCTCAAGCCCCTGCTGCGCGGGCTGGCCCGCATCAGCCGGCGCCAGGACATGCCCGGCCTGTATTACGACACCATCTACGGCGTGCACGAACTGCGTGAGCAGCTGGCGCGGCTGATGCTCGATTCCGGCTGCCAGATCGGCGCCAACGACCTGGTGATCACCACCGGCTGCCATGAAGCCCTGTCCACCAGCATCCGCGCCACCTGCGAGCCCGGGGATATCGTCGCCGTCGACTCGCCGAGCTTCCATGGCGCCATGCAGACCCTCAAGGGCCTGGGCATGAAGGCCCTGGAAATCCCCACCGACCCGCTCACCGGCATCAGCCTCGATGCCCTGGAACTGGCCCTGGAGCAATGGCCGATCAAGGCCATACAGTTGACCCCCAACTGCAACAACCCGCTGGGCTATATCATGCCGGAGTCGCGCAAACGGGCCCTGCTGACCCTGGCCCAGCGCTTCGACGTGGCGATCATCGAAGACGATGTGTATGGCGAGCTGTCCTACACCTACCCACGCCCGCGGACCATCAAGTCGTTCGACGACGATGGCCGGGTGCTGCTGTGCAGTTCCTTCTCCAAGACCCTGGCACCGGGGCTGCGCATCGGCTGGGTCGCCCCCGGGCGCTACCTGGAGCGGGTGCTGCACATGAAATACATCAGCACCGGCTCCACCGCGCCGCAGCCGCAGATCGCCATCGCCGAGTTTCTCAAGAGCGGCAATTTCGAGCCGCACCTGCGGCGCATGCGCACCCAGTACCAACGCAACCGTGACCTGATGATCGACTGGGTCAGCCGCTACTTCCCCACCGGCACCCGCGCCAGCCGGCCGCAAGGCGGGTTCATGCTGTGGGTCGAACTGCCGGAAGGTTTCGATACCCTGCGCCTGAACCGCGCGCTGCTCGGCCAGGGCGTGCAGATCGCCGTGGGCAGCATCTTTTCGGCCTCGGGCAAATACCGCAATTGCCTGCGGATGAACTACGCTGCCAAACCAACGGCACAGATCGAGGAAGCCGTACGCAAAGTCGGAGCCGCGGCCATCAAGCTGCTGGCTGAAGAGTGCGCAACGGACTGACCTTTTCCTGTGAGACCAGCGTCACAGCTAGAACACCGCTGCGATTCGAGATGAGCTGACTTGAGATCCCGACAGGCCTTGGCCTTCCTTATGCTGATCGCGCTGTGCCTGGGCGGCTGCGTCAGCCTCAATGTGCCACGCGAGCCCAGCCAGGTACTGCCAGCCACCAACTCGGCCTTCGGTCGCTCGATCCAGGCCCAGGCCGCGGCCTATCAGGGACGCTCCGGCTTTCGCCTGCTGTCCGACAGCAGCGAAGCCTTCATCGCTCGCGCCGAGCTGATCCGCAACGCCCAGAGCAGCCTCGACCTGCAGTACTACATCGTCCATGACGGCATCAGCACCCGGATGCTGGTGGATGAACTGCTCAAGGCCGCCGACCGCGGCGTGCGCATCCGCATCCTGCTGGACGACACCACCAGCGACGGCCTGGAACAGACCATGGCCACCCTCGCCGCCCATCCGCGGATACAGATCCGCCTGTTCAACCCCCTGCACCTGGGGCGCAGCACCGGCGTGACCCGTACCATGGGGCGCCTGTTCAACCTGTCGCTGCAACATCGGCGGATGCACAACAAGCTGTGGCTGGCGGACAACAGCGCGGCCATCGTCGGTGGGCGCAATCTGGGGGACGAGTACTTCGATGCCGAACCCAACCTGAACTTCACCGACATCGACATCCTCGGTTTCGGCCCGGTGGCCGAACAGCTCGGGCACAGCTTCGACCAGTACTGGAACAGTGCCCTGAGCAAACCCATCGGCGAATTTCTGTCACGCCTGCCATCGGCCAGGGAACTGGCCAACACCCGACTGCAACTGCAGCAATCGCTGGACGACGTCCAGCAGCAGGATCATGCGCTGTTTCAGGAGCTCAAGGCCTATCGGACCCAGCCGCGCATGAACGTCTGGCGCAAGGAACTGATCTGGGCCTGGAACAAGGCGCTGTGGGACGCCCCGAGCAAAGTCTTGTCCGACGGCGAGCCCGACCCGCACCTGCTGTTGACCACCCAGCTGGCGCCGGAGCTACAGAGCGTCAGCAAAGAGTTGATGATGGTTTCGGCCTACTTCGTCCCCGGCCAACCGGGCCTGGTTTACCTCACCGGACGCGCCGACGCCGGGGTTGCGGTGAGCCTGCTGACCAACTCCCTGGAAGCCACCGACGTACCAGCGGTCCACGGCGGCTACGCACCGTATCGCAAGGCGCTGCTGCAACACGGCGTGAAACTCTACGAACTGAGGCGTCAACCCGGTAACGGTGGCGGCAGCGGCCCTCATCTGTTCCACAGCGCGTCGTATCCTGCCTCGGACTCCAGCCTGCACAGCAAGGCGATGATTTTCGATCGCCAGAAGTCCTTTATCGGCTCCTTCAATTTCGACCCGCGCTCGGTGCTGTGGAACACCGAAGTCGGGGTACTGGTGGACAGCCCGGAGCTGGCCGAACGCGTTCGCAGCCTGGCGCTGCAAGGCATGGCGCCGGCCCTGAGCTACGAAGCGAAGCTGCAGGACGGCAAGTTGGTCTGGGTCACCGAAGACAACCAGCAATTGCACACCCTGACCCGCGAGCCAGGCAGCTGGTGGCGGCGCTTCAATGCCTGGATGAGCAATACCATCGGCCTCGAACGGATGCTCTGAGCCCAGCCCTTGTAGGAGCGAGGCTTGCCCGCGATAGCGGAACCACATTCAATCAAGATGTTGACTGTCAGCCCCTCATCGCGGACAAGCCTCGTTCCTACAAAGCTTGTGGCTGGACCGCGCCAAACGCGCCTTCACGCAACAACAGCACAATCAGCCCCAGGGCCCCGGCCGCCATCAGCAACAGCAGGGCATGCCCACTGATCCACTGGCTGCCCGCCCCCGCCACCAGCGGCCCGATCAGGCAGCCGATGCCCCACAGCTGGGCGACATGGGCATTGGCGCGCACCAGCGCATCGTCGCGGTAGCGTTCGCCGATCAGAATCAACGACAAGGTGAACAGCCCCCCGGCGCTGGCGCCGAACAGCACCCACAGCGGCCAGATCAGCAGGGTGTCGAGCAGCAACGGAATGGCCAGGCTCGACAGCAGCAGGATCACCGCGCAGCCGGCGAACAAGGCGCGCCGCGATACGCGATCGGCCAGGGCGCCGATTGGCAACTGCAACAAGGCATCGCCCACCACCACGGTGCTGACCATCGCCAGGGCGATTTCCTCGGTAAACCCTTGGCGCAGGCAGTAGACCGGCAGCAGGGTCAGGATCATCGCTTCAAACGCGGCGAACAGCGCCACCGCCCAGCCAATGGCCGGCAGGCCACGGCAGAACCGCCATAGGTCACCGAAGGTCACGCTGCAGGACTCGCTGCTCGGCGCGCCGCTGCGGCCCATCAGCAGCAGAGGCGACACCACCAGTAGCACGACGCCCACCCAGAAACCGTAGTCATGCTCGGTGCCCAAGGCCCCCAGCAGCAGCGGGCCGGCCAACTGGCTCAGGGCATAGCTGCTGCCGTACAGCGCCACCAGGCGACCGCGCCACTGCTCCACCACCAATTGGTTGATCCAGCTTTCGCCAAGAATGAAGACGATGGTCAGCACCACGCCGATCATCAGCCGCAGCACCAGCCATAGGGGATAACTCGGCAACAGCGCCAGCAGGCCAATGGAGATCGCCCCGCCCCACAGGCACAGGCGCATCAGCCCCGCCGTGCCAAAGCGCGCCGCCAGGCGGCTGGACACCTTGGCCCCAAGCAAGACGCCAATCGCCGGCATCGAGGCCATCACCCCGATTGCAAAGGGCCCATACCCCCAACTCTCCAGGCGAAACGACACCAGCGGCATACTCACGCCCAGGGCCAGGCCCACACTCAGGACAGCCGCCAAAACGGCGAAATAAGTTGCCCAGCGCATTTCCACGCTCCTGTGGATGTTTTTTCATGACAGAGACAACGCAGCCGGACCTCCCTGGCGGAAAGTCCGGCTGCGATATGGATCGGCTAACGGTGCGCGGGACGGCGCCTGTTCAGACGCCCGATATCCGCGCCCCTTGAATTACAGCTTGATCCAGGTCGCCTTCAGTTCGGTGTACTTGTCGAACGCGTGCAGCGACTTGTCGCGACCGTTGCCCGACTGCTTGAAGCCGCCGAACGGCGCGGTCATGTCGCCGCCGTCGTACTGGTTGACCCAGACGCTGCCGGCACGCAGCGCCTTGGCGGTCAGGTGGGCCTTGGAGATATTGGCCGTCCATACCGCCGCGGCCAGGCCATACGGCGTGTCGTTGGCGATCTGGATGGCTTCTTCCACCGTGTCGAAGGCGATGACCGAGAGCACCGGGCCGAAGATCTCTTCCTGGGCGATCTTCATCGCGTTGCTGACGCCGTCGAAGATGGTCGGCTCAACGTAGGTACCGCCGGTTTCCTGCAGGGTGCGCTTGCCGCCCACCACCAGCTTGGCGCCGTCGGCATGGCCGGACTCGATGTACGACAGCACGGTGTTCATCTGCTGGGTATCCACCAGCGCGCCGACGTTGGTGGCCGGGTCCAGTGGGTTGCCCGGCTTCCAGGCCTTGAGGGCCTCGATCACCAGCGGCAGGAATTTATCCTTGATCGAGCGCTCCACCAGCAGGCGCGAACCGGCGGTGCAGACTTCGCCCTGGTTGAAGGCAATGGCGCTGGCCGCGGATTCGGCCGCGGCCTGCAAGTCCGGGGCGTCGGCGAACACGATGTTCGGGCTCTTGCCGCCAGCCTCCAGCCAGACGCGCTTCATGTTCGATTCGCCGGAGTAGACCATCAGTTGCTTGGCGATCTTGGTCGAACCGGTGAACACCAGGGTATCGACGTCCATGTGCAGGGCCAGGGCCTTGCCTACCGTGTGGCCATAACCTGGCAGCACGTTGAGCACGCCGGCCGGAATCCCGGCCTCGACAGCCAGCGCAGCGATACGGATAGCGGTCAGCGGCGATTTTTCCGATGGCTTGAGGATCACCGAGTTACCGGTGGACAGTGCCGGACCGAGTTTCCAGCAGGCCATCATCAGCGGGAAGTTCCACGGCACGATGGCGCCGACCACGCCCACCGGCTCGCGAGTCACCAGGCCCAGTTGATTGTGGGGCGTGGCGGCGACTTCGTCGTAGATCTTGTCGATGGCTTCGCCGCTCCAGCTCAGCGCTTGCGCCGCGCCTGGAACGTCGATGCCCAGGGAGTCGCTGATCGGCTTGCCCATGTCCAGGGTTTCGAGCAGGGCCAGCTCTTCGGCGTGCTGCTTCAGCAGGCCGGCAAAACGAATCATGGTGGCCTTGCGCTTGACCGGCGCCAGGCGCGACCAGACACCGGAGTTGAAGGTGGCGCGGGCGTTTTCCACGGCACGTTGCGCGTCGACGGCGTCACAACTGGCAATACTGGCCAGCAGACGGCCATCGACCGGACTGATGCATTCGAAGGTTTCGTTGGAAACGGCGGCGGTGTATTCGCCATTTATATAGGCGCGGCCTTCGATTTTCAGTTCGCGGGCGCGTTGTTCCCAGTCGGCTCGAGTCAGGGTGGTCATGCGAGTGTCCTCCTCTTGTTGGATACAGGCGCCACGCGATCGATGCCGGCACCTTCAGGAATTCTGCCCGGCCAGCCTGCTTCGGCCCATGGCATTCGCCACCCTAAACCAGCGGCACCCGAAGTTTCAATATATTTGACAGAGGCCGGGCAAACGCCATTGCTATGTTCATTTTAATAAACATAGACTTTGGGCTTTCCAGCCACTCGCAGTGCAACCAGGGGGGAATACCAGCATGAGCATCCAGGACATCGTCGACTTCAATCAGGCCAACACTGCGGCCGAGCGGTATCGCCCCGCCCAGGAAAAAGTCCTCAAGGGCGACCCTGAGCAAACCGTGTTCAACCACTACAACAGCCCGTGCGGCCAGATGAACGCCGGAGTATGGGAAGGCGAGGTCGGCCAGTGGACGGTGAGCTACACCGAGCATGAGTATTGCGAGATCGTGCTGGGGGTTTCGGTCCTGCGTGACGGCGAAGGCAATGCCAAGACCTTGCGCGCCGGTGACCGCTTCATCATTCCCGCCGGTTTCCGCGGCACCTGGGAGGTGCTGGAGCCGTGCCGCAAGATCTATGTGATCTTCGAACCGAAAGCCTGAACCCCAGGCACAAAAAAACCCGCTTGAAGGCGGGTTTTTTTGTCAGAAGAAAAATCAATTACTTGATTTTGCCTTCCTTGTAGATCACGTGCTTACGAACAACCGGATCATATTTCTTGATCTCGATTTTGTCCGGAGTAGTGCGCTTGTTCTTGTCGGTAGTGTAGAAGTGACCAGTACCGGCGCTCGAAATCAAACGAATCAATTCACGCATGATTAGCTCCCTTAAACCTTGCCATCGCGACGAAGTTCGGCCAGCACGACATCAATGCCACGCTTGTCGATGATACGCATGCCCTTGGCAGATACGCGCAGACGCACAAAACGCTTCTCGGACTCAACCCAGAAGCGGTGATGCTGCAGGTTCGGCAGGAAACGACGACGGGTTTTGTTGTTTGCGTGGGAAATGTTATTCCCAGTCACCGGACCCTTACCGGTAACTTGACAGACTCTCGACATGCCTCAGCCCTCTAAAACCACATGCCCAACCCGGCATGGGTTGGCCGCTTAATCTCTCAGTCATTTGGCGCCAGGCGCCGCGTTTCTTTAGGGTCTTACCGGCTACACCTACAAGCGAAGGAACCGGGCCCCTAGAAAAGAGCGCTGCTTTATACCAGAAAGACCCCGTAGCAACAACAGCCGGTGTACTTTGGATTTCGAAAAGTCCCTGTTTTCTTGCTCCGGATGCCTGCACCAAAGGCTGGGGCCATGACTGACCGCTCGTCGCAGAATAAATTTTCCGTGGACGAAACAGACGGCAAAACCAGCATGAACAGCCGCTGTGCCGGTGACTCCAAGTCAATATATGGAAAAAACCTCTGTCAATTTATGCCTAGTGTAACCATGGCAGTTGGCCGCAGAGAGGCTTGGCGCAGCAATAAACGCAAACCTTTCCGGCCCGCAGCCCCAAAAAGGGGATAGTCATTTTCCAGTGAGGCCACTAGGGTAAGCCTTTTCCAGACTGCACTCGCAGATGGGCCTTCGATCTGCAAAGGAAGCCAAACATGCGCCTCGCTGCCCTCCCGTTCCTGTTCGCCCCTCTTCTTCTGAGCCCGCTGGCCCACGCCGCCGCGTTAAGCGTGTGCACCGAGGCCAGCCCGGAAGGTTTCGACGTGGTGCAGTACAACTCGCTGACCACCACCAACGCCTCGGCCGATGTGCTGATGAATCGCCTGGTGGACTTCGACGCCAGCAGCGGCAAGGTGGTACCGAGCCTGGCCGACAGCTGGGAAGTCTCGGCCGACGGCCTGACCTATGTGTTCAAGCTGCACCCGAAAGTGAAGTTTCACCGCACCGCGTACTTCAACCCGAGCCGCGAGCTGACCGCCGAAGACGTGAAGTTCAGCTTCGACCGCATGCTCGACCCGGCCAACTCCTGGCATAAAGTGGCGCAGAGCGGCTATCCCCATGCCCAGTCGCTGCAACTGCCGGCGCTGATCAAGAAGATCGACGCCCTGGATCCGCTGACCGTGCGCTTTACCCTCGACCACGCCGATTCGACCTTCCTCGCTACCCTGAGCATGGGGTTTGCGTCGATCTACTCCGCCGAATACGCCGACCAGTTGCTCAAGGCCGGCACCCAGGACAAGCTCAACAGCCAGCCAATCGGCACCGGCCCCTTCGTTTTCGGCCGTTTCCAGAAAGACGCGTCGATCCGCTACAAGGCCAACCCCGACTACTTTGCCGGCAAGCCGGCGGTGGACTCGCTGATCTTCGCCATCACCCCGGACGCCAACGTGCGCCTGCAGAAGCTGCGCCGCAACGAATGCCAGATCGCCCTGTCGCCCAAGCCGCTGGACGTGACCGCCGCGCTTGAAGAGCCGGCGCTCAAGGTCGAGAAAACCGCGGCCTTCATGACCGCGTTCGTCGCGATCAACAGCCAGCACCCACCGCTGGACAAACCTGAAGTGCGCCAGGCCATCAACCTCGCCTTCGACAAGGCCAACTACCTGAAAGTGGTCTTCGAAAACACCGCGGAACCCGCCAACGGCCCCTTCCCGCCCAACACCTGGAGCTACGCCAAGGAGTTGCCGGGCTACGCCCATGACCCGGCGAAAGCGCGCCAGCTGCTGGCCAAGGCCGGCCTGAAAGACGGTTTCCAGACCACGATCTGGACCCGCCCTTCCGGCAGCCTGCTGAACCCCAACCCGAGCCTAGGCGCGCAACAGCTGCAAGCGGACCTGGCGGAAGTGGGGATCCAGGCGGAGATCCGCGTGATCGAATGGGGCGAACTGATTCGTCGGGCCAAGGCCGGCGAACACGACCTGCTGTTCATGGGCTGGGCCGGCGACAACGGCGACCCGGATAACTTCCTCACCCCGCAGTTCACCTGCGCGGCAGTCAAGTCCGGGACCAACTTCGCCCGCTACTGCGACCCGGGCCTGGACAAGCTGATCACCGCCGGCAAGACCACCACCGAGCAGGGCGTGCGCAGCAAGCTTTACCAGCAGGCGCAAACCCAGATCCAGCAGCAGGCCCTGTGGCTGCCGCTGGGCCATCCGACCGCCTTCGCCCTGACGCGCAAGGATGTCCATGGATACCAGGTCAGCCCATTCGGTCGCCAAGACTACTCGAGGGTCAGCCTCAAGCCCTGAGCCCGGCTACATCCAGCCGTATTCGGCCATCGACAGCGGCTCACCCTCGCCGACGATGAAATGGTCGAGTACGCGCACATCCACCAGGTCCAGCGCTTCCGTGAGCCTGCGGGTCAGCACCCGATCCGCCTGGCTCGGCTCGGAAACGCCCGAAGGATGGTTGTGACACAGGATCAGCGCGGCGGCGTTGTGCGCCAGGGCACGCTTGACCACCTGCCGCGGATAGACGCTGGTGGTGTTGATGGAGCCCTGGAACAGCGCCTCGAACGCCAGCACCCGGTGCTTGGAGTCGAGGAACAGGCAACCGAAGACCTCATGCGGCTCATGCCGCAACATCGCCTTGAGGTAGTCGCGGACCGCCACCGGGCTTTCCAGCACCGAATTGCGGCTGAGCTTTTCCGCCAGATGCCGCCGCGCCATTTCCAGCACCGCCTGCAATTGCGCGAACTTGGCCGGGCCCAGGCCCAGTTGCCGGCTGAAGGTCAATTGGTCCGCCTCGAGCAGGCCACGCAGGCTGCCGAACTGATGCAACAGGTGTCGCGCCAGGTCGACCGCGCTTTTTCCGGCGACCCCGGTGCGCAGGAAGATCGCCAGCAACTCGGCATCGGAAAGGGCCAGCGCGCCCTGCTCGAGAAGCTTCTCCCGCGGGCGCTCCGCCGCAGGCCAGTCGCGAATGCTCATAGCACCTCCATGTGTGTGGGCGCCGCTGTTCCATAGCGGTCGCTGTGCTATCTTAGCCCATCTTTTTGCGTGGGATTTCCCCTGGGGAGGGGGTGTTACACGCAGCAATCATTGAACTGAAAGGCAGGCCTATGCAGCGGCTGTATCGGAAACGCATCGTTCTCGGCGTCGGCGGCGGCATCGCTGCCTATAAGAGTGCCGAGCTGGTTCGCCGACTCCTCGACCATGGCGCGGAAGTGCGTGTGGTCATGACCCGTGGCGGCAGTGAATTCATCACCCCGCTGACCATGCAGGCCCTGTCCGGGCACCCGGTCCACCTGGACCTGCTCGACCCCGCGGCCGAAGCCGCCATGGGCCATATCGAACTGGCCAAATGGGCCGACCTGGTGCTGATCGCCCCGGCCACCGCCGACCTGATCGCCCGTCTGGCCCAAGGCATCGCCGACGACCTGCTGACCACCCTGGTCCTGGCCACCGATGCCACCGTCGCCATCGCCCCGGCCATGAACCAGGCCATGTGGCGCGACCCGGCCACCCAGGCCAACACCCAGTTGCTGCAAAGCCGCGGACTGAAAGTCTTCGGCCCGGCTTCCGGCAGCCAGGCCTGTGGCGACGTCGGCCTGGGCCGCATGCTCGAAGCCAACGATCTGGCGCTGTGCGCCGCCGACTGCTTCCAGCACCTGGCGCTGACCGGCAAACACGTGCTGATTACCGCCGGCCCGACCCAGGAAAACATCGACCCGGTGCGCTACATCACCAACCACAGCTCCGGAAAAATGGGCTTTGCCCTGGCTGAAGCCGCGGTCGAAGCCGGCGCCCGGGTGACCCTGATCACCGGTCCGGTGCACCTGCCGACCCCGGATCGCGTGACCCGGATCGACGTGGTCAGCGCCCGCGACATGCTCGCCGCCTGTGAAGCCGCCATCCCCTGCGACCTGTTTATCGCCTCGGCCGCGGTCGCGGACTACCGCCCGGAAGTCGTCGCCCCACAGAAACTGAAGAAAGACCCTACGAACGGCGACGGCCTGCTGCTGCAGATGGTGCGCAACCCGGACATCCTGGCCAGCATCGCCACCCGCCCCGACCGTCCGTTCAGCGTCGGCTTCGCCGCTGAAACCGAACACTTGCTCGACTACGCTGCGCGCAAACTCAAAGACAAGAACCTCGACCTGATCGTCGCCAACGACGTGGCCAACCCGAGCATTGGCTTCAACAGCGAGGAAAACGCCTGCAGCGTGATTGACCGGGAGTTGCACGCAACTCTCTTCGCCCAGACCAGCAAGGGCAAGATTGCCCGCCAACTGATCTCTTTCATCGCCGAACGGCTGAACCAGGTTTAACTCGCATGCACGCTTTACAAGCCAAGATCCTCGATCCACGTATCGGCAACGAATTCCCTCTGCCGCAGTACGCCACGCCAGGCTCCGCCGGCCTCGACCTGCGCGCCATGCTCAAGCAGGACACTATCCTGGAACCAGGCCAGACCCTGCTGATTCCTACCGGCCTGTCCGTCTACATCGGCGACCCTGGCCTCGCGGCGCTGATCCTGCCGCGCTCCGGCCTGGGTCACAAGCACGGCATCGTCCTGGGCAACCTGGTCGGCCTGATCGACTCCGATTACCAGGGCGAACTCATGGTCTCCTGCTGGAACCGTGGCCAGACCACGTTCAACATCGCGGTGGGCGAACGCATTGCCCAGTTGGTGCTGGTGCCCGTGGTCCAGGCGCACTTCGAAGTGGTCGAAGCCTTCGTCGAAAGCCAGCGCGGCGCGGGCGGTTTCGGTCACTCCGGCAGCCATTGAGCAAAAAAACGGGCCGAGCCAACGGCTCGGCCTGAGATTGGCGGGTTGTGTTTCAACGCTAAAGTTCAGCTGCTTTACTCAGAGACTGAACCGCCCGGAATCAAGGCTGAAGGTGGTCGAAAAAGAGCTGACGCTCATCAGATGGCATTTTTGCACCATGAACCCAAGGGCAAAAACGCCGTCATACCCTTCAGTTTGAGCCTTCCGGTCAGTATTCCGACCTGTCCTGCCCCCTTTTAGACGGAGCACCCCCAGTGATGAGCAATGCAGCCCAAGTCGTACCCAAGTTCCCTGAAAGCATCTTTCGCGCTTACGACATTCGCGGAACCGTTCCGGAAACCCTGAACGCAGAAACCGCCTACTGGATCGGTCGCGCCATTGGCTCCGAGAGCCTGGCCCAGGGCGAACCCAACGTTTGCGTAGGCCGTGACGGTCGCCTGTCCGGCCCCGAGCTGGTGGAGCAACTGATCCAGGGCCTGCACGACAGTGGTTGCCACGTCAGCGATGTCGGCCTGGTACCGACACCGGCGCTGTATTACGCGGCCAATGTGCTGGCTGGCAAATCCGGGGTGATGCTCACCGGTAGCCACAACCCGTCGAACTACAACGGCTTCAAGATCGTCATCGCCGGCGATACCCTGGCCAACGAACAGATCCAGGCCCTGCACGATCGCCTCAAGACCAACAACCTGAGTAGCGGCCAGGGCAGCATCACCAAGGTCGATATCCTCGATCGCTACGGCAAGGAAATCACCGCCGACGTCAAACTCGCCCGGCGCCTGAAAGTGGTGGTCGACTGTGGTAACGGCGCGGCCGGCGTCATCGCGCCTCAGCTGATCGAAGCCCTGAACTGCGAAGTCATCCCGCTGTTCTGCGAAGTGGACGGCAACTTCCCCAACCACCACCCGGACCCGGGCAAGCCCGAGAACCTGGAAGACCTGATCGCCAAGGTCGCAGAGACCAACGCCGATATCGGCCTGGCCTTCGACGGTGATGGCGACCGCGTGGGCGTCGTGACCAACACCGGCAGCATCGTCTTCCCCGATCGCCTGCTGATGCTGTTCGCCAAGGACGTGGTAGCCCGCAACCCGGGTGCGGAGATCATCTTCGACGTCAAATGCACCCGCCGCCTGATCCCGCTGATCAAGGAATACGGCGGTCGCCCACTTATGTGGAAGACCGGCCACTCGTTGATCAAAAAGAAAATGAAGCAGACCGGCGCGTTGCTGGCCGGTGAAATGAGCGGGCATGTCTTCTTCAAGGAACGCTGGTTCGGTTTCGACGACGGCATCTACAGCGCCGCGCGGCTGCTGGAGATCCTCAGCAAGGAAAAATCCAACGCGGAAGAGCTGTTTGCCACCTTCCCGAACGATATTTCTACACCGGAAATCAATATCCATGTGACCGAAGAGAGCAAATTCAGCATCATTGATGCGCTGCACGACGCGCAATGGGGCGAAGGCGCCGACCTGACCACCATCGACGGCGTACGAGTCGACTACCCCAAAGGCTGGGGCCTGGTTCGCGCCTCCAACACCACGCCGGTGCTGGTGCTGCGCTTCGAGGCCGATGACGAAGCCGAACTGCAGCGCATCAAGGATGTGTTCCACACCCAGCTGAAACGTGTTGCACCTGACCTCCAACTACCGTTTTGATTTTCTTCAAGCGCCTTTATTGAAGTGCCGGAGCCCTGAATGACCCTCGAACGCGATGCCGCCGCCAATACCGCCAAGGTCCTGTCCGAAGCGCTGCCTTATATTCGCCGCTATGTCGGCAAGACCCTGGTGATCAAATACGGCGGCAACGCGATGGAAAGCGAGGAGCTGAAGACCGGCTTCGCCCGCGACATCGTGCTGATGAAGGCTGTCGGGATCAACCCGGTGGTGGTGCACGGCGGCGGTCCGCAAATCGGTGACCTGCTCAAGCGCCTGTCCATCGAAAGCCACTTCATCGATGGCATGCGCGTCACCGACGCGGCGACCATGGACGTGGTGGAGATGGTCCTCGGTGGCCAGGTGAACAAGGACATCGTCAACCTGATCAACCGCCATGGCGGCAGCGCCATCGGCCTGACCGGCAAGGACGCGGAGCTGATTCGCGCGAAGAAGCTCACCGTCACCCGCAAGACACCGGAAATGACCACCCCGGAAATCATCGACATCGGCCACGTCGGCGAAGTGGTCGGCATCAACACCGACCTGCTGAACCTGCTGGTCAAAGGTGATTTCATCCCGGTAATCGCTCCGATCGGCGTCGGCGCCAACGGCGAGTCGTACAACATCAACGCCGACCTGGTGGCCGGCAAGGTGGCCGAGGCGCTGAAAGCCGAGAAGCTGATGCTGCTGACCAACATCGCCGGCCTGATGGACAAGTCGGGCAAGGTCCTGACCGGCCTGACCACCCAGCAGGTCGATGCCCTGATCGAAGACGGCACTATCTACGGCGGCATGCTGCCGAAGATTCGCTGCGCGCTGGAAGCGGTACAGGGTGGCGTGGGCAGCTCGTTGATCATTGACGGTCGCGTACCCAATGCGATTCTGCTGGAGATCTTCACCGATACCGGTGTCGGCACCCTGATCAGCAATCGCAAGCGTCCTTAGGCGCTGCAAACAAAAAGCCCCTGCCTGGCCAAGCCAGGCGGGGGCTTTTTTATTACGTCTCTATTAGGAGCGAGCCTGCCCGCCCCTACGTAGTCAGACGCCGAATTGTGCGCGGTAGGCTTCCACCGCTGGCAGATGCTGCTTGAGCGCCGGATCGTCCGCCAGGAACTGCAGGACCTGGGTCAGGGAAACGATGCTCACCACCGGAATGCCGAAGTCGCGCTCGACTTCCTGGATCGCCGACAACTCACCGTTGCCACGCTCCTGACGGTTCAGGGCGATCAACACACCCGCCGCCTTGGCGCCTTCCTGGGATTCGATGATCTGCATCACTTCGCGAATCGCGGTGCCCGCGGTGATCACGTCGTCGATGATCAGCACGTCGCCAGTCAATGGCGCGCCGACCAGGCTGCCGCCTTCGCCGTGAGCCTTGGCTTCCTTGCGGTTGAAGCACCATGGCAGATCGCGCTGATGATGCTCGGCCAGGGCCACGGCCGTCGCTGCCGCCAAAGGAATACCTTTGTACGCAGGACCGAAAAGCACATCGAAAGAAATGCCGCTGTCGACGATCGCCGCGGCATAAAAACGCCCCAGCTGCGCCAGGGCCGAACCGCTGTTGAACAGGCCGGCATTGAAGAAGTAAGGACTGGTACGCCCGGACTTCAGGGTGAACTCACCGAAGCGCAAAACCCCGCGATCGATGGCAAAACGAATGAAATCGCGCTGATACGCCTGCATGAAAAAGCCCCAAATACCACGGATTTAGCTAATTAGGTAGACCTCGGGTATCATACACGCACGTGATTTTTGGGGCCATTTATGCGGATCATCAGTGTGAACGTCAATGGTATTCAGGCTGCAGTGGAGCGAGGTTTGCTCAGTTGGCTGCAAGCACAGAATGCCGACGTCATCTGCCTGCAGGACACCCGCGCCTCCGCCTTTGAACTGGACGATCCAGCCTTCCAACTGGATGGCTACTTCCTTTATGCCTGCGATGCCGAAGTTCCCGCCCAAGGCGGTGTGGCTTTGTACTCGCGGTTGCAACCGAAGGCTGTCATCAGCGGTCTCGGCTTCGAGACGGCCGACCGCTACGGGCGCTACCTGCAAGCCGATTTCGACAAGGTCAGCATCGCGACCTTGCTGCTTCCTTCCGGACAGAACGGCGATGAAGACTTGAACCAGAAGTTCAAGCTTATGGACGACTTCGCCCGTTACCTGGATAAACAGCGGCGCAAACGTCGCGAGTACATTTATTGTGGCTCGCTGTACGTGGCGCAACAGAAGCTGGATATCAAGAACTGGCGTGACAGCCAGCAATCTCCGGGCTTCCTGGCGCCTGAGCGTGCCTGGATGGACGAGATTGTCGGCAACATGGGTTATGTCGACGCCCTGCGCGAAGTCAGCCGTGAAGGCGATCAATACAGCTGGTGGCCAGACAACGAACAGGCCGAGATGCTCAACCTGGGCTGGCGCTTCGACTATCAGCTGCTGACTCCGGGCCTGCGTCGCTTCGTGCGCAGCGCACGCCTGCCACGCCAGCCGCGCTTCTCGCAGCACGCGCCGCTGATCGTGGACTACGACTGGACGCTGACCATCTAAGCGTCTTTTCGCAGCCACAAAAAAGCCGACATCACTGTCGGCTTTTTTGTGGGCGCCCGGCCTACTTGATCAATCGCCAGGTGAATGGGTAACGATACGCCACCCCTTCATTGGCCTTGACCCCGGCGATGATGGTCAGCACCAGGGCGCCGATCGCCAGCAGACCGAAAAGCAGGAAACCCACCAGCACCACCATCAGCAGGAAGCAGACCAGCGAGGCAAGGGCCACGGTGATCTGAAAGTTCAGCGCCTCCTTGCCCTGGGCATCGATGAACGGGTCCGTCTCGCGCTTCATCTGCCAGAGAACCAGCGGGCCGATCAGGGTCCCGAACGGAATCCAGATGCCCAGCAAGGCCGACAGGTGACAGAACATCGCCCACTGACGCACCTCATGGCTCGGAACAGGTTGCGGAAGCTGGTCGTCGTTCATGCTGCTCTCCTTGCTGAAAGCTACCGGGCAATCAGTCAGCCAGGGCTGCCTGTTGCAATTCAAAGATCTCGCTCATGCCTTTCTTGGCCAGCGCCAGCATCGCGTTCAGCTCTTCCGGCTGGAATGGCGCGCCTTCGGCAGTCCCCTGGACTTCGATGAAACCACCAGTGCTGGTCATGACCACGTTGAGGTCGGTCTCGGCCGCCGAGTCTTCCAGGTAATCCAGATCCAATACCGGCTCACCCTGGTACATGCCCACGGACACCGCCGCGATCATTTGCTTGATCGGGTCGCCGCCCTTCAGGCCGCCACGCTTCTTGATCACTTTCAGCGCATCCACCAGGGCCACCATGGCACCGGTGATCGACGCGGTACGGGTACCGCCATCGGCCTGGATCACATCGCAGTCGACATACAGGGTGACGTCGCCCAGCTTGGTCATGTCCAGCGCAGCGCGCAGGGAACGACCGATCAGACGCTGGATCTCCAGGGTGCGACCGCCTTGCTTGCCGCGACTGGCTTCACGCTGGTTACGCTCGCCGGTGGCGCGCGGCAGCATGCCGTATTCGGCGGTCAACCACCCCTGGCCCTGGCCCTTGAGGAAGCGGGGCACGCCGTTCTCTACGCTGACCGTGCAGATCACTTTGGTATCACCAAACTCGACCAGTACAGATCCCTCGGCGTGTTTGGTGTAGTTGCGGGTGATGCGGATCGAGCGAAGCTGATCGGCAGCGCGACCACTTGGACGTTTCATAGGGAATACCTGTACGGGGACGGAAAACTGCCGATCATTATAGAGCCCACGGCCTTGCCTGGGCAGTTCTAAAAACCCCGGCCCGTCGGCGATACCTCTGGAACGGCCCTCCGGTCGCTTTGCAGTGCTTTGTCACACCCGCAGTTTGGGAGCATCCACCGCACTGCGCTACAATCCTGCGCCTTCGCAGCCTGTCGGCTTCAATTCATTCATATCGGGCCCGTGCAACCCTTCGCGGTTGGTGGCGGACCTGTATCGGAGGTACCTCCATGGTGCACAGCATGACCGCCTTCGCCCGGGTAGAACGGGCCGGCACTCAGGGCACCCTGAGTTGGGAACTGCGCTCGGTCAACAGCCGTTACCTGGAACCGCACCTGCGCTTGCCGGAATCCTTTCGCGACCTGGAAGGCGCGGTCCGCGAGGCTTTGCGCCAGGGACTGTCGCGCGGCAAGCTCGAATGCACCTTGCGCTTCACCGAAGAAACCACCGGCAAACCACTGCAGGTCGACCGGGAGCGCGCCGCGCAACTGGTGGCGGCAGCCGAGTCCGTTGCCAGCCTGATCAAACAGCCGGCGGCGCTGAACCCGCTGGAAGTCCTGGCCTGGCCCGGCGTCCTGGTGGCCGATGCCAGCGACCCGCAGGCGCTGAACAATGAAGCCCTGAGCCTGTTCAACCAGGGCCTGAAAGAGTTGAAGAGCGGTCGCGAGCGCGAAGGCGCGGAGCTGGCCCGACTGATCAACGAACGCCTGAGCTCCATCGAGGAAGACGTCGTGACCCTGCGTGAACTGGTCCCACAGATGCTCGCGACCCAGCGCCAGAAGGTTCTCGATCGCTTCTCCGACATGCAGGCCGAACTGGACCCGACGCGCCTGGAACAGGAAATGGTGCTGCTCGCCCAGAAGAGCGACGTCGCCGAAGAACTGGACCGCCTGAGCACCCACATCATCGAAGTGCGCCGCGTACTCAAGTCCGGCGGCGCCGCTGGCCGGCGCCTGGACTTCCTGATGCAGGAACTCAACCGCGAAGCCAACACACTGGGCTCCAAGGCCTTCGACCCGCGCAGCACCCAGGCTGCGGTCAACCTCAAGGTGTTGATCGAGCAGATGCGCGAACAAGTACAGAATATTGAGTAAGGCTACCCAGACATGAACCACAGCACCGGCACCCTCTACATCATTTCCGCCCCCTCGGGCGCGGGCAAGACCAGCCTGGTCAAGGCCTTGATCGACGCCGACCCGTCGATCCGCGTTTCCGTTTCCCACACCACCCGCGCCATGCGCCCGGGCGAAGTGGACGGCGTGAACTATCACTTCGTCTCCCGCGAAGCATTCGTGAAGATGGGCGAGCACGGCGACTTCCTCGAGCGCGCCGAAGTCTTCGGCAATCTCTATGGCACCTCCCAAAGCCACTTGCAGCAAACCCTGGACGAAGGTCACGACCTGATCCTGGAGATCGACTGGCAAGGTGCCGAGCAAGTGCGCAAGCTGATGCCCCAGGCGCGTTCGATCTTCATCCTGCCGCCGTCCCAGCAGGCCTTGCGCCAGCGCCTGACCAACCGCGGCCAGGACAGCGACGAGATCATCGAAGGCCGGATGCGCGAAGCCGTCAGCGAAATGAGCCACTACGTCGATTACGACTACCTGATCATCAACGACGATTTCGCCCATGCGCTGGACGACCTGAAGGCGATTTTCCGCACCAACCAGCTGCACCAAAAGCATCAGCAACAGCGTTTCGGCAAATTGCTCGCCGAATTGCTGGGCTGAATAGCACTTCCCAAAACCGCTGCAAGGGCTTTACATTGGCGCTTGTAGCGCATCGGAAAGCTTGGTTAAAAAATCAGCGCTTCCCTAATCGCTGGTGATTTTTTAAACTGTTGAGTCCGCTCGCCCATCCGGGCAGCGCGCATATTGCATTTGCTACGAGGAAGACCATGGCCCGCGTAACCGTTGAAGACTGTCTAGAACACGTGGATAACCGCTTTGAGCTGGTCATGCTCTCTACCAAGCGTGCCCGTCAACTGGCAACCGGCGGCAAAGAGCCGAAAGTAGCATGGGAAAACGACAAGCCTACCGTCGTCGCCCTGCGTGAAATCGCTGAAGGCCTGATCGACTACGCAGCTATCGCCGAAGCCGAAATCGTTGAAGATGAACCGCTTTTTGCTGCTTTCGAGGACGAGTCCAACGAGGCCGTCTAAGCCTATGCCTGGTCGACGTAGCACGGCGCGGGATCACAGCCTACGGCAGGAGTCATCATGCCGAGCATAGACGCCCTCGCCGATCGCTTATCGACCTATCTCGGCACGGACCAGGTCAATCTGGTCCGCCGAGCGTATTTCTACGCCGAACAAGCCCATGACGGTCAGCGCCGTCGCAGCGGCGAGGCGTACGTCACGCACCCATTAGCGGTCGCAAACATTCTTGCCGACATGCATATGGACCATCAGAGCCTGATGGCGGCCATGCTGCATGACGTGATCGAAGACACCGGTATCGCCAAAGAAGCGCTGCAGGCGCAGTTCGGTGAAACCGTGGCCGAACTGGTCGACGGGGTCAGCAAACTGACCCAGATGAATTTCGAGACCAAGGCCGAAGCCCAAGCGGAAAACTTCCAGAAGATGGCCATGGCCATGGCGCGCGACATTCGCGTGATCCTGGTCAAGCTGGCCGACCGCCTGCACAACATGCGCACCCTGGAAGTACTGTCCGGTGAAAAACGCCGGCGGATCGCCAAGGAAACCCTGGAGATCTACGCGCCCATCGCCAACCGCCTGGGCATGCACAGCATCCGCATCGAGTTCGAAGACCTCGGGTTCAAGGCCATGCATCCGATGCGTTCCGCGCGGATCTACCAGGCGGTCAAGCGCGCCCGGGGCAACCGCAAGGAAATCGTCAACAAGATCGAAGAATCCCTGAGCCACTGCCTGGCCATCGACGGCATTCAGGGCGAAGTCAGCGGCCGCCAGAAGCACTTGTATGGCATCTATAAAAAGATGCGCGGCAAACGCCGGGCCTTCAACGAGATCATGGACGTCTATGCGTTCCGGATCATCGTCGACAAGGTCGACACCTGCTACCGCGTGCTCGGCGCCGTACACAACCTGTACAAGCCGCTGCCGGGTCGCTTCAAGGATTACATCGCGATCCCCAAGGCCAACGGCTACCAGTCGCTGCACACCACGCTATTCGGCATGCACGGCGTTCCGATCGAAATCCAGATCCGCACCCGCGAAATGGAAGAGATGGCCAACAACGGCATCGCCGCCCACTGGCTGTACAAATCCAGCGGCGACGAGCAGCCAAAGGGCACTCATGCCCGGGCCCGCCAGTGGGTCAAGGGCGTGCTGGAGATGCAACAACGCGCCGGCAACTCCCTGGAATTCATCGAGAGCGTGAAGATCGACCTGTTCCCGGACGAGGTCTACGTGTTCACGCCGAAGGGCCGGATCATGGAGCTGCCCAAAGGCTCCACCGCAGTGGACTTCGCCTACGCGGTGCACACCGACGTCGGCAACAGCTGCATCGCCTGTCGTATCAATCGCCGTCTGGCGCCGCTGTCCGAACCGCTGCAAAGCGGCTCCACCGTGGAAATCGTCAGCGCCCCGGGCGCGCGCCCCAACCCGGCCTGGCTCAACTTCGTGGTCACCGGCAAGGCTCGCACCCACATTCGCCACGCCCTGAAACTGCAACGCCGCTCCGAGTCCATCAGCCTGGGCGAGCGCCTGCTGAACAAGGTACTCAACGGTTTCGACAGCGCGCTGGAAAAGATCCCCGCCGAACGCGTGCAAGCGATGCTCACCGAGTATCGCCTGGAACTGATAGAAGACCTGCTGGAAGACATCGGCCTGGGCAACCGCATGGCCTATGTGGTCGCCCGCCGCCTGCTCGGCGAAGGCGAACAGCTGCCAAGCCCGGAAGGTCCGCTGGCCATTCGCGGTACCGAAGGCCTGGTCCTGAGCTATGCCAAGTGCTGCACGCCGATCCCGGGCGACCCGATTGTCGGCCACCTGTCCGCGGGCAAGGGGATGGTGGTGCACCTGGACAACTGCCGCAATATCAGCGAAATCCGCCACAACCCGGAAAAATGTATCCAGCTTTCGTGGGCCAAGGATGTCACCGGCGAATTCAACGTCGAGCTGCGCGTCGAGCTGGAACACCAGCGTGGCCTGATCGCCCTGCTGGCCAGCAGCGTCAACGCGGCCGACGGCAATATCGAGAAAATCAGCATGGACGAACGGGATGGTCGCATCAGCGTGGTCCAACTGGTGGTCAGCGTGCACGACCGCGTGCACCTGGCTCGCGTGATCAAGAAACTGCGCGCCCTGACCGGGGTCATTCGCATCACTCGCATGCGTGCATAGCTCGCTATACAGCCCGCCCATTACAAGGAGTCATTCATGACCAAGACCGTTATCACCAGCGACAAGGCACCCGCCGCGATCGGCACCTATTCCCAGGCGATCAAGGCGGGCAACACCGTCTACATGTCCGGCCAGATCCCGCTCGATCCAAAGACCATGGAACTGGTGGAAGGCTTCGAAGCCCAGACCGTCCAGGTATTCGAGAACCTCAAGTCCGTGGCCGAGGCCGCCGGTGGTTCGTTCAAGGACATCGTCAAGCTCAACATCTTCCTCACCGACCTGAGCCACTTCGCCAAGGTCAACGAGATCATGGGCAAGTACTTCCAGCAGCCTTACCCTGCCCGCGCCGCCATCGGCGTTGCCGCCCTGCCAAAAGGCGCGCAGGTTGAAATGGATGCCATCCTGGTCATCGAGTAACACGTCCGGCGCGGCTACCCAGGCCGCGCCGTCTTCGTTCTGAAAGGATTTCCTCATGCGCAAAGCGCTAGCCCTCTCGTTGTGCGCCCTGTTCCTCGGCGGCTGTGCCAGCGATCCCGCCGACCGTGACATCAGTGGCACCTGGATCAATCAGGTCGCCATCGACGCCGCCGCCAAAGGCGGACCGCTGCGCGAAGCCCTGCAAGGCTACGGCCCGAACCTGGAATGGGACGTCAACACCAAGGCCAGCCAGGCGCGCTACACCAACGGCTTCGAAAACGTCGAAGGCAAGGTGCTGGCTGAAGAGTCCGGCTCCTGGAAAATCGATTTCTACGGCAGCTCCGCCAGCGAATTGAAACGCGACGGCAAACAATTGCTGCAAGAAGCCAACGACAACGAGCCGGAACAGGTCTTCGATCGTCCCAAGGACCCGGCCCCGGAAGGCGCGCCACTGGGCGCCAACTTCGAGCGCGCACTGTACTCGGCCTACCTGGGCGGCGAATGGAAAATCGTCAATGGCCCGGGCCAAGGCGGCACCGTGCTGTTCCAGTCCAACGGCCAGGTCATGGGCCTGCCGGGCGCCGATCGCTACGCACTCTGCCTCGCCGGCGACTGCGCGTCGATGAGCGGCGGCTATGACAACCTGTGGCTGCAGCTCAACGGCCAGGGCAACCCGTGGATCTTCGCGCGTAACGGTGAGCAACTGGAGATCTTCCAGACCATCAACACCGCCCAGGCGGATGAGGTACCTTCCCTCACCCCAGGTACGCGCCAGTGGCTACTGGAAAAACAGTGATCCAGCAAAAAGGAGCCCAAAGGCTCCTTTTTCTTTATCTATCTGCAACTCAGCCCTGCCCCTGGATAATCTCCGCATACCCCTCGCGAAAACTCGGATAACGCGGCTCCCAGCCCAGGGCCCTGGCGCGGGCATTGCTGCAGCGCTTGCTGCCAGAACGCCGCACACTCGAATTGTCCGCCCACTCGGTCACGCCCAGGTACTCGCGTAGCCAGCCCACCACCTCCGCCAGAGGCACCGGCGCGTCGTCGACCCCGATGTAGCAGTCCTCAAGCGGCACGCCACGCCGATCGGCCTGGAGCAGGAAGGCCAGCAACCCCGCAGCGTCGTCGGCGTGGATGCGGTTGCCATACAACGGTGGATCGATGGCCACGCGATACCCCTGGCGCACTTGGTTCAACAGCCATTCCCGCCCTGGGCCATAGATCCCGGTCAGGCGCACCAGGCTGGCTGGAATGCCGCTCTGCAACGCCACTTGCTCGGCCTCGAGCATCAGCCGGCCGGAATAGCTGTCAGCCTGCGCGGGCGAAGCCTCATCGATCCACTCGCCGTCTTTCTGCCCATAGACGCTGCTGCTGGAAACGAACAGCAGTCGCTTCGGCGACTGCCCGTTCTGCTTGAGCCAGCCCAGCACGTGGGTCAACCCCTCGACATAGGCCGCGCGATAGCCCGCCTCGTCATGCTCGGTGGCGGCCGCGCTGTACACCAGGTAATCCAGCGGCGCGGTGGGCCAGGCAGCCGGACACTGCTCACTGAAAAGATCGCCCGCCACGCCGATCACAGCTTCCGGCAATTGCGAAACCGTGCGCCGCAGGCCGTAGACCTGCCAGTTTTCAGCCAGCAGTTGCTTCGCCAGACGGCTGCCGACATCACCGCAGCCAGCGATCAGAACAGAAGGGGCGGACATCGGAAAACTCCTATCAGAAAGGCACAGACTAGCGTCGGCAATGGACGAGCGGCTAGCAATCAAAGAAAAAAAGATACTCTATTACTTCTGTTAACAAGAATTAGTTGCAATAATGACGACCCATTTGTTCTCGGCCCTGCGAGGCCTAGAAGGACACTTACCCTTTTCCCTCTCAGGTCCGGCCAGCATGACACGCAATCCATTCTCCGCTTCGCCAACCCAACGCCCAAGCCCGCTGCGCGCCATGAGCGCGGCCGCAGCGTTGCTGTTCAGCCTGCTGCTGGCACCGACCGCGGCCTTCGCCGATGAGCAGGCCCCGACTGGCGCCTCGACACCTGCGGCAGCCCACGCGCCGGCCGATGCCGCGGCGCCGGCACCTGCCGAAGGCGAGCCGGCCGAAGACGCACCTGAAGTCCTCGAAGCGGACAACAGCCTGGGCATGGCCCACGACCTGTCCCCTTGGGGCATGTACCAGAACGCCGACATCATCGTGAAGCTGGTGATGATCGGCCTGGCCATCGCCTCGATCATCACCTGGACCATCTGGATCGCCAAAGGCTTCGAGCTGATGGGCGCCAAGCGTCGCCTGCGCGGTGAGATCCTCGCCCTGAAAAAGGCCACTACCCTCAAGGAAGCCAGCGTCACCGCCGCCAAAGAAGGCACCCTGGCCAATCTGCTGGTCCACGACGCCCTGGAAGAAATGCGCCTGTCGGCCAACAGCCGCGAGAAAGAAGGCATCAAGGAACGCGTCAGCTTCCGCCTCGAGCGCCTGGTAGCCGCCTGCGGCCGCAACATGAGCAGCGGCACCGGCGTGCTCGCCACCATCGGTTCCACCGCGCCCTTCGTCGGCCTGTTCGGTACCGTGTGGGGCATCATGAACAGCTTCATCGGCATCGCCAAAACCCAGACCACCAACCTCGCCGTCGTCGCCCCCGGCATCGCCGAGGCCCTGCTGGCCACCGCCCTGGGTCTGGTCGCGGCCATTCCGGCTGTAGTCATCTACAACGTCTTCGCCCGCTCCATCGCCGGCTACAAGGCCCAGGTCTCCGACGCTTCCGCGCAAGTCCTGCTGCTGGTCAGCCGTGATCTCGATCACCTGCCGACCGCCGAGCGCTCTGCGCAACCTCATGTGGCCAAAGTAGGGTAAACCGCCATGGGCCTGCATTTGAAAGAAGGCGCAGAAGACGATCTCGCCGAAAACCACGAAATCAACGTCACGCCGTTCATCGACGTGATGCTGGTGCTGCTGATCATCTTCATGGTCGCGGCGCCGCTGGCTACCGTGGACATCAAGGTCGACCTCCCGGCCTCGACAGCCAAACCGGCGCCACGCCCCGAGAAACCGGTGTTTCTCAGCGTCAAGGCCGACCAACGCCTGTACCTCGGCGACGACGAAGTGAAAGCCGAAGCCCTCGGCGCCACCCTCGACGCCAAGACCCAGGGCAAAAAAGACACGACGATCTTCTTCCAGGCCGACAAAGGCGTGGATTACGGCGACCTGATGAGCGTGATGGATGCCCTGCGGGCCGCCGGATACCTGAAGGTCGGCCTGGTCGGACTTGAGACGGCTACCAAGAAATGATCACGACGCGCCAAAAACTGACGCGTTACAGCGGTAGCCTGGCCATCGTACTGGGGGTCCATGCGGTCGCGATCCTGCTCGCGCTCAACTGGAGTTCCCCCACGCCGGTCGAGCTGCCACCCCAGGCGATGATGGTCGAGCTGGCGCCGCTTCCGGCACCGCCTCCTCCCGCACCGCCCAAGGTCGTGACGCCACCGCAGCCACCGGCTCCGGTCGAAGAGCTGC
Organism: Pseudomonas chlororaphis subsp. aurantiaca; assembly: GCF_013466605.1. Classification (NCBI taxonomy): domain Bacteria; kingdom Pseudomonadati; phylum Pseudomonadota; class Gammaproteobacteria; order Pseudomonadales; family Pseudomonadaceae; genus Pseudomonas; species Pseudomonas chlororaphis. The sequence goes on from NZ_CP059162.1 coordinate 6,699,340, forward strand.
CGCTGCCCAAACTCGCGGAAGCGCCGAAGCCGACGATTTCCGTGCCCAAGCCGGTCAAACCCAAGCCCAAGCCACAACCGCCCAAGCCGGTGGAGAAAAAGCCGGAACCGCCGAAGGAAAAGCCGAGCGAAGAGAAGCCCAGCGACGCTCCGCCGACACCCACCGCGGCACCGTCCTCGGCCCCTGCTCCGGGCCCCTCGCCAGCCCAGATCGCCGCCAAGGAAAGCTGGCAAGGCACGCTGCTGGCGCACCTGGCCAAGTACAAGAAGTACCCGCCGGGCGCTCAGGCACGCGGCAAGGAAGGCCTGAACCGGCTGCGCTTCGTGGTCGACGCCCAAGGCAACGTGCTGTCCTATGAGCTGGTGGGACGCTCGGGCAACGCCGATCTGGACCGGGCCACCCTGGAAATGATCCGCCGCGCCCAGCCGCTGCCCAAGCCACCGGCGGACATGCTCAACAACGGCTCGATCGAGATCGTCGCGCCCTTCGTTTACTCCCTGGAGAAACGTCGCCGCTGAGCATGACCCACAGGCGATCCCCAGCAAAAAGGCACCCCAAGGTGCCTTTTTGCTTTTCCAGGCATGACCCGCATGCATTGCCCGGTGTCACAGCGCGCATTGAGTCTGATAACGTGCGTCTATCGATTGCAGCCGGTATGCTTGGCCCGCAACCTCATGGACGTCCGCTATGACTCTTACTGAATTACGCTACATCGTTACCCTCGCCCAAGAGCAGCACTTCGGCCACGCGGCCGAGCGTTGCCATGTCAGCCAGCCGACCCTGTCGGTGGGCGTGAAGAAGCTTGAAGACGAACTCGGTGTGCTGATTTTCGAGCGCAGCAAGAGTGCGGTACGTCTGACGCCGGTCGGCGAAGGCATTGTCGCCCAGGCGCAAAAGGTCCTCGAACAGGCCCAGGGCATTCGCGAGCTGGCCCAGGCCGGCAAGAACCAGCTGACCGCCCCGCTGAAAGTCGGCGCGATCTACACCGTCGGCCCCTACCTGTTCCCGCACCTGATCCCGCAACTGCACCGGGTCGCCCCGCAGATGCCGTTGTACATCGAAGAGAACTTCACCCACGTGCTGCGCGACAAGCTGCGCAACGGCGAACTGGACGCGATCATCATCGCCCTGCCGTTCAACGAAGCCGACGTGCTGACCCTGCCGCTGTACGACGAACCCTTCTACGTGCTGATGCCAAGCACCCACCCCTGGACCCAGAAAGAGAGCATCGACGCCAACCTGCTCAACGACAAGAGCCTGTTGCTGCTGGGCGAAGGCCACTGTTTCCGCGACCAGGTACTCGAGGCCTGCCCGACCCTGGCCAAAGGCAACGACGGCGCCAAGCACACCACGGTGGAATCCAGCTCCCTGGAAACCATTCGCCACATGGTCGCTTCCGGCCTTGGCGTCTCGATCCTGCCGCTCTCGGCGGTGGACAGCCATCACTACGCTCCGGGCGTGATCGAAGTGCGGCCGCTGAGCGCGCCCGTGCCGTTCCGCACCGTGGCGATCGCCTGGCGCGCCAGCTTCCCGCGGCCGAAAGCCATCGAGATCCTCGCCGACTCGATCCGCCTGTGTTCGGTGGCCAAGCCGCCTGCCGCGAGTTAAACCGTCGCGATGACTGAGCTGTCGAAAGTGCCGGTCACGGCACTCAAGGGCGTCGGCGAAGCCATGGCCGAAAAGCTGGCCAAGGTCGGCCTGGAGAACCTGCAGGACGTGCTGTTCCACCTGCCCCTGCGTTATCAGGACCGCACCCGCGTAGTGCCGATCGGCGCGCTGCGCCCCGGGCAGGACGCGGTGATCGAAGGCACCGTCAGCGGCGCCGACGTGGTCATGGGCAAGCGCCGCAGCCTGTTGGTGCGCCTGCAGGATGGCACCGGCGGGCTCAGCCTGCGCTTCTACCATTTCAGCAACGCGCAGAAGGAAGGCCTCAAGCGCGGCACCCGCGTGCGCTGTTATGGCGAAGCCCGTCCCGGTGCCTCGGGGCTGGAAATCTACCACCCGGAATACCGCGCCATCAGCGGCGATGAACCGCCGCCCGTGGACCAGACCCTGACCCCCATCTACCCGCTCACCGAAGGCCTGACCCAGCAACGCCTGCGCATGCTGTGCCAGCAGAGCCTGGCCCTGCTCGGCCCGCGCAGCCTGCCGGACTGGCTGCCGCAAGAGCTGGCGCGGGATTACCAGTTGGCGCCGCTGGACGATGCGATTCGCTACCTGCACCACCCGCCGGCCGACGCCGATGTCGACGAACTGGCCCTGGGTCACCATTGGGCACAGCATCGCCTGGCGTTCGAGGAACTGCTGACCCATCAGCTGTCCCAGCAGCGCCTGCGCGAAAGCCTGCGCTCGCAACTCGCCCCGGCGCTACCCAAGGCCACCCGGCTGCCAGCGCAGTACCTGAAGAACCTCGGCTTTCCGCCCACCGGCGCGCAGCAGCGGGTCGGCAACGAGATCGCCTACGACCTCAGCCAGCCCGAACCGATGCTGCGGCTGATCCAGGGCGACGTGGGCGCCGGCAAGACCGTGGTCGCCGCCCTCGCCGCCCTGCAGGCGCTGGAGGCCGGCTACCAGGTGGCGCTGATGGCGCCGACCGAGATCCTCGCCGAGCAGCACTTCATCACCTTCAAGCGCTGGCTCGAGCCGCTGGGGCTGGAAGTCGCCTGGCTGGCCGGCAAGCTCAAGGGCAAGAACCGCACAGCGGCCCTGGAACAGATCGCCGCCGGCGCGCCGATGGTGGTCGGCACCCACGCGCTGTTCCAGGACGAAGTGCAGTTCAAGAACCTGGCGTTGGTGATCATCGACGAACAACACCGCTTCGGCGTGCAGCAGCGCCTGGCCCTGCGCCAGAAAGGCGTGGGCGGGCGCCTGTGCCCGCACCAGCTGATCATGACCGCCACGCCGATCCCGCGGACCCTGGCCATGAGCGCCTACGCCGACCTGGACACCTCGATCCTCGACGAACTGCCCCCTGGCCGTACGCCGGTGAACACCGTGCTGGTGACCGACTCGCGGCGGGTCGAAGTCATCGAACGGGTGCGCGCCGCCTGCGCCGAAGGGCGCCAGGCCTATTGGGTGTGCACGCTGATCGAGGAATCCGAAGAACTGACCTGCCAGGCCGCGGAAACCACTTACGAAGACCTGAGCAGCGCTCTGGGCGAACTGCGGGTCGGCCTGATCCACGGGCGCATGAAACCGGCGGAAAAGGCCGAGGTCATGGGCCAGTTCAAGGCCGGTGAGTTGCAACTATTGGTGGCCACCACCGTGATCGAGGTCGGCGTCGATGTGCCCAACGCCAGCCTGATGATCATCGAGAACCCCGAACGCCTGGGCCTGGCCCAGCTGCATCAACTGCGCGGTCGCGTTGGTCGGGGCAGCGCCGCCAGCCATTGCGTCATGCTCTACCATCCTCCCTTGTCGCAGATCGGCCGCCAGCGCCTGGGCATCATGCGCGAAACCAACGACGGTTTTGTCATCGCCGAAAAGGACCTGGAACTGCGCGGTCCCGGCGAGATGCTCGGCACCCGCCAGACCGGCCTGCTGCAATTCAAGGTCGCCGACCTGATGCGTGACGCCGACTTGCTGCCGGCCGTGCGCGATGCCGCCCAGGCCTTGCTGGAGCGCTGGCCGCATCACGTCAGCCCGCTGCTGGAACGCTGGCTGCGCCACGGGCAGCAATACGGCCAAGTGTGAGCAGCGTCTCAGTTAAGGGGCGAATGCCCCGATCAAGCTGGTTATACTCCTGAAATTGTTTGAAAACGGATACAGACCATGACAGAAGTTGCCCTCGCCACCGCAGCCCCGCACGCTCCGTCTGTAATCCGGCTGCTGCTCGGCAAACTGAACATCGGCTTCACGGAAGTCCTCGACCACCCGGGCCTGCCAGCCGCGCGCAAGGTACAGGCCGTCCTGCTGGACGACGCCGTCGGCGCGCTGATGGTGCTGTTCCCGCAGAGCCAACTGCTGGACCTCAATCGCCTCGCCGAACTGACCGGCCGCCGCCTGACCGCTGTCTCCACGGAACGCCTGGAGCGCATGCTCGGCAAACACAACCTGAGCCTGCTGCCCGGCCTGCCGGCGCTCACCAGCTCGCCCTGCCTGTATGAAGAAAGCCTGCTGCGCGAGCCGCACCTGCTGATCAACTCCGGCGAGCCGGGCCTGCTGCTGGAAATCACCAGCGACGCCTTCAAGAGCATGCTGAGCAAGGCCAGCGCCGGCAACTTCGGCGAAGCCCTGAGCAGCATCCGCCCGAACCTCGACCGCCCGGATGACGACCGCGAGGAAATCACCCAGGCCATGCAGGCCTTCACCGCCCGGCGCATCCAGCAACGCCTGGAGGCGACCATCGAGATTCCGCCGCTCGCCGAAACCGCGCAGAAGATCATCAAGCTGCGGGTCGACCCCAACGCCACCATCGACGACATCACCGGCGTGGTGGAAACCGACCCGGCCCTGGCCGCGCAAGTGGTGAGCTGGGCGGCTTCGCCCTATTACGCTTCGCCGGGCAAGATCCGCTCGGTGGAAGACGCCATCGTCCGCGTGCTGGGCTTCGACCTGGTGATCAACCTGGCGCTGGGCCTGGCCCTGGGCAAGACCCTGAGCCTGCCCAAGGACCACCCGCAACACAGCACGCCGTACTGGCAGCAGTCGATCTACACCGCCGCCGTCATCGAAGGCCTGACCCGCGCCATGCCGCGCGCCCAGCGCCCGGAAGCTGGCCTGACCTACCTCGCCGGCCTGCTGCACAACTTCGGCTACCTGCTGCTGGCCCACGTCTTCCCGCCGCACTTCTCGCTGATCTGCCGCCACCTGGAGGTCAACCCGCACCTGTGCCACAGCTACGTCGAACAGCACCTGCTGGGCATCAGCCGCGAGCAGATCGGCGCTTGGCTGATGCGCTACTGGGATATGCCGGACGAGTTGTCCACCGCCCTGCGCTTCCAGCACGACCCGAGCTACGACGGCGCCTACGCCGAATACCCGAACCTGGTGTGCCTGGCCGTACGCCTGCTGCGCAGCCGTGGCATCGGTTCCGGCCCCGTCGAAGACATCCCTGACGCCCTGCTCGAACGCCTCGGCCTGTCCCGCGACAAAGCCGAAGACGTGGTCAGCAAAGTCCTGGAAGCCGAAGTGCTGCTGCGCGAACTGGCCTCGCAGTTCAGCCAGCACTAACCCCCAGAAAAAAGCCCCGCTCCCGTAGGAGCGAGGCTTGCCCGCGATGAATCCACCTCGGTCTACCTGACCGGCCTCACGCCTTCGGCTTGGCCTTCTTCGGCTTCAGGTACTTGGTCAGCCCCTGGAACCAGATCACCAGCGCCGGGTTGCCCTTGATCTGGATCGACTTGTCCTGAATCCCGGTCATAAAGGCCAATTGCTTGTTCTTCGCCTGCATCGTGGCAAAACCATAGGCCGCGTCTTTAAAGGCAATGGCGAACGCCGGCTCGGGATAGACACCGGACTTGCTGGTAATCCGCTGGTCCTTCACCCGGAAATGCCGCGCCACCTTGCCGTCCAGCGTCTGCAGCTGGAACACCAGTTCCTTGTCACCCAACTGCTGCTGGAACGCAGGATTGGTCCGGCTGGCCTTGCCCATCAACAGCCCCATCATCCACAGCAGAAAACGAAATTTCATGCGCAAAGCCCCAAAGAAAAAATGAACGGCTGGCGCAGTGTAGCGGCTTCGGAGGGGAACGCCACCGTTATGCAGCGTTAAGGGAAGATGAACGCGTTATTGGTGATTATGACTGCCAAGTCACGCTCGTTTGCGAGCAGCCTTTATAAGTCGTCACGAAGAGACCTGCTCATAATCCTGTGAATCCTGAAACCTGCTCCAGCCTCATCCACTCCTGGGCCAGACAATAGCCAGCACTCCAGACAACAGGCTCAAGGCGAGCAGCACTTTGGCAACCAGGAACGCAACGTCGACGGAGTCGGAAATGCCCCCACTGCCGCTTGCCCCACCAGCAATGCCAGCCAGCCCGAGCAAAGCGCTGAATATCGAGATGGCAAGCAGCAAAATCGCCAGTACCGTGAATATCTTATGCATTGTGCGGCTCCTTTCTCGGGACAGCTCATCAATCCGTTTTGATACTTCGCATAGGCTCGTTGACGCTATTTTTTTCGGGATATTTCTCGTTGTGGGTTTTCCCCTAATAATCGTCATCACGTCCAGTTGGCTTCCAGTTGATGTCTTTGTCGGCGTGATAGCCCTGCACAGGGTTCGGTGGCAGCGGGTGATCTTTGGCCAGATTGGGAAAGCGCAAATCTGGATTTTTAGCAAGTTCCCTGGATACTTTGTAGTATGCATCTTCAGTCTTCTTGTCTTTATTATAAGAAAACTTACCATTTTGAAATACATCTTCTATTTCCATGGCACCTTTCCGCTCACCTAGAGCTGCAGCTCTTTGATAGTAATGCATGGAAACAGGATAGTTCTCATCCGCAATTTCATAATAAGACCCCAGTTTATAAGCTGCATCCGCATAACCCTGTTTCTCCGCGCACCTCAAGTACCCAAGCCCTACAACATCCTTTCTCTTATCATAGATATAAATATATCCGATTCTGGTTTGAGCTTGAGGACTTCCCAAATCTGCAGCCCTAATCAAGAACTGCACAGCGCTCCTGTCCGATCGCACAACACCAACCCCTCTTTGTGTCATTACGCTCATGTCGTAGTAACCCAGAGGAGCTTGCACCTGTATCATTTTCAGGTATAAATCAATCGCCTTGTTCGTATCCTTAGCAACCCCATCGCCACGCAAATATAGCTCTGCAAGATTGTGCATCGCTTTCCAATGGTTCTTTTCTACAGCCTGTTGGTACAGGCTGGCCACTTTGCTCCAGTCGGCCGGACGCTCTTTGCTAAGCACCCGAGCTTGTTTAAACCATTGGTCTGCTTGCTGGTCCAAGGGTGGAGCAGTGTCTTTTTCATGAACACACTTGAAATCGTATGCCATGGAAAAACCACTGCTGCCCAATAGCACAGCAGCCAGCAGTGCTTTAATAGTCGTCATCACGTCCGGTCGGCTTCCAGTTGATGTCTTTGTCGGCGTGATAGCCTTGAATAGGATGCGGTGGAAGTGGGTAGTCTTTGGCCAAATTAGGAAGTCGGAGATCAGGATCTTTATATAGCCGACTAGAGATATCACTGTAAGCACTTGCTATTTTTTCATTCTTCGCATAACCAAAGTCACCATCCCTGAAAGTATTTTCAATCAATAAAGAGCCTTTTTTCAAACCTAGAGCCGCAGCATTTTGATAATAGTGCATCGCAACAGGGTAGTTTTTATCTACTACTTTATAGTACGCAGCAAGCTCGTAATTCGCCTCAGCATCATTCTGATGCGCTGCGCAACGCAGATAGGACTCGCCGAGTTTATCTTTGTTTAATTCATATATATATATATTACCCAATCTAGTCTGCGCTAACGGGCTACCCAAGTCACTCGCCTTGAGCAAAAAGTTCATGGCATCTCTGTTTGACTGAACTACCCCAACACCTCTCTGAGTCATTACGCTCATATCATAATAACCTAGCGGAACCTGTAGTTTGACCATATGCAAATATAGATCGATGGCCTTGTTTGTATTTTTGGTTACGCCATCACCACGGAGATATAGCTCTGCCAAGTTATGCATTGCTTTCCAATGATCTTTATCTACTGCTTGCTGATAGAGACCAGCAATTTTTACCCAGTCAGGAAGTCTCTCTTTACTCATGCCCCTTGCCTGCTTGAACCATTGATCGGCCTGCTGATCAAGAGGGGGAGCCGTATTAATTTCATGGACACACTTGAATTCATCAGCCATAGCCGCTGCTCCAAAAAAACAAAAGAACAAAAAAGATAAATATTTAATCAAGGGCTTTTGCATAAGGTGTCACCACGTCCCAAAATCTGACCAAATTTCCATTAAGCGGTAAGTTTTTCTTCTGATTTCTCCAGTTATCAGTTACCACTTGTTCCCAATTTTCATAATCAAATGCAACGTTCTCACTTAAGCTGCTTTTACTCGTATTGATTGCTTTCCCCGAATGCATCCCCCACAACCGCTCCCGCCAGGTCCGGGTGGTTTGCGGGCTTGGCATGGCGATATTCAGTTCGGAGTCGGAGTTCAGACTGCGTTCGTTGATGTTGGCGGAGCCCAGGGTGAAGAACAGGTCGTCCACCAGCAGCAGCTTGCTGTGTACATAGATGGACTTGTACTGCGCCATGCCTTGTTCCGGGCCGAGGTGTTCGGTGATATCGCGTTCGGTCTGGCGTTGCTCGCGTGTCTTGGCAGTCGCAGTTTCGCCGCCGTCCTTGCAACTGACCAGGGTCGCGACAATGATTTTCAACCCCTTGGGCGGCAGCATCTCCGGCTCCAGCTCGCGAGCCGCGGCCTGGTTGTAGTGTTTGTTGGGGTCCATGGCCAGGAGTTCATCCGCACGACTCGGATCGATGCCCTGCTCATTCATTTGCGTCTGTACCTTGGCCAGTTCCTGATCGCGCGTCGGTGATGCGTCGCGGGCCTTCAGTTCGCGCTGGCGATAGGCAAGCTGGCGTTGATCGTAGAGCAGGTCGCGGTGGGCCAAAGGCATCAGTTCACCCTGACCAAGGGTGTCGAGCATCTCGTAGGTGGAACTGGAGAAGTGCCCGCTCTCCGGGTTGTTGGTGACCACGAACAGGTGCAGGTCCTGTTGTTTGCCGGCGGCGACGTAATCGGCGGCAACTTTCTTCAGGCGTTCGGCCAGCGGTTTGTAGCGGAAGTACTGGTTCTCGATATAGGCGTACTGATGCACATTGCCCAAAGCCTTTTCATATACCTCGAGAATGGTTTTTTCCGGGCCTTCTTCCGGTTGGGTCCGGCAAATCTGCGCGGGCTCTCCACCGTCACGAATCAGGCTCAGTGGTTTGACCGACGAGCGCTCGTGATTCAGGGTGCCCTTGAAGACCCGGCGTATCCAACTGCTGCTCTTGTCCCAGGCATTGCAGAAGTTGTGATTGAGGTCGAACAGCACCGGGCCGAGTACGTGCAGTGAGAGGTCCTGCCAGGGGCCGAAGCCCAGGTCGCGCTTGCCGGCTGCATCGTCGTAGGCGTGGGCGGTGGTGTCCCAGTAGTTGCGCTGCAGGTTGTGGCCCATCACGAGACCTTCCGCCTTTTGCGGGTCCATGTAGTCGACCACCAGGGTTTTCTGGTGATGACTGGGAAACAGGCTCAGGGCCAGCATCTGCATGAAGGGCACATCATGAGACTCGTCCTTGAGCAGTCGCCACAGGATGGCAAGGCGTCCCCAGTGCATGCGCAGGCCATTCTGATCGTCGTAGGTCAACTGTCCTATGAACTCGAAATCCCGTGTACGAAACTCGATATTGCGGGCTTCGCGGCTGTGGACCCAGCGATACCAATCTCGGGTCTCGATCTGTTCGTTCGGGGCTTGAACCGTCCCTCCCGAATCACGGCCCTTGGTGTAGCCGCTGTCCAGGGCATCCAGGCTTTGCTGGATGTCGATCAGACGGTCGCGCGAGGCTCGTCGGCCGGCCTCGTCGTTTGCCGGAAGTTTTTCCAGTCGTGCCTGCTCCTGCTGTTGTTTTTCCAGCAGCTTTTTCCGTTTTTCACCCAGGGCGCTAGTGTCAGCCGGCTTGCCCGCGGTCATTCCGGAACCCATCGATGTTCCGCCGGCGCCGCTCCAGCCCTCGCCGATCACCGAGTTTTCACCGAGCTGGGCCAGTCGATTGTTCCAGATCAGTACCCGTACCTCGACACCACTTTCGGCCTTCTGTCTGAGCAGTTTTCCCAGACTGGGGCTGTCGGTCGAGGCCCGGTCGAGACGCAATCCCGGGTCGAAGCCCCAACTGATGAGGTCGATGCTTTTCGTAGCTGCCTGGATGCATTCATAGACCTTCTTGAAGGCCTCCTCGCCACACACCAGCGGCGTCACTACGTTGCCTGCCGGACGTGGCGGGCTTAGCGGATTGTTCTTGTGGGCGAACCAATCCGAGGTCAGGGTTGCGGCGCTTTCTTCAAGCGAGATCGACAGTTTCTGATCGAGGTATGTCATGGAGTGCTTCCTTTACTCTTTCTGCTCGCTTTGATCCGCCCACAATTGGCGGAACGCCTCACTGCTGCTCAACGCCTCCAGAGAGGCAGCCGCGCCCGGGAAGTCGCGATATCCCTCACGCCCCAGGCGCTCACTGCGTTGGCGCGTCTGTTCGGTCGAGGTTTCGCTCATGTCCAGGTTGAAACGGTGTCCGTTCACCGTTTCCACCGAATAGTTGCGGGTACCGGGAATATGCTGGAAAAGCACATTGCCCTTCTCGTCGCTGAAGCCTTTGTCGATAAGTGCGCCATCGGCGTAGAGCTGATAGGGCTCATCCGGATACCCCGGCATGTTGGGCAACGGGGAAATACGGATGCACAGTTGACCCGGCACGGTTTCTTTCGCCGGGTTGGCCAATGCCTCCTCCATCAGGCTGCCGGCCTTGTCCGCATCGGCCGCCCCCGGCAGGCCCGGCATCAGAATGCCGATCCCCGTCCCACTCCCCGGCGCTCCCCCGGCATTGATCTTCACCACCGGCCCCACCACCGTGACGCCGCCGGCATCGAGTTTGATAAAACTCCCCCCGGCCTTGATCGTCAGTTCGCTGCCGGCTTCGATCACCATCTTGGCGCCGGCCTTGAGGTGGATTTCCTGGCCGGCTTTCGTCAGTTGCGCGGTGCCGAGTTTGATGTGCTGGTTTTCGCCCACGGTCAGGTGGTCGTCGACGCGAGTCTCGGTCTTGCGGTCGACGTGGGTGATGCGGTGTTCTTCGGCCTTGAGTTCGGTGTAGGTGTTCTTCTCCACCGTGTCGTGGCGTTCGTGGCCGATGCGGATTTTCTGGTCGTGTTCGATGTTTTCATCCCAGTCGCGCTGGGCGTGGATGAAGATCTGTTCGGCGCCTTTTTTGTCTTCGATGCGCAGTTCGTTGTAGCCGGCGCCACCCGGTGAGCTCATGGACTTGAAGACGGTGCGGGTCTTGTTCGCCGGCAGGGCGTAGGGCACCGGGTGTTCCTTGTGGTACAGGCAGCCGGTGATCAGCGGCTGGTCGGGGTCGCCTTCGAGGAAGGTCACCAGCACTTCCATGCCGATACGCGGGATGACGATGGCGCCGTAGCGGTCGCCGGCCCAGCTGGAGGACACGCGCAGCCAGCAGCTGGTCTTGTCGTCGGCCTTGCCTTCGCGGTCCCAGTGGAACTGCACCTTGACCCGCCCGTACTGGTCGCAGTGGATTTCCTCGCCCTTGGGCCCGGTGACCACCGCGGTCTGGCTACCGAGCACGCGCGGTTTCGGGTGGTTCAGGGCCGGACGGTAGAACACCTGCCAGGGCGTGGCGAGGAAACGGTTGCGATAGCCCTGGTGGAAGTCGTCCTTGTTGTCGGTGGTGTCGCTGGTCACCGACTCTTCCAGCACCTGCGGCTGCTTGCCTTCGTGGACGATATGGGTCAGCAGCCAGAGGTCGTTCCACTCGCTGCGCGGGTGCTCGGACAATTCCAGGAAATGGCCGCTGACCAGTCGTGTCTGGTCGCCCCAGCCTTCGGCCTGCTGGTAGTCGGCGCGGTGGCGTTCGAGGGCGCGCTGGCTGAGGAATTTGCCGCGCGCGCGGTCGGTGAAACGGCCCGGGTAATCGTAGTCCTCCAGGTCCGGTTCTTCGCTTTCGGCCTCGGGTCTATAGGCCGCTTCCAGTTGCAGGCGCGGTTTCTCGAAGTCGTAGTCGCGGCGGGTGGTACGACTGGTGCGGGTTTCCAGGCGCAGGTTGAAACCCTTGATCACCGGCTCGTCGGCGACCATGCCGCTGCCCTGGATATAGGCGGTGGGCTGGCCGAGCTTGGGGAACACGGTCTGGTCGTCGCCGAATACCAGCAGGTGGCCTTGCGGGCTGTGCTGGAAGTGGTAATGCAGGCCTTCCTCTTCGCACAGGCGCTGGATGAAGTGCAGGTCGGTTTCGTCGTACTGCACGCAGTAGTCGCGGTCCGGGCACGGCGTGCCGAGCTGGAACCGGTAGGCGTTGCCCTGGATGCCGTGCTCTTCGAGGATCAGGGCGATGATCTTCGGCGCCGACAGCTGCTGGTAGATGCGCTGGTTGGTACGGTGCTCGAGGTAGGCCAGCTGCGGCACCAGCGACACCTTGTAGCGGGTCAGGCGCTTGCCGGCATCGCCCTGGGCCACGCGGTAGATCTGGCCGTGGATGCCGCTACCTTGCGGATCAAACGCTAGAAAAGCCTGCTTGTGCAGCAGCGTCTCCAGGTCCAGGTCGGGGTTCTCGCTGACCAGCTCCAGATCGAAACGGAACGGCTGGCTGATGCCTTCGATCCCTTCGAAAGACAGCACCTGCAAGTCACCCTGGAAGTCGTCGACCGTCAGGCTGAAGTGGGTTTCATTGGAAGGATTGAACATAGCTTGCTCCCTGTTCGGTGGTCATCCGTTACGCCGATGGAACCAGCGTTGCAGCCAGGACGAATCCGCGCGCATGGCGTCGCGCAATGCTTGGGCGCAGATGTTGCGTTGCGCCGCGTCGAAGGCCAGCGCCGCGCGCAGGGCTGGCCAACAGTGTCTGGGAAGGTTCTTGGGCGCCTGCAGCGTGCGGTCCAGGCGTTCGTCGCGGGCCTGGGTCGACGGCAACCGGCGATACGGGTGTTTGCCGCAGGCCAGCTCAAAGATCACACAGGCCACCGCGTACAGATCGGCGCTGGCCGACAAGGCCCCGCCCTCCAGCAATTCGGGGGCGGCATAGCCGGGCGTCCAGGCGTTGAAGCGGCTGCGGCTGAGTTGCGGCAGGCCGGGCAGCACGCCCTCCTCGGCCTGGCTCAGGCCGAAGTCGAACAGCCGCACGCCGTCTTCGCAGAGCATCACGTTGCTCGGCTTCAGGTCGCCGTGCAGCACACCGCGAGCGTGGCTGTACGCCAGGGCATCGAGCAGTGGCCGCACCACATCGCGCAGCTCTTTCCACGGCAGGCCCAACGGCCGCTCGCAGAGCAGTTTGTCCAGGGTCAGGCCGCGCATCAGCTCCATGGTGATGAAGGCGCGCTGGCACTGGGTGTCCACCTCGAAGCTGTGCAAGCGCACGATGTTCGGGTGGCGCAGGCGTCGGGTCAGGGCGAACTCGCTGTAGAGCAAGGCGCTGGCATCCGGCGTCTCGGAGAATTCTTCGCTCATGACTTTGAGCGCTATGTAAGGGTCGGGATCGCCGAACTGCTCATGCAGCAGGTCCCGCGCGCGGTAGACCGCGCCCATGCCACCGGCCCCGAGCAGGCGCTCGAGGCGGTAACGTCCGGCCAGCACATCCGGCAGCCCGCCCACAGGCACCACGGCCTTGGCCTTGGAGCGGGAGCGGTTCCTGAAGCGATTGCGACCCTTGCCCTTGGCCTTGGCCTTGGGCGCCACGGGACGCGGCGCCTCATTGGCCTTGGCGAAGGCGAAATAGGTCAGGTTGCTGGCCTCTTCCTCGCTCATCAGGATGTTATCCAGACCGGATTTGAGATCACTCATTGGCGGATCACCACGGCTGTCAGGTTGTCCCGTGCCGAGCCACGCATGGCGCCGTCGAACAGACGCTCCAGCGCCACCTGCGGCGAAGCCAGGCTCAAGGCGTTGCCCAGCGCGTCGCTGGTCAGCCCCTGGTACAGGCCGTCGCTGCACAGCAGGAAGGCATCGCCGGGGTAGACCTGCAGCTCCAGCACATCCAGGGTCAGCTGCTCGCTGGCGCCCACCGCCCGGGTCAGGGCATTGGCCGCCGGATGGGCCCGCGCCTGCTCGACGCTCATCTGCTGCTCGTCGATCAGTTGCTGTTGCAGCGAATGGTCCTTGGACAGCTGGTACAGACGCTGCCCGCGCCACAGGTAACAGCGGCTGTCGCCGGCCCAGATGCACGCCGCGCGGTCGCCTTCCAGCAACAGCGCGACCACGGTGCTGCCCATGATGCTGTCGTGGCGCTCGGCGGTGACAGTCAACTCCTGGCCCAGGCGCCGGTTGAGCCAGTGCAGGCACTGGCGCAGACCCTTGAGCCGCTCGTCGAAACTGTCCTGCGCCGGCAACTCGGCCAGGCTGGCGACGATCAACTGGCTGGCGATGTCGCCACCCTGATGCCCGCCCATGCCGTCCGCGACCACCCAGAGCCCCTGCTCCGGACAGTCGAGGAAGGCATCTTCGTTGCGCGCCCGAACCTTGCCCGGGTCGGTGCGCGCCGCGCTGCGCCAGGTACTGGCAACCAGCATCAGAGCTGCACCGGCATGCGGAAGGTGCGCAGCACGCCCATGTCGAACGGGTTCGGCGTGCGCTGGCTCATCAGCAGGTAGTTGGCACGCAGGCCGCCCAGGTCGGCCTTGAGCACCAGCACGTCACGGCCGGTCAGGTACTCGGTCTGCATCAGGTCGAACAGCCGGAACAGCGACCAGGGGCCGGTGTTCTTTTCGATGCCCACCGGGCGCCCGGCCATCTTGTCCAGCACCAGGCTGGTGCGGCCGTCTTCGGCATCGGTCGGCCACTTGAAGGACACCGGCACGATCGGGCCGTGGCGGTATTCCATGGTCTTGTCGCCGAAACGGAACTCGGAGCGGCTCACCGCCGGGTCCAGGGTGTAGGGCTCCAGCTTGAACTGCACCTGCGGCTCCGCCGGGTTCTCCGAGAAGAAGCTCTGGCGGATCACCTGGGCCGCGGCCATCTGATCGAGGTAGACCTTGGACATCGGCAGGCTGTGGCCATCGATGCTGCGCAGGCGGTAGTTGCCCGGATCGCCGCTGACGAAAGGCCGCATGTAGGTTTCGAAGAAGCGATCGGCGATACCCTGGGCCTTGAAGAACTCGCGGAAATCGCTGATGGCGACATCGCTGGTGCTGTGGGCGCTGAACGGGTAACGCTTGCTGATGGCCTTGCCGTAGAAGCTGTACAGCTCGCTCTGATAACGCTGGTTGAGGTACTGGTAGGAGTCGTTGAGCACCAGGCGCCAGGTGTCTTCCGCCAGCACGTTGAACCATACGCTCACCGGACGCGGCAGGCGCACCGAGGCGTTGCGCAGGCTGCTCAGGGCATCGCGCTGGCCGCTCATGCGGGTCTTGGCCATTTCGAACGCCGCCTGCTCGGGCGCGCTGGCACGGGCCAGGCCGGCCAGTTGCAGTTGCAGGTCGTTCAGCGCTTGCAGCGCCGGCGTCAGGTCAGCGGCCGGGCCATTGTTGTCGTCCAGCAGACGGTGCAGCGGTTCGAAGCGACGTTGCAGCGACTTCTTCGCGGTGTCCGGCAGGTTCTTGGCCAAGGCTTCCTGGGCCTTGCCCGCGGCAGCCGCCGCGACCTTGCCCAGCGCCCCGCCCTTCTCCGCGGCCTTGTCCGCCGCGGCGGTCACGTCTTCGGCGCTTTCGGCGATGGCCTGGAAGCGGGTGTTCTCACGCACCTCCACCAGCAGTTGCAATACAGGCGAGTTGGCCGAAGTCAGGCCGGCGACCTGATCGGCGCCTTCGCCAGCGTCGTTGAACGGTTGCAGGCCGACCTGGCCGACCGCTTCGCTCCAGAAGTTGGCGTAGTCACGGAAGTACAGCTGTTCCAGCTCCACCATCAGGCGGCGCAGGTCCATGCCGCTGATGCCGCTGCCTTCGCCCAGCACCCAGTTGTCACGCAGGATATCGGTGACCAGCGCCGTGCCCTGGACCGAGAAATACTGCTGGTAACCCTGTTGGGTGTAGAAACCCGGGATCGCGTAGTCGGTGCCGACGAACAGGCTGCCTTGCGGCCCCAGGTGCTGGCTCAGACGGTACTCCGGCAGGCTCCGCGCCTGTTCGCGCAGCACGCGGTAGACCACGTTGGCCAGCGACTCGCTGCGCAGCACCTGGCGCGCCTGGGCCACCAGCGTGTCGTTGAGCGGGTAGCTGAATGGCAGCTTGAGCAGGCGTTCGAAGTGCGCGTTCAGGCCGTTCTGCACCGCGGTGTTGCCGGCGTAGCGCGTCGACCAGTCGCTGGCTACCCAATCCTTGAGCCAGGACGGATCGCGACGGTCCTGCATGTTCAGCATCAGGTACGCCCGCAGGCTGTTGAGCAGGCGGTCGCGGTCGCGCATGTTGCTGCGGATCTGCCCTTCCAGCATCTGCGCTACCCGTGGCAGCAGCTGCGCTTGCAGCTCACGCTCGTAGGCGCTGAGCACCACCGGGTTGCTTTCCTCGCCCTGGTACAGGCCGACCCGCTCGTGCAGCGAGACGTCGCCCTTGGCCGGAAACACCTTGGTGGCTTCGAAGCTGGTGTCGAGGGTCTTGAGCGCCGCCATCGCGTCGTCGCGGGCGGTCAGCGCGGTGCGCTGCTGGTTCCAGTTCTGCGCCAGGGAGCGCAGGCTTTCCAGGCGCTCGTAGTTGGCGGAGAAACCGCCGGCCCAGAGCAGGCCGAACAAGGCCAGGGCCACCAGCGCGCCAACGTACAGCGCACGCTGGCCCCAATGGATGCGATTGCGCTCGCGCTTGTCCAGGCCAGCCAGGTCGGCCTCGGGGAAAATCACCCGGCTCAGCAGGTGGTGAATGAAGCGCGAACGACCGCTGCGCAGGGTCGGCAGCACACCGGCCGCCATGCCCAGGCTGGCGCCGATGCCGGCGGTATCGGGGTCGAGTTTTTCCGTCAGGTGCGGCGCGCTGGTCAGGTAGAAACCACGCAGCTGGCTGGCCCGCTGGTAGCGGTTGCCGGTGAACGCCATGTCGACGAACAGGCACAGGCGCTCGCCGATCTGGCCCAGCTGGTGCGGGAAATCGAGGATGCGACCACGGCGCTGGGTGTCGCGCTCCTGATGCATGCGCATGATCACCTGGCTGTTCAGGCGGCGCAGCAGCTCTTCGAACTCCTGGCGCAACACCGCGACGTCGGTGCCGTTCTGTTCCTTGCGGAAGCTGGTGCCGAGCACCTGGTCGCTTTCCTCGCGGCTCAGTTGGTCGAAGAACTCGTCGAAGCCCAGCAGCTGGTCGGCCTTGCTCAGTACCAGGTATACCGGTACGTCGACGTGCAGCTTCTGGTGCACGTCCTGCAGGCGCGCGCGTACCTGGCGCGCCAGGGTGTCGAGGTCCTGCTCGTTGCCGCTCAGCAGCAGTTCCACCGGAATGGTCACCAGCACGCCGTTGAGCGGACGCCCGCGACGGCGCTTGCGCAGCAGGTTGAGCAAGGTGCCCCAGGCGCTGCCGTCAACTTCCGCGTCGGGCTGGGTCAGGTAGCGGCCGGCGGTGTCGATCAGCACGCCGTGGTCGGCGAAGTACCAGTCGCAATGCCGGGTGCCGATGGTGTCGCGGGTCAGCTTGCGGTCAATCTTGTTGATCGGGAACTCAAGGCCCGAGAAGTCCAGCAGGCTGGTCTTGCCACTGCTCTGCGGGCCGATCAGCAGGTACCACGGCAGGTCGTTGCGCCAGCGCTCGCTGCGCCCACGGTACAGGCTGGAGGTCTTGAGGGTGCGCATGGCTTCCTTGAAGCGGCTGCGCAGCTCTTTCTGTTCCTCGTCGATCAGCTCTTCACGGCGCAGGCGTTCCTGGCCGTCCTCGCTGTCTTCCATTTCTTTCTTGCGGATCCCGGCGCGCCAGCTGACGAAGACCATGGTCAGGCCCCAGATCAGGAACAGCACGCTGATGGTCAGCAGGCGCGAGGTCGCGCTTTCCCAGAACTTGTAGTCGTTGACCGCCAGCAGCGGCCCGACGAACCACACCAGCAGTGCCACGAACAGCACCAGCAACAGCGTCCAGACCCATGTCTTGCGCAGGAAGGCGCCGACTTTCTTGAAGAAGTTTTTCATCACACGTCCCTGTATTACGGCTGGGGCTGGACCACGGCCGGGTCAAGCTGCTGATAAGGTTGCAGAACGGTCTCGCGCTGCTCGCCCAGAACCCAGGCGAACCCCGAATACATCACCACCAGGCAGACCACCGTGAACAGCGCGACCATCCACCACGGCACGATGCGCACCAGGCTGCGGCGCTTGTCGTGCAGGCCTTCCCAATGCGGCGACAGCTCGCGCGGCACGTCGCCACGCAGCTGGCGGATCTGCCGGTACAGCGCATCGCGGATGCCTTCGAGTTCGAGCATGCCACGGGCCATGACCCGGTACTTGCCCTCGAAGCCCAGCGACAGGCACAGGTACATCAGCTCCAGCATCGGCAGGTGCTTGACCGGGTTCTTCGACAACCGATCCAGCAGCTGGAAGAACTTCTCGCCACCAAAGGTCTCGTTGTGGAAGCTGCTGAGCAGGCTCATCTGCGACCACTCGCTTTCATTACCCCAGGGGGTGGTGACCACCGCCTCGTCGACCACGGTGCACAGCACGTAGCGGGCGGCCATGACCTGGCTGCTTTCGGCGCCGTTGTGCAGGGCGCGCACCTCGAACAGTTTCAGGGCCGAGGTCAGGCGTTCGTTGAGCGCGTACAGGTCTTCGCGGGTGTCGCTGTGCTTGAGGCGCACCACTTCCGACAACAGATCGGAGGCCGCCGCTACCAGCGCGTTCAGGCTGATGTTGAAGGCCTCGGCCGGGCGCAGGCGCGCGGCGTAGATCATCCGTTCTTCCAGTTGCTCGAAGCGTGGCGGCGCGGCGAAATCGGTCAGCGGACTCTGCGCCGGGCCATGGCCCTGGCGATCGAGCAGGACGGTCTTGTCGTCCTGGTTGTGTTCCATGTCCTTGATCATGTCGGTCAGTTCCTGATGGCCCAGAATTTCAGTTCAAGCTCGGCGAATTCGCCGGACACGTGGAAGGCGAAACCGCCGGAACGCTCCAGTTGCGCCAGGTCTTCGGAACTGAGTTCGAGGATGAAATAGGTTTTGTTGGAGTGGAACGCGATCTGCCGTGGCGCCACCGGCAAGGGTTTGACCTTGATCCCCGGCAGGTGCAGGTTGACCAGCTGGCGAATCCGCTCCACCGGGCCGACCTTGAGGTGCGCCGGCAAGCGATGGCGCAGTTCTTCGGAGTCGCAGTTGGCGCTGGCGGCCAGGACGAACGAGGCCGAGCCCAGTAGCTTGTGGTCGTGCAACGGCGACACGATGATCCCGTACTGGCGCGCCTGCAGCACCAGCTCGATGGCGTGCTGTTCGAGCACCATCGACAGCACCTGGCGGATCGCGTCCATCAACTTGCGAAAGCTCGCGCCCTGGTCGCTGTGCTGGTAGCGGCTGTCCAGGCGCGGCCGCTTGCTGTCGCTGGCGAAGGTCGCCAGATCGCCGAGCATGGTCAGCAGCGTGCGGTACAGCTCTTCCGGGTGCACCTGCTCCAGGCCCAGGTAGTGGCGCAGCAGCAGCTCGGTGCGGTTGATCAGTTGCAGCATCATGAAGTCGCCGACTTCGGCGCCGCCGACCTTGCCGTTGGAGCGGATCCGGTCGGCAATGGTGTCGCCGCGGTGGCTGAGCATGCTGATCACTTCCTTCAGGCACGACAGCAGGTAGCTCGAGGCATGGGCGTGGATGAAGGTCGGCACGAAGTCCGGGTCGAGGCTGATCACCCCGTCGGGCGTGGTGTCGAGGACTTCGCAGAGCTTGAGCTTCACATAGGCCTGGTCGCTCTGTTGCTCGCCGAGCAGCAGGCGGAAGTCCGGCCGGGCGCAGCTGACCTGGCTGCTGGAATCGTCGCCGGCGTTGGAGTCGGCCACTTCCGCCTCGTAGGTGGTGTAGCGCGCCAGCACATCGGACTGCTCCGGACGGCGCGCCTCGATGTGGTTGCCGGTCACCAGCGGCAAGGCCAGGTAGACCGGGGTATTACCAGTGTTCGGCGGCACGTCGAGGGCCAGCGGCTCGGTGTTGCCACCCAACTCGAACAGGCTGCCGTCGGGCAGGATGCCGGAGGCCTGGCTGATCACCAGCTTGCCCATGTTGAGGAACTGCAGGTCGATCTCCAGGCTCAGGAAACCCCAGGAATAGCTGCCCAGCAACTGGGTGCGGGTTTTCATCTGGTAGTCGTAGTAGCGATCGTTGTGCTGGAAGTGCTGCGGACGCAGCAACATGCCTTCCTGCCAAATGACTTTATGCACATTCATGATTACTTGTCCGCCTTGGCGAGCGTTGCGTTGCTGGTGCGGATACCGGCCTGGTCGAGGGTCAGATCGGCTTCGGTCAGCTCCACCGGAGTGAGCTGGACCACATAGCGCCACTGGGTTTCCGACAGGTCGCGGTAGGCCGCCAGCACGCCGACGTAGCGGCTGCCCTCTTCGACGCTGAGCTTGAGTTCCACGGTTTCACCCGGGCGCAGTTCCAGTTCTTCGCTGGCCACCATGTCCGGTGCCAGGGACTCCTTGGCGCGCTCGTAGAGGCTGAAGAAATCGGCGTTCTCGAAGGCCACCGGATGCTTGAGTTCGATCAACCGCACCACGATCGGCGAGGGGCGACCGTTGAGGTCCGGGTTGAGCTGGTCGCTGGCGGTCAGCTTGAGGTTGAGCTTGGTCATGGTCGAGTACGGCGACAGCGACGAGCAGCCGGCCAGCAACGCCAGGGCGGTCAGCGCAGCCAGCGTCTTGAGTAACAGGGTCGAGCAGCGAGACATGCGCATCATCCTTGGTGTTCGGTGTGAAGGGTGGAGATCAGGCGGATCTGTTCTTCGTAGGCCTGGGCGAAGTCACGGGCCAGCAGGCGTTCGCTCCAGTCATCGTCCTGGAGCAGGGCCTGGTGATAACGGTTGTAGGCTCTCCAGCGGCTGCCGGACGTGGCCAGCAACGGCTTGTTGTCGCGCTCGAAACGCAGGGTCAGCTGCTGCGGCGAGAAATGCTCGAGGGTGCCGCGTACAGCTGCGCGGCTGGCGGTCAGCAGCGCCACCTGGTGCGCCTGCAGATCGCGGAAAGCGCGGGAGATCGCCTGCTCGGCCGGCAACTGGCCGGGCTTGTTGCCCTGCAGCAGGATGCCCAGCGCTTCGCTGGCGTCCACGGCGAACTTGAGCGGGTTCTTGCTACCACCCTGGGCCGTGGTCAGGGCCAGGCGCAGTTCGTTTTTCAGCTCGCTGCGGGTGCGCAGGCTCTGCTGCAGGCCGCCGATGCTTTGCTTGAGCAGGCGCGCGGCATCGATCGCCAGGGCTTCGCGGGCGTCGTGATCGAGACCTTTGAGGTCCACCCCCAGCGCCGCGCCGAAATGCTCCCAGAAGCCTTCGCGCTGGCGCTCCACCGGGGCCGGCTCGACGGCGACCGGCGCCTCGGGCTGGGCCACCAGTTCTGGCACCAGCAGGCTTTCCATGTCGATCCGCGCATAGTCCGCGCGCTGCCGTGGTTCCTGGCGCGGCGTGTTGAGTGCGGTCAGCTCGTCGATTTCCGAATACACCCGCTCCTGCTGGTCCAGCGCGTTGAGCGGGTCGAGGTCGAGGAATGCGTCATCGGGAATGATGCTGCCAGCGGCTTGCGGACGCCCGACTTCGGCGTCGAAGGTCGCCGGATCGCGCACCAGGCGCGCTCGGATCTCGAAGTCCCCCAGCACATAGACGCTGCCGTGCTCGATACGCTGCGGCTCGCCCTTGCGCAAGCGCGCGCCGCTGTCGCTGGCCTGGATACCGTTGCTGCTGGTATCGGTGAGGAAAAACATGCCATCGCGGTAGCTGACGATCGCGTGGTGATTGGACAGGTGACGCTTGCGGTCCGGAATGATCCAGTCGCAATCCTCGCCCCGTCCGATCACCCCACCGGCCTGCTTGAAGGTTTTGCTACTCAACTCCGTGGGCACGAACTGCTTGGTGTTCAGCATTTCGAAAACCAGTTCCATGATGATGCTCCTTGCGGTCACTTGCCGCGATTGACCGCCTGCGGATCACCCAATGGGCGATAGGTGTTGTCGTTGAATTTGTAATTGCCGCTACAGCCGCCGAGGCCGCTGAGAACGATCAGAGCCAGCAGGGCGGCTTGCCAGTGACGAACAGACATCAGAGGGTCTCCATGGGTAGACAATGCACAAAGCGCCGACCCTGGCGGGCGACGCTTGGCGAAACGAAAAAGGCGCTGGGGAAAGTCATGTCGCGCTAACCCTCGAAGTCGCCAAGATTGATGTTCAACCGCCCGAGGCGGTACAGCAGCGTGCGCCTGGGCAGCCCCAGCTCGCGGGCCGCCAGGGTCTGGTTGCCGTCGTTCTTGCGCAGGCAATCGAGCAGCAGGTGACGCTCGACCTTCTCCAGCCGTTCGCGCAGGTTCAGGCCGGGTTCTTCCGGCAGCGCTTCACTGCTCAGGGAGAAATGCTCGGCCAGCAGCTCACCGCCTTCGCACAGCAACACCGCCCGCTCCACCAGACCCTTGAGCTCGCGCACGTTGCCCGGGAAGGTGTAGCCCGACAGATGATTGAGGGCGGTTTCCGACCAGCTCACCGGGTCGCGCTGCAAGAAAGCGCAGGCCTTGTCGGCGAAGTGCCGGGCCAGGTCGAGGATGTCGCCTTCGCGCTGGCGCAAGGCCGGCAATTCGATCGGGAACTGCGCCAGACGGTAGTACAGGTCCTCGCGGAACTTGCCCTCGCTGACCAGCACCGCCAGGTCGCGGTGGGTCGCGGCGATGATGCGCACGTCGATCTTGTGGGTGTCGTTGGAACCCAGCGGACGGATCTCGCCCTCCTGCAACACGCGCAGCAGCTTGGCTTGCAGGGACAGCGGCATGTCGCCGATCTCGTCCAGCAACAGGGTGCCGCCATTGGCCGCGTCGAACAGCCCCGGACGGTCGCGATCGGCGCCGGTGAAGGCGCCCTTGCGGTAGCCGAACAGCTCGCTCTCCAGCAGGTTCTCCGGGAAGGCCGCGCAGTTCTGCACGATGAACGCCTGAGAGCGCCGCGGACCGTAGTCGTGGATGGCCCGCGCCACCACTTCCTTGCCAGTGCCGGTCTCGCCACGCAGCAACACGGTGTAGGGACTGTGCAGCACCTTGCTGATCAACTGGTAGGTCTGGCGCATGGCCGTGCTGTTGCCGATCAGCCCGTAGCCGCTGGCGCTGACCGGGGTGCTGGCCACGGGCGCTGCGTCGCCCACCGGACGGCGCAGGCGTTGCAGCAGGTGCAATTGCCCAAGCACGAACGAGCCCAGCTGGCCCATGGAATCGGCGAAACCCTGCAGGTCGATATGCTCGCGACTGGCGCACAGCAGCAGGCCCTCGACGGCCTTTTGCGTGTTCACCAGCGGCACGCACAGCAGCGACTGCCAGGGCGTGTCCCGGGCCGGCAGGAAACTGGTTTCGTGCAGGCTGCCGCTCAGCCCCACCAGGCTCACCACGCGGTTCTGGCACAGGGCGAACTGCAGCAGCTGCTCACCGTTGTAGTCCGCCGGCAGGCTCGCCGCTTCCCGCGGTTGCAGGATGCCGCCCAGGCATTCGGCGCTCAGGCCCAGCCGGGTATGGGTGGCATCCAGCAGGTACAGCTGGCTCAGCTCGCAACCGCTGAGCCCGGCCACGCCGCGCACGAAATCGCCCAGCAGCGCGCCACCGTCGGCCGCCCGCGACAGGCTGGCGAACTGCGCCAGCAGCGCCTCGGCATAGATCAGCGGTTGCGGTACACGAGTGAACATCACACCCACCTCAGGCGAACTCGCAGGTCACGCCGCCGCCGCTGTCGAGCGTCGCGTGTACGCGCTTGAGGTTCTCGCCGGTGGCCATGGCGTCCAGCAGGCGGTCGGCCACCAGCGGCAGTACGTGCAGGTCGAGCAAGTGGTCGATCAGGCGCGCGCCGCTTTCGCTCTGGGTGCAGCGCTCGGCCAGGTGGTCGACCAGGTTCTGGCAGTAAGTGAAATCCAGCTGGCGACGGTTCAGGCGCTCGCCCAGGCGGCCCAGCTTGATTTCGATCAGCTCGCGCAGCACCGGGCCGCCCACCGGGTAGTACGGCACCACGCGCATGCGCGCCAGCAGCGCCGGCTTGAAGTGCTTGCTGAGCACCGGGCGGATGGTCTCTTCCAGGATCTCGGCGCTCGGCCGCTCACCGTTCTCGCACAGGGCGCTGATGCGGTCGCTGGCCAGGTTCGAGGTCATCAGGATCAGCGTGTTGCGGAAGTCGATCTCGCGCCCTTCGCCGTCGTTGGCCACGCCCTTGTCGAAGATCTGATAGAACAGATTGAGCACGTCCGGATCGGCTTTCTCGACCTCGTCGAGCAGCACCACCGAATACGGCTTCTGCCGCACCGCCTCGGTGAGCATGCCGCCTTCGCCGTAGCCGACGTAGCCTGGCGGCGCGCCGATCAGGCGCGATACGGTGTGCTTCTCCTGGAACTCGGACATGTTGATGGTGGTGATAAAGCGATCGCCGCCGTACAGCAGGTCGGCCAGGGCCAGGGCGGTTTCGGTCTTGCCGACGCCGCTCGGGCCGACCAGCAGGAACACACCGACCGGCGCATCCGGCTTGTTCAGGCCAGCGGCGGTGGCGCGCATCGAGCGGTCCAGCGCATGCACCGCCTGCTCCTGGCCACGAATGCGCGCGCGCAGGTCGGTGGCGAAGCTCGCCACCTTGGCGTTGTGTTCACGGGCCAGTTGCGTCAGCGGCACACCGGTCCAGGCGCTGATCACTTCGGCCACCAGGCGCGGGCAGACTTCGAAGCTGACCAGGCGTTCCTGGCTCTGGGCATCGCTCAGGGCGCGATGGGTTTCGTTGAGGGCAGCCTCCAGCGCCTCGACGCTCTGCCCTTCTTCCACTTCAGCGGCGAGGGTTTCGATCACTGTGCCTTCGGCGTCTTCTTCCACCGACACCCGCGGCGGCTGGTTGGCCGCGTCGCGAGCCTTGGCCAGTTGCTGGCGCAGTTCGAGCAGACGCTCGGCCAGGGTGCGTTGTTCGCTCCACAGGGTTTCCAGGGCTTGCTGCTCGGCCTCGGCGTCGGCCAGACGGGCTTCCAACGCGTCCAGCGCTTCCTGGTCGATCACCAGGCCGGCTTCGGCATCGCGGCGCAGTGCCTGGCGCTGACGGCCGCCTTCGGCCAGCTCGCCACGCAGGCGTTCCAGGCTCTCCGGCGCCGCCGCCAGGCTGATGCGCACCCGGGCACAGGCGGTATCGAGCACGTCCACCGCCTTGTCCGGCAGCTGGCGGCCAGCCAGGTAGCGGGCCGACAGTTCCGCCGCGGCCACCACCGCGTCGTCGCGCAGGTAGATACCGTGGCTCTTCTCGTAGACCTGAGCCAGGCCACGCAGGATAGTCACCGCCTCGCTGACGGTCGGTTCGTGCAGCTGCACCGGCTGGAAGCGACGGGCCAGGGCCGGGTCCTTCTCGAAGTACTTCTTGTACTCGGCCCAAGTGGTGGCGGCGATGGTGCGCAGCTCGCCACGGGCCAGCGCCGGCTTGAGCAGGTTGGCCGCATCGGAACCGCCCGCGTTGCCGCCGGCGCCGATCAGGGTGTGGGCTTCGTCGATAAACAGAATGATCGGCTTAGGCGAAGCCTTGACCTCGTCGATCACGCCCTTGAGGCGGCGCTCGAACTCGCCCTTCACGCTGGCGCCGGCCTGCAACAGGCCCATGTCCAGCGACAACAGCTCGACGCCCTTGAGCACCTGCGGCACTTCACCGGCGGCGATGCGCGAGGCCAGGCCTTCGACCACCGCGGTCTTACCGACGCCGGCTTCGCCGACCACGATCGGGTTGTTCTTGCGACGACGGGCGAGGATGTCGACCATCTGGCGGATCGCGCCATCGCGGCACAGCACCGGGTCGAGCTTGCCCTCGCGCGCCTGCTGGGTCAGGTTGTGGGTAAAGCGCTGCAACAGCGATTCGCCCGGCGCCGCCGGCTTGCCGCTGGCCGGCTCTTCCTTCTGCGACAGGGCGAAATCCTTCAGCCGTTCGATGTTCAGCTTGGCCAGCAGCGACTGGTAACGGCTACCGGCGTAGCGCATCGGGTTACGCAGCAGGGCGAGGATCAGCGCCGCCTGCTCGACCTGGCTCTGGCCCAGTTCGAGGTTGGCCACCAGCAAGGCGTCCTGCAGCCACTGCACCAGCTCCGGGGCGAACACCGGGTTGCGCGAGGCGCTGTGCTCGACCCGCGATTGCAGTGCCGCGCTCAGCTCGCCGGCATCCACTTCGGCGTCCTGCAACGCGCGTGCGAGCAGGCCTTGCGGACGCTCCAGCAGGCCCAGCAACAGGTCTTCGACCAGGATCTTGCTGCCGCCACGGGCGACGCAGCGTTCGGCGGAGCTTTCCAGGTCGCGGCGGGTTTCGGCGTCCAGCGCCTGGATCAGTTGCTGCAGGTCTACGTTGATCATGTCATCTGTCCTTAATGAATTTTGCTGCCCAGGGTCACCACGCCGTCCGCGCGTTCGCGGCCGAGCCAGCTGGTCCACCCCAGGCGACAGGCGTTCTGCTCACCGATGCGCAGTTCGCGGATTTCTTCCTGGCGCAGGACCAGGCGAATGTCGTAGTCCAGCGGGTCACGCAGGGTGAACCGCACCAGCGCACACAGCGGCTGGTAGCCGAAACCGATCGGCAGGAACTCGTGGAAGCGTTGCCAGTCGAGCTGGCGGATATGGATGCGGAACTTGCCGCTGCGGTCGCGCACCCGCTCGCCCAGCACCAGGTCTTCGCCGAGCTGGCTGTTGGCGCGACCCAGGCGGTTGCGTTGCTCTTCGAGAATCTCCACCCGCCGCTCGATGCACTGCTCGATCACCAGGTCCGCATGCTTGAAGTAGTAACGCAGCACGGCCTCGATCAGCGCCGCCGAGTGGGCCCGCAGGCTGAGCAGGCCGAGGTACGGCAGCAGGCGCTTCCAGTTCAGTTCCTTGGCCTTGCGGATGTCTTCGCCGCCGAGGCCGATCAGGGCGAACAGCTGGGCGGAAAACGGGTCGAGCGCGCCGCTCTTGAAGCTGGCGCGGTAGCGATACTTGCGCCAGATCGGCAGCATCAGCCGCTGCAGGCGATGGTGGAACAGGTCGAGGAAATTGCGGGTCGGGTTGCCGTCCTCGCTGTCACCCAGGGCCTGCTCACCGTAGAACGCCGGCAGCGGCGAGCCGGAGCCGAACAGCCCGATCAGGTTGAACCGCAGGCGCGCGCGCATCTGCCCGTGCTCTTCGAAAAACTCCACGCGATCGACGTCGCTGCCAGGGAAACCCAGGCTCGGATTGGCCTGGAATTCCAGCTGGTCGTAGAGATCCTCTTCGCTCAGGCCCGGGTGGGAATCGCGCAGCCGGTCCACCACCAGCAGCACGGCCTGGAACAGCGAGTACTCGCGGATGACCCGGGTCAGCCCGCTTAAAGCAGGGGCTGTAGACCCATACGTGGTGTCCATTGGTACACCTCTCCCTGTGTACTTTTTACCCGCAGCTCGTGGTACGAGTTGAGACTGGCGTAAAGAGCGAAAAACTCGTTGAGAACCGAAGCGAAGACGAACATGTCGCCTTCACCGATATAACCTTCCGGATCGATGGTCAGCTCGGTGCGCAGACCGCGCAGCGGCAGGCCCCGATGCAGCCGGTCGACATGTTCGTGGCGGATCGACTTGAGCCCGCCCAGCAGGCGCTTGCTGACCTTTTCCAGGTGCTGGTCGTAGTAGCGCGGCAAGTCGTAGGTTTCGAGAATCACCTTGAGCGCGTCGACGTTGGCCAGCGACAGGTAGTTGAGCGACATGTTGCTGATCAGCTTCCACAGGAAGTCACGATTCAGCGGTGGCGCGTAGCTCGAAGTGGCCGGGGTGATGTTGCGGAAACTGAGGAATTCCGGGGTTTCCTCGCACGCCTGGTTGATCTCGCCGAGCTTGAGCCGGCGCGGCAGGTTCTGGTTGGTGCAGGTCAGCTCGATGGACAGGGTTTCGTGGGCCTCGGTGTGGCGGATGCCGAAGCTCAGGTAGGTGTCCAGGCCGTCGTGCAGCAACGAGGAGCGCTGGCGGATGCTGTAGTGCGGGCGGCTTTGCGGGACGTCGAAACTCGGGTCGTGCTCGAAGGATTCGAACGGCACATATTCCTGGTAACCCAGGCCGCCGGGCTTCCAGCCGGTGACGGTTTCCACCGAGAACACGCCGCAGTTTTCCAGGTCGTACTCGGCCGGCAGCAACAGGTACTCGTCCTGCTTGCCATCGAGGCGGATCGGCAGCGCGTCGTGCTTGAACAGGTTGGCGATCGGCGTGCAGTACAGCTTCACGTTGTCCAGGGTCGGCCGCAGGCGCTGGATGCCGCTCTTGCGAATGTCGAAGCGCACCTCAAGGCCGTGCAACTGCTTGAGGGTGTCCTCCGGCAGCGACTTGAGCAGGTCCAGGCCGTTCAGGTCGACGAACAGGAACTTGTCCTGGAAGGCGAAATACTCCTGCAGGTAGCGATAGCCACGGAAGGTGTTCAGCGGGTACGGGATCAACGCTTCTTCTTCGGCAAAGCCCACCGGCTGCACGCGGTTGCCGGGCATCTTGAACGACATGGCATTGCCACTGACACCCGGGAACGGCTTGCCGTCCATGCCCAGCGGCACCAGCTCGATGCCTTCGAGGTTGCGCAGCAGGCTCAGGTAGAGCATCTGGCTGATATAGCGCTCGCCCGCCAGGTGCAGGCGCAGGCGGCTCAGGTTCAGCTCGCCGAGGTGACCGTCGCAGCTCATCTCCAGGCGCAGGCTAAGCAGTGCGCCGTCGCCTTTCACCGAGTAGTTCAGCGCCGTCAGGTCCAACGGCAGGACTTCGGTCGGATAGCAGGTACGGAAGCGGCAGCGCACGTCATCGATGGGCTTGCTCTCCACCGGCGTATCACGCTCCACACGCAGGGCCGGCCCGGACTGCTTCAGCGGGTCGAACTGCAAAATGCTGAACGCCGGCAACGGCCGCATGTAGTTCGGCCACAGCAGGTGCATCAACGAATGGCTCAGCTCCGGCAGCTCGTCATCGAGCTTCTGCCGCAGGCGACCGGTGAGGAACGCGAAACCTTCGAGCAGGCGCTCCACATCCGGGTCCCGCCCGGCCTGCCCGAGAAACGGTGCCAGGGCCGGACTACGCTCGGCGAAACGGCGACCCAGCTGGCGCAGCGCGGTGAGTTCGCTTTGGTAGTAGTGGTTAAAGGACACGAGTGCTTACCTGCTTATCGTTTTTGAGAAAATTTCAGCGCCAGGACATTCAACAACCGCACAGGTCAAGGACAGAAAGCGCGGTCATCGATAGTCCATTCGCGCTGGGTCCCTTCACTGATCTTCTTCACGCCACTCAGATGCTGTTTCAACTGGGCACCGTCAATGGTTTTGCTACCGTTGGCATCGCTGATCGTCAGCAGATAATTGGCCGGGATCTGCTCGATCACGTCTTCGCCATAAGAGGCAAAGCTCGCCACCAGTGCGCGAGAGCCGGCCGCGGAAGTCAGCGTGCGCTCCAGCGAATGCATGTTGGAGCTGTTGATCACCTTCATCTGCAAGGGCTGGCCGCAACGGTTCGCGACATACACATAGTTGTTGTAGACCTGTTGCGCCGCGCAACCGCTCAAGGAAACAAAAAGCAGGATGAAGCCGGCGAACCTAGTCATCGAATTCGATCCCAATCGATAGTTAAAAAAATTCATAAACAACCCAATCGCCGAACCGGCTCAAACTCACCACAATGAGCGCAAACAAAATAAACGGCTCGAACCCACCCCTGAAATCTCGAAACTTGACCAAACGAACTGCACTTTTTACAAAATAATAAAAACCGACAACTATCATCGGAAGATAAAGAAAAATACAAACCACGAAAAAAAATGTATACACCGCCTGAGGGAGTAATAAGCCCATAAAGTCGATACTAACCTCCCACGGGGCTTTGGGATCGATAAAGCTCAAAGACAGCATGACAAGAGAAATGAAGATAACGAAATATCGCATCACTTTATCGAAGCCCTTCGTCATAAAGCCGCTTTGCAAGTTCCCGATGCCTTAATTGACCGTCCGCATCATCCCCTGAATAGTAAAAGTGTCCCTGGTTAGCGCCTGACATCTGCCCCGCAAGCTCGGGTGCAACGCCAACCAATTCGGCGTCCGTCATCCCGGCATAAATCGGATCGCCCTTATCTGTCAGGTCAATAATTATTGTTTGGATTATTTTCGGATGCCCGGTTACCGCATCCTTCAAGTCCTGATTGATCGGCGCACCGATGAGAACCAAGTGATCGACGATAATATCCTTGCGCGCATGATACATAGCGCTACGCGCCGCAATTACCGCCCCCCATGAGTACCCGACAATATTGAACTGCCCAGAAGTCGGAATCTTTTTTGATATGCCAATGGCAGCAAGGGAGAAATCCGCAGGTTGGCTTTCTATAACCGGCATAGTGCTTTTAACAGCGACCAAACCATACAAATCGGTTTTTTCTTTTACAACGCCCAACTGATCATATTCAAACTCTGCCGGCCGACTACTATCCTGATTGTAAAAAATAACCGCCGATGCGTCGGCGAGCATATCAACCATTGGATGGACATACTCATCCGCCCCAGTGATCAGGGATGAATAGTTTCCGTAAACAGAATTGGCGATGCCTACCTCAGTAAATGCATTGATCATGTCGGCGTTATAACCACCAATCATCCCAGCGCCACCCAAAAATACGGTCAGCCCTTGCTCAACTACAACCGGCTTAGGGACAAGCTCTTTGGTAGGGGAACTTTGCACCGTAGCGACTTTTTTGAAAGTACCACTTGAAGTGCTGATGGTATCAGTGGCCATTCATCAACTTCCCGCTGCTACGTAGACTTCGACTTTCTCTGCTCGCTCATGTCGAGCAAGCCGATGAGTAAGCCCTGCATCATTGGTAATCCCCTCTTCCTGCGTGCCATCTTCGCGAACAAGCAGATATCGGCGATTGGCAATCGGAGCTCCCGCCTCATCTGTCAGCGCAAACTGCTCATCAAGTCCAGGAATAATCAGCGGTAATGGAGGAACAAACGGCGCCGCCGAGTGGGAATTTCCGATAACCACCGTCCCCGACCCACCGATAACGATATTTCCATGAGTCCCGACCGAATCAACCGTGGCCGCCGGCTTGCCATTGATCAGCACGGTGGTTGCCAGGGCGCCGGACATAGTGCCGCCACAGGCCGAGGCATCGCCTTGGCGGGCAGCCGGAAGTCCGTCGAAAAACACATCGCCGGAACCGGCGGCGATCGGGTTGGTACCGTGACCTGGCAATGGGCAAGCGGTCGGGTCTGAAACACGAGCGGCAGGTTTACCGGACATGTTCACCTCCCATGGGCAAGAGGGGTGGCGTGAGCGTTGGTGACGCTGCCAGCTTTGCCGAGGGAACAGGTTTCGCCGGGTCATGCAGCAGTACCGCTTGGGTAGCGGCGATGATAGAAAGACGCGCGCCTTTCACTTCAACGGCTTTGTCATTGGCCTCGATGGTTACGCTGTGGCCACTTTTGAAGGTCAGTCGGTGAACCTGCCGGCCTTCTTCCTGAACGATTTCATGAGTGTCCAGATCCAGCAGGTTGGTCAGCCCTATCGTGGCATCGGGCGTGCCGAATGAAACATGGTTGACTGGCTCAACGGCGCGACTTGTCGCCTCGCCCAAACGAATGAAATGGTCTTCGCTCATCTTCATGTCACCTTGACCTGTCCGCTGCCATCCAGGCGCGCGGAAAAACTGACCTGGCGCTTGAACCCGTCCACCTCAAGCAGGCCTTCGATATTGAAAGCCAGCTTGAGCTGGTCGTGATCACGCGGCAGGGAAACGACACGCACATTGCTCAGACGCGGCTCGTAGGCTTCGATGAAGCTTTCGATGGCCAGGCGAGCCTGGCTCAGGGCGTCGTGCAGACTCAGGCGCATGTCGTTGAGATCGGGCAACCCGTAATCGGACAGCGTCTGCACGCTGCCCGCACGGGTGCTGAGCATCTTGCCCAGATGGGCAGCCACCGACGCCATGGCGGAAACCTCGCGGCTCCAGCCGACACGCTTGTCGGCCTCGCCACTCAGGCGTTCGAAAAGGCTGCCGTATCCGGTCATGACCTAGCTCCTGGTTACTCTTTGTCCAGCTTGCCAACCAGCGACAGGGTGAAATCGGCACCCATGTACTTGAAGTGCGGGCGCACGTTCAGACTGACGCGGTACCAGCCCGGCTCACCTTCCACATCGCTGACGATGATCTGCGCGGCGCGCAGCGGACGACGGCCACGGACTTCGGCGCTCGGGTTTTCCTGGTCGGCGACGTACTGGCGGATCCACTTGTTGAGTTCCAGCTCGAGGTCGGTACGTTCTTTCCACGAACCGAGTTGCTCGCGCTGCAGCACTTTCAGGTAGTGAGCCAGGCGGTTGACGATCATCATGTACGGCAGCTGGGTGCCGAGCTTGTAGTTCAGCTCCGCAGCCTTGCCTTCGGCGCTGATGCCGAAGAACTTCGGCTTCTGCACCGAGCTGGCGGAGAAGAACGCCGCGTTGTCGCTGCCTTTGCGCATGGTCAGGGAGATGAAGCCTTCCTCGGCCAGTTCGTATTCACGACGGTCGGAAACCAGGACCTCAGTCGGGATCTTGGTTTCGATTTCGCCCATGCTTTCGAAGTGGTGCAGCGGCAGGTCTTCTACTGCGCCACCGCTCTGCGGGCCGATGATGTTCGGGCACCAGCGGAACTTGGCGAAGCTGTCGGTCAGTTTGGTACCGAAAGCGTACGCGGTGTTGCCCCACAGGTAGTGCTCGTGGCTGTTGGCAACGGTTTCCTTGTAGACGAAGGATTTGACCGGGTTCTCTTCCGGATCGTACGGGTTGCGCAGCAGGAAGCGCGGTACGGTCAGGCCGATGTAGCGCGAGTCTTCCGACTGGCGGAAGCTCTGCCATTTGGCGAATTGCGGGCCTTCGAAGTGATCTTTCAGATCCTTCAGGTCCGGCAGGCCGGTGAAGCTTTCCAGGCCGAAGAATTTCGGACCGGCCGCGGCGATGAACGGCGCGTGGGACATGCAGGCAACGCTGGACACGTACTGCATCAGCTTCACGTCTGGCGAACTTGGCGACATGAAGTAGTTGGCGATGATCGCGCCCACCGGCTGGCCACCGAACTGGCCGTATTCAGCGGTGTAGATGTGCTTGTACAGGCCAGACTGCATCACTTCCGGCGAATCTTCGAAGTCGTCCAGCAGGTCCTGCTTGGAGACGTTGAGGATTTCGATCTTGATGTTTTCGCGGAAGTTGGTGCGGTCGACCAGCAACTGCAGGCCACGCCAGGCCGATTCCAGGGACTGGAAGTCTTCGTGGTGGAGGATTTCGTCCATCTGGCGGCTGAGCTTGGCATCGATCTCGGCGATCATGCGGTCAACCATGGCCTTCTTGACCGGCTCACCGTCGTTCTGAGGCTTGAGCAGCTCTTCGATGAAGGCCGACACGCCGCGCTTGGCGATGTCGTAGGCTTCGTCGTCCGGAGTCAGGCGGGTTTCGGCGATGATGCTGTCGAGAATGCTGTACTCGCCGTTCTCGTTGCTTTTCTGTTGTGCTGCACTAGTGCTCATAGTGTTTGGCTTCCTTGACTGATGGAGACTCAGGCTTCGGTGGCTGCGGCGTTCAGGCCCAGCTCACCGAGTACACGACCGCGCGATTCGTCGTCGGCGAGTACGCCTTCGATGGCTTTACGGAATGCAGGGGCGTTACCCAGCGGACCCTTGAGGGCCACCAGCGCGTCGCGCAGTTCCATCAGTTTTTTCAGCTCAGGCACTTGCTCGACCAGGCTGGCCGGGTTGAAGTCCTTCATCGAGTTGACGCGCAGCTTGACCGCCAGCTCTTCGGTGTCGCCCTCTTCCTGAAGACGGTTAGGCACGCTCAGCGTCAGGCTCAGCTCCTGCTTGGCCAGCACTTCGTCGAACGTCATTTTGTCGATGCTGATCGGCTTGCGGTCTTCCACTTTGCGCTCGTCCACGCGCTGGGTGTAATCACCGATTGCCAGTAGCTTCAACGGCAGTTCAATCTCTTCCTGAGCACCGCCGGTGGCGGGTTTGAAGGTGACGTTGATGCGTTCCTTGGGGGCTACCGAGCCTTCTTTGGCCATGGCTTTTCTCCTTGCGGTTGTTGGCCCTGGGGCCTATTCGAGTACCACTTCGAGGTCGAGGTGGCACAGCCTGCGATAAATCTCTTCCTTGCGTTCTCGCACTGCGTGGTTCTGCGGCAACAACTCACAGCAGCTATGCAGGAGGTGCAGCACTTCCAACGCAAGATCCGGCTCCCAGGCATGCAGGCCCGAGCTCAGTAATTCTTGATCGAGGGTTTCGAGCTGGGTCTTGGCCAGTTCGTATTTCTTGGCCATGAAGCACAGCCGCGCCAGGCTGAACTGCCAGAAGAACCGCACCCGCCCGCCGTGGGCGTTCTGCAGGCCTTGCTTGAGGACCTGCACGGCGGCCTTGAGGCCGTCCTTGCGCAGGATCGGCAAGACCTCTTC
Source organism: Pseudomonas chlororaphis subsp. aurantiaca (assembly GCF_013466605.1). Classification (NCBI taxonomy): domain Bacteria; kingdom Pseudomonadati; phylum Pseudomonadota; class Gammaproteobacteria; order Pseudomonadales; family Pseudomonadaceae; genus Pseudomonas; species Pseudomonas chlororaphis. The sequence continues at coordinate 6,733,546 of NZ_CP059162.1, forward strand.
GAGGGCTTCTTCCCAGGCCGGCTGGCTGGTGGTCGCTTCGACCTTGCGCGGCGCACTGGCGCTTTGCAGATGGGGCATGACGTGAGCGCTGATCCAGCTGCGAGTGGCCGGATCGGCAAAAGGCGCGCCGTCATGGAAACGCAGCTCGACCACCCCCGGCAGGCGCTGCAACAGGAGTGCGAAGTGAAACTCCACTTCGCGCATCGCCTGGTCGGCGTTCAGCCCCTGCAGGCATTCCCAGACCATGCGCTGGCCGTCGAACCAGAATGGCGCCCTGGCCAGGCTGGCTTCGAGCTCCACCAGCAGGTCGGCGTACTGCCCGTTGGCAAAACGTTCCTGATAGGTCTTGAGCTTGTCGGCCGGCAGCCCGCGCAACGCGGTGATCTGCTCGGCATTGCGCTCCGGGACGGCATCGATGGGCAACCACAGCATGGTGCGGTTCAAGCGCAGGGCGCGCACATCGGTGGCCTTCTGCTTGAGCCACCAGGCGCTCAGCGGGCGGGCGTTTTCCTGCAACGCGCGCAGGGCCTTCTGCGCTTCCTTCTCGTTGTCGATCGGCGCGCCGGGCGTGAACAGCTGGGTCGCGGCCTGCTTGACCTGGGCCACCACCGCGCCCACGGCGCCGGGTTCCGGCTGGTTGTCGGCGGCGCGCTGGACCATGGTCGACAGCCGCCGGCAGATCGGCAGCAGCAAGGGCGCGTTGTCGCCCAGATGCTCGGTGAGCACGGTATCGAGCCCTTCCAGGTGTTCCACCAGGCGGCGGAACAGCGGCAGTTGCTCCTTGATCGCGATGTTTTCGCCCAGCACCTGCTCGAGACGCGGCACCAGCCAGCCGATGGCGGCAGCCCGGGTACGCAGTTTGGCGGGGTGGATCTGCACCCAATGCTGTTCGCACAGGTGCTGCAGAAGACCAAGGCCGGCCAGCAGGCCAGGGAAGGATTCACGCTGATACAGCGCCCAGGTGAGCCAGGCGGCCACCCGCAGATCCTTGGACTGGGTACGCAGCAGCGTTTCACTGTTTTCGAGGATTTTCAGCCAGTCGATCTGACCACTTTCGTGCATGGATTGGGCTTTGCCCAGCTCACTTTCCAATGCCTCGTATTCGCTGGAGAAGCGAACGTCCTCGCCCGCAAAACTCTCTTTGGAAACAGAGGCCTTGGCGAGTTCGAGGTAATGGGCAGAAAGTTTACTTGAGTAGGACATCCATGGCCTTTTTGAGATTACGGTCTATACGCACGCGAGACTTTTTTCACGTGCGGGACAGTATCGAAGAGCGTACTCATCCAATTGAGCCTGCTCTTTCAAGAGCGCGCATCGTAATCAGTATGATGGCCACTAGCAAGCATCCCCTCAAACGACAAGACGAACTGTCATCGGCTGCTCGTAAGAGATTGCCTTATATATGACAGGGGTTCCCCTTAGACAGTCAGCTGAATCCCTATTCCAACCAGAGTCGCCAGGATCCGCGGGCCAGAGCCTTGCGCGATATGAACCAGAGAACGATTCAATGACTAAGGGACAATGCCAGGCAGAGTAGAAAAGTGCCGGATACGGGAACAATCTTAATTTTGAACTTTTATAAAAAAGTGCAGTCCGCGTACAACACCCAACTTCGAAAAGTGCCATTAATATGATGGCACTTGAGACGATAGTTTGCTATCGAACAATCTGTATGATTTCTGAACAGTACAGATGGAGTTCTAACGAAACTTGCTTCATGCATGCTCTTTATATGCCGAACAGCCACCCATAAAAAATGGGCATCCGAGTTATCGGCTTGCCCATTTTTCGATACGGTTCTCCCCGCTATCGAGGGAGTTCGCAACAGTTATGGATTGACGCTGTCTTTCAGCGATTTGCCTGGCTTGAAGGCTACGGTGTTGCTGGCCTTGATCTTCACCGGCTCACCGGTTTGCGGGTTCTTGCCGGTACGGGCGCCACGGTGACGCTGCAGGAAGGTTCCGAAACCTACCAGGGTGACGCTGTCTTTACGATGCAGGGCGCCGGTGATTTCTTCGAGAACAGCGTTGAGAACGCGGTTGGCCTGTTCTTTGGTCAGATCCGCTTTTTCAGCAATTGCAGCGGCGAGTTCTGGTTTACGCATAGTGAAGCCTCTTTGACGGTTTTTTGTTGTTATGTCCGTGCTGTTCTTCCGGAACAGCGCCCAAGGCGCCGCAGGCTCTACTCTGCGGCAGACGGGTGTGAGGATGGCACGCGGTTAGGAGTGGCGCCAGTCTCTGCGCGACCTTTGTAGTGGCAAACGCATGATTATTCCGACAGAACGACCGGTATTTAGGCCAACAAGCCGGGAAGCTCCTTGTTCAGGGCCAATTTCTCCATGACCGCGGCCCCGGTCAGGGCATAACCCAGCAGCTTGCCGCCGGCATCGCGGCACAGCGCCTTGATGTCGGCGCCCTGCCCCTCGACCGTCCACACGCCTTCCAGGCCGCGTGGCGGTGGCGAAACCACCAATGGGCAGACAGGGGTTTTCACGGTGATCGGCATCGGGCCGTAGCTGACTGCCGTCGGGTTACCCGCCAGGGTCTGCGCCAGCGCTCGCGCACAGCTCATGAGGGGCATGACGTACAACAGATTCAGCCCGTCGACCTCGGCGCAGTCGCCCAAGGCATAAATGTTGGCGTGGGACGTCTTGAGATGCCGGTCCACCACCACCCCACGGTTGACCATCAACCCCGCGGCGGCGGCCAGGTCGATGCGTGGGCGCAGGCCGATCGCCGACACCACCAGATCGCAGGCAATCACCTCGCCATCGGACAGATGCGCCTCGAGGCCATCCGCTGTGCGCTGCAGGCGATTGAGCACCGGCCCCAGGTGGAAGCCCGCGCCCAGGCTTTCCAGCCCGGCTTGTACCGCGGCGGCGGCCGCAGGGTGCAACAGCGTCGGCATGACCTGCTCGCAAGGCGCTACCAGATCCACCTCATAACCGCCGAGGATCAGGTCGTTGGCGAACTCGCAGCCGATCAGGCCGGCGCCCAGCAGCAACACCCGGCGCTTGCCGGCCGCGGCCGCGCGAAAGCGCGCGTAATCTTCCAGGTCGTTGATCGGGAAGATCAGTTCGCCGGCATCGCCCTCCACCGGTACGCGCACGGTTTCCGCGCCCCAGGCGAGGATCAGGTCGCGGTAGTTCACCGCTTCTTCACCAATCCACAGGCGCTTGTGGCCAGGGTCGATACCGCTGATGCGGGTATGGGTGCGCACCTCGGCCTTCAGTTGCTCGGCCATGGCGCCGGGTTCGGCCATGCTCAGGCCGTCGGCTTCCTTGTTCTTGCCGAAGCCGGTGGAAAGCATCGGCTTGGAATAGGAACGTCCGTCATCTGCGGTAATCAGCAGCAGCGGCGTTTCGCTATCGAGCTTGCGAAACTCTCGGGCCAGGTTGTAGCCGGCCAGCCCGGTGCCCACGATGACGACAGGTGCGTTCATTCCTTACTCCTTCAGGTTCAGGGGATCACCAGGTTGTGATCAGCCGATTTCGATCATTTCGAAATCCATTTTGCCGACTCCGCAATCCGGGCAGAGCCAATCTTCAGGCACATCTTCCCAGCGGGTACCGGGCAAGATTCCGTCGTCCGGCCAGCCGTCGGCTTCGTTGTAGATCAGGCCGCAGACCACACATTGCCACTTTTTCATTTACGCGTTTCCTCAGGTTCTCAGGCTGTTGCCGGCGGGATGGTCGATGAATCGACTCTGGATGACGCCAGGGGGCGCGTCCGGCCCAGCGCGTTTTGTACTGATGAGCACCGACGGATGCAAGCACGTTCGCTGCGGGCGGCCGCTCCATTGCGGCAAAATCGCCTGTCGCCATGCTAAGCTCGCGGCCTCATTTGCTGCCAATAATGACCCACTGTGCCGCACTCAATCGCTCCATTTTCCACCCCGGACTGGCTCTCGCAAAGCCGGCTGACGCCCCTCCCCGACGCACAGACCCTCGACTGGCTGTTCGATGAAGGTTCGCTGACCCGGCGCCTGACCCGTCTCTCCAATGACGGTTTCAGCGTGACGCCGCTGGTCGAGGACTGGCAGACCCTGCGCGCCGACGAATGCACCGCGCTGGACCTGCCGCCGGGCAGCCAGGGCTGGGTACGCGAGGTGTATCTGCGCGGCCATGGCCAGGCCTGGGTGTTCGCCCGCAGCGTGGCGGCCCGCAGCGCCCTGCAGGATGGCGGGCTGAACATGGACGAACTGGGCAGCCGCTCGCTGGGCGAACTGCTGTTCTGCGACCAGGCTTTTCAGCGCCGCCCCATCGAGGTCTGCCATTACCCACGCCCGTGGCTGCCCGACGAAGTGCAAGCCGATGACCTCTGGGCGCGGCGCTCGCGCTTCGATCGCGCAACCCTGAGCGTGCTGGTCGCCGAAATCTTCCTGCCGTCCCTGTGGAGCGCCGTCAGCGCCCAGCCGGAGAACCGCTGATGTATCAGAGCCTGCTCAAATCCCTCAACCGCCTGAATCCGCGCGCCTGGGACTTTATCCAGCTGACCCGCATGGACAAGCCGATCGGCATCTACCTGCTGCTCTGGCCGACCCTCTGGGCCCTGTGGATTGCCGGCGAAGGCTCGCCATCGCTGGCCAATATCGTGATTTTCGTCCTCGGCGTGACCCTCACCCGGGCTGGCGGCTGCGTGATCAACGACTGGGCCGACCGCAAGGTCGACGGCCACGTGAAGCGCACCGAACAGCGCCCGCTGGTCAGCGGCAAGATCGGCTCCAAGGAAGCCTTGGTGTTCTTCGCCGTGCTGATGTTCATCAGCTTCCTGCTGGTGCTGTGCACCAACGCGGCGACCATCTGGCTGTCGCTGGGCGGCCTGGCCCTGGCGGCCACCTACCCCTTCATGAAGCGCTACACCTATTACCCGCAAGTGGTGCTGGGCGCGGCGTTCTCCTGGGGCATCCCGATGGCCTTCACCGCCGAGACCGGCGAGCTGCCGGCCACCGCCTGGCTGTTGTACATCGCCAACCTGCTGTGGACCGTGGGTTATGACACCTATTACGCGATGACCGACCGCGACGACGACCTGAAGATCGGGGTGAAATCCACCGCGATCCTGTTCGGCGAAGCCGACCGGGTGATCATCCTGACCCTGCAGGGCCTGGCGCTGGCGTGCCTGCTGCTGGCGGGCGCACGCTTCGAGTTGGGTGTCTGGTTCCACCTGGGCTTGCTGGTGGCGGCCGGGTGTTTTGCCTGGGAGTTCTGGTACACCCGCGATCGCGACCGGATGAAGTGCTTCAAGGCCTTCCTGCATAACCACTGGGCAGGGTTGGCGATTTTCCTGGGGATAGTCGTGGATTACGCGGTTCGCTGAGGATCGTGATCGCGAGCCAGCCTCACTCCTGCGCAGGAAAGAGGCTGGCCCGCGATGAAAGCACCAAGGTCAATCAGGCTTGGCCACTTTCCAGGCGCCGTCCATCTTGCCGTCGCCGGTCATGTCACCGGCTTTCTTGTCCATCACGAAGGTGTACAGCGGCTTGCCGTCGTAGGCCCACTGCATGGAGCCATCGTCACGCTTGATGACGGTCCACTCGCCCATGGCCTTGTCGTCGCTGGCGGCCATCAGCGGCGGCCAGTTGGCGGCGCACTTGTCGTTGCACATGGACTTGCCGTCGGCGTCCTTGGCAAAGGTGTACAAGGTCATGCCCTTGTGATCGACGAACATACCGTCTTTGACCATTGCCGGTTCTGCGGCGAACGCCAGCCCAGGCAGGGCCAGCGCAGCGCTCAGCAACAGGGCTTTCCAGGATTGCGTGAGTTGAGTCATAGAAACCTTCTTTGGTGGTTGTCAGGATTCGGACCCAAAGCTTAGTCCACGAATGCAGCCCTCGCTCCAGCACCTAAAATACTGTCACACGACTGCAATAATTCCGTTATCTAATGCGGCGCAAGACAGTTAAATGACAAGAGGATTAAGCATGGTTGGCAGGAGCATTCTGATCGTTGACGACGAAGCGCCCATTCGCGAAATGATCGCCGTTGCGTTGGAAATGGCCGGCTACGACTGCCTGGAGGCGGAGAACTCCCAGCAGGCCCATGCCATCATCGTCGACCGCAAGCCCGACCTGATCCTGCTCGACTGGATGCTGCCCGGCACCTCCGGCATCGAGCTGGCCCGACGCCTGAAACGCGATGAGCTGACCGGCGACATCCCGATCATCATGCTCACCGCCAAGGGCGAAGAGGACAACAAGATCCAGGGCCTGGAAGTCGGCGCCGACGACTACATCACCAAGCCGTTCTCCCCTCGCGAGCTGGTCGCGCGCCTCAAGGCCGTGCTGCGCCGCGCCGGCCCGACCGACGGCGAGGCGCCGATTGAAGTCGGCGGCCTGCTGCTGGACCCGATCAGCCACCGCGTGACCATCGACGGCAAACCGGCCGAGATGGGCCCGACCGAATACCGCCTGCTGCAATTCTTCATGACCCACCAGGAACGCGCCTACACCCGCGGCCAGTTGCTGGACCAGGTCTGGGGCGGCAACGTCTACGTCGAAGAGCGTACCGTCGACGTGCATATCCGCCGCCTGCGCAAAGCCTTGGGCGATGCCTACGAGAATCTGGTACAAACCGTGCGCGGCACCGGCTACCGTTTTTCCACCAAGGCCTGAAGCCGGCCCCTTATTCGCCAGACGCTTACAAGGACGCGTGTTAAGTGAACCAGAACTGGCATGGCACCCTGATTCGCCACATGCTGCTGTTGGTCACCGGCTGCCTGCTGGTCGGCCTGATCAGCGGTTACTACGGCTGGAGCCTGGCCCTCGGCCTGGGGATCTATCTGGCCTGGACCCTCAAGCAACTATTGCGCCTGCATGAATGGCTGCGCCTGCACCAACCCGATGAAGCACCGCCCGATGGCTACGGCCTGTGGGGCGAGGTGTTCGACAGCATCTATCATCTGCAACGCCGCGACCAACGGGTGCGCGGGCGCCTGCAAGCGGTGATCGACCGGGTCCAGGAGTCCACCGCGGCGCTGAAGGACGCGGTGATCATGCTCGACAGCGACGGCAACCTGGAATGGTGGAACCGCGCCGCGGAAACCCTGCTGGGCCTGAAGACCCCGCAGGACAGCGGCCAGCCGGTGACCAACCTGGTGCGCCATCCGCGCTTCAAGGAATATTTCGAGCAGGACAATTACAACGAGCCGTTGGAAATACCCTCGCCGACCAACGACCGCGTACGTATCCAGCTGTACATCACCCGCTACGGCAACAACGAACACCTGATGCTGGTGCGCGATGTGACCCGCATTCATCAGCTGGAACAGATGCGCAAGGACTTCATCGCCAACGTCTCCCACGAGCTGCGTACGCCGCTGACGGTGATCTGCGGCTACCTGGAAACCCTGCTCGACAACGTCGAGGAAGTGAACCCACGCTGGAGCCGCGCCCTGCAGCAGATGCAGCAGCAAGGCGGGCGCATGCAGACCCTGCTCAACGACCTGCTGCTGTTGGCCAAGCTGGAAGCCACCGACTACCCGTCGGACAACCAGCCGGTGCCGATCGATGCGCTGCTGCAATCGATCAAGAGCGATGCCCAGGCGCTGTCCGGGGAGCGCAACCAGCGCATCACCCTGGAAGCCGACGCGCAGGTCCAGCTCAAGGGCAGCGAGGCGGAACTGCGCAGCGCCTTTTCCAACCTGGTGTTCAACGCCGTGAAATACACCCCGGCCGAGGGCAACATCCGCATCCGCTGGTGGGGCGACGAGCAAGGCGCACACCTGAGCGTGCAGGATTCGGGGATCGGCATCGACAACAAGCACTTGCCGCGCCTGACCGAACGCTTCTATCGGGTCGATTCCAGCCGCAACTCCAACACCGGCGGCACCGGCCTGGGCCTGGCCATCGTCAAGCATGTGCTGCTGCGCCATCGGGCGCGCCTGGAGATCAGCAGCGTACCGGGCCATGGCAGCACCTTTACCTGCCATTTCGCCCCGGCCCAGGTGAAAAGATTCCGTGCCGACACCCTGACCGACCAGCGGTGACAGCCACGCGCCACTAGGCAATCGCCCTGCCAGCCGCTACATTGGCTGGCTTGCGCCTGCCATTGCGCCGCGCATTTCTCTCTTTTTCGAATACACGGAACCCGCAAAACTCCATCATGGACCCTTCTCCTGGTTTTACCCTCGCGTCTCTTTTCGCCGACTTCGGCATGATTCTTTTTGCACTGCTCCTGGTTCTGCTCAACGGCTTTTTCGTAGCCGCCGAGTTCGCCATGGTCAAACTGCGCTCGACCCGGGTCGAGGCCATCGCCCACAAGAACGGCTGGCGCGGGCAGATCCTGCGCACCGTACACAGCCAGCTGGATGCCTACCTTTCCGCGTGCCAGCTGGGCATCACCCTGGCCTCCCTCGGCCTTGGCTGGGTCGGTGAGCCAGCCTTCGCGCACCTGCTGGCGCCGCTGCTCAGCGCCGTGGGCGTGGACTCGCCGGAAGTGGTCAAGGGCGTGTCGTTCTTTACCGCCTTCTTCATCATTTCCTACCTGCACATCGTGGTCGGCGAGCTGGCGCCCAAGTCCTGGGCGATCCGCAAGCCCGAGCTGCTGTCGCTGTGGACGGCGGTGCCGCTGTACCTGTTCTACTGGCTGATGTACCCGGCGATCTACCTGCTCAACGCCAGCGCCAACACCATCCTGCGCATCGCCGGCCAGGGCGAGCCCGGCCCGCATCACGAGCACCACTACAGCCGCGAAGAACTGAAGCTGATCCTGCACTCCAGCCGGGGCCAGGACCCCAGCGACCAGGGCATGCGCGTACTGGCCTCGGCCGTGGAAATGGGCGAACTGGAAGTGGTGGACTGGGCCAACTCCCGGGAAGACCTGATCAGCGTGGAATTCAACGCGCCGCTGAAGCAGATCCTCGCCCTGTTCCGCCGCCACAAGTTCAGCCGCTACCCGGTCTACGACAGCGAGCGCAACGAGTTCGTCGGCCTGCTGCACATCAAGGACCTGCTGCTGGAACTGGCGGCGCTGGACCACATTCCCGAATCGTTCAACCTGGCCGAGCTGACCCGCCCGCTGGAGCGCGTTTCCCGGCACATGCCGCTGTCGCAGCTGCTGGAACAGTTCCGTAAAGGCGGTTCGCACTTCGCCCTGGTGGAGGAAGCCGACGGCAAGATCATCGGCTACCTGACCATGGAAGACGTGCTGGAAGTACTGGTCGGCGATATCCAGGACGAACACCGCAAGGCCGAGCGCGGCATCCTCGCCTACCAGCCCGGCAAACTGCTGGTGCGCGGCGATACTCCGCTGTTCAAGGTGGAACGCCTGCTGGGCATCGACCTGGACCATATCGAGGCCGAAACCCTCGCCGGCCTGGTCTACGAGACCCTGAAACGGGTACCGGAAGAAGAAGAGGTCATGGAAGTCGAAGGCCTGCGCATCATCATCAAGAAGATGAAAGGCCCGAAAATCGTCCTGGCCAAGGTGTTGATGCTCGATTGAGCACGGTCTGACACCTCATCGCGAGCAGCCGGTCGACGCTCGACTGCTCGCGATCACCCTCCCCCGATTACCACCTACTCCACCGATCACCCTGTAGCCGCTGCCGAAGGCTGCGATAAGGCCGAAGGCCTTCAGCGATCTCAAGCTCCTGCGCCTGCTTCGTCGGAGTGCCGCCCAGGTCGATCGCAGCCTTCGGCAGCGGCTACACGGCTACTTTTTGCCTAGCGCGAAATTCGGCAGGCTGCCGATGGGCTGGTTGAACTGATAGGGAATCGACACCAGCCCCAGCCCCGTATTGCGCTGCACCACGAAGTGCAGGTGCGGGCCGCTGCTGTTGCCGGTGTTGCCCGACAGTGCCAGCGGGCTGCCCACCACGACCTGCTGGCCTTCACGCACCCTTACCGAGCCGCGCTTGAGGTGCAGGTACACCCCCATGGTGCCGTCGTTGTGCAGCACCCGCACAAAATTGCCGGAAGGGTCGGTGCCGCGCCCGCTCTGGCGGTTCTCGGTCTTCACCACCACCCCGCCCCGCGCCGCGATGATCGGCGTGCCCTCGGGCATGGCGATGTCCATGGCATAACGGCTCTTGGGGCCGAAATGGCTGTACCGGCCGTTGGCGCCCTGGGTCAGGCGAAAGGGGCCGCCACGCCAGGGCAATGGGTAACGATAGGCCTGGGCGGCGCCTGCAGGGTCGCCCAGGGAATAACGGAACTGCGGGATATAGATCAGCGGCTTGCCCGCCTGCATCGCCGTGAGCTGCGCCAGGCGCTGTCGGCTGCGGGCCGGCAGTACCCGGCGAATCGGCTGCCTGGGGGCGCTGCGGATGTTCTTCAGGCCGGTAAACCCCAACTCGATCTCCACCGGCGCATACAGGTCGTTACGCACAAAGACGCTGTCCACGCCCCAGCTCTTCTCGACGTCCAGACGCACCTGGCGCTCCAGGTGCTCGACCATGCGATCGCGAAACACGAACACCTGAGCGCCCGGCGACGGACGGTCGCTGTAGGACACCACGCCATTGGCGTCGGTGGACTTGTAGATGGTCATGGCCATGGCCGAGGTAGCAGCCAGCAACAGACCGCAGGAAATCAGCAAGTGCGTGAACATGGGCAAGATTCTGAAGAAAGCCTGAAGTCAGGCTAGCAGCCCGACGTGGACTTTGTATGAATCAACCCTGCGCCAGAGGTTCCACCGCCGACGAACTGAAACTGATATCGACGCCCAGTTGCGCGGCGTCGGAGAGGTTGACCAGCGCATCCAGGGAAAACTTGTTGATCTTGCCGCTGAGCACGTCGCTGAGTCGCGGCTGGGTGATATTGAGCCGCCGGGCGGCCTCCTTCTGCGAAACGCCCCAGGCCTTGATGGTCTTGCCCAGTTCCAGCATGAGCCTGGAGCGCAGGCGCATATTGGCGGCTTCCTGGGGCGAACCTTCGAGCGCGTCCCAGACACTGGCGAAACGCTCGGTATGCATGTGATCGGTCATGGCGTGCACTTATCTCCTGAAGTCTGACCCGAGCCTGCTCGATGTCCCGCGCTTCGGTCTTGCGGGTGGTCTTGCGCATGGCGTGCAGCACATAAATGGCCGCGGGCCGGTTGGCCACGTAAAACACCCGAAACGCCCCTGAATCCTCACTGATCCTGATCTCGAACACCCCCGGCCCCACGCCTTTCATCGACCGGCAGTCATAGGGCTGCTCGCCCTGCTGCAACAGATCCAGTTGAAAACCCGCGGCCCTTCGCGCATCCAGCGGAAAAGCCCGGAGGTCCCGGAGCGCGCTCCCGACAAACACCACATCCTTGTGCCTAGGCATCGAACCTCTCCCGTGACTGACCCCGGAGAGGTTAAACAACCCGGTCGCCACAGCGCGCGGCCGGGTTGTTTCAAAGCGTGGCCAGGCACAAGAAAAGCCGGAAGCACAGACCACAACCTATATCAGTACAGATATAAATCAACCTGAAAAACCGAGAATCGGACACACGGCATCAAACCACCGTCTCTCCCCCAACGCCTTGCACTGCGTGGCCTGCAAGACATCACAGCCATCATCCAGCAACGGATACAACGGCTGAGCGACACGCCCCAGGTCCACCTCGGGTCCACCTCGTCAGCGTGCAAAAGCGTGGTACAGGAAAGTGTTTGCAGCAGGTTTCACGCCGCATTCAAACGCAGACTGGCGCTGGAGTGGGGCGGCACTCCGACGAAACGGGTGCTGGGGTTTGAGATTGCTGAAGGCCTTCGGCCTTATCGCAGCCTGCGGCAGCGGCTACAGGGGTCGGGCCAGCGGTCCGGAGAATGCAGCGTCAGAACGGACGCTATCGCGGGCAAGCCTCGCTCCTACAGAGGCGTGGTTGCCCGCGAAACAGGGGCGGGAACCCGTCAGGCGCCGGGGACGAAGTGTTTCTGCGCCGTGCCGCGGGCGATCAGGCGGGAGATGTAGTCGAGCTTCTGCGCATCCTGGTCGACGAAGCGGAAAGTCAGCTGCAGCCACTCGCTGTCCGGCTTCGGCTCATAGGCCACCACCGCATGCAGATAGCCATTCAGGCGTGCCACTTCGGCATTGTCACCCTGTTCCAGGTCCAGCACGGCACTGTCCAGTACCTGCGGCAGCGTATCGGTGCGCTTCACCACCAACAGCGCCTCCTTGATGCTCAGCGCCTTGATCACGCACTGCTGGGTACCGCTGGGCAGGCGCAACTGGCCCTGCCCGCGACCACCAGCGGACGCAGCGGCGGCGGGAGCCGGCGCCTTGACCGGCGGGCTGTTGAGCAGGCCACGGGACGGCGCAGCAGCGGGAGCAGAGACGACAGCAGGCTTGGCAAACGGATTGACCGCCGCAGCCGCCGGCGCGGCGCCGATGACTTCGGCCTTGCCACCGGTCAGGGCACTCAGGGAGTCGTTGCCGAACGCCGAGTTCATCTTGGTCGGCGCGCTGTTCATCAGGGTGTCGAGCTTGCCGACCTTGTTCAGCGCCTGTTTGACCTTGGTCAGCAGCTGTTCGTTGGTGAACGGCTTGCTGACGTAGCCGGAGACGCCGGCCTGGATCGCCTGCACCACGTTCTCCTTGTCGCCGCGACTGGTGACCATGATGAACGGCATGGCCTTCATCGCCTCCTGGCCGCGGCACCAGGTCAGCAGCTCCAGGCCGGACATTTCCGGCATTTCCCAGTCGCACAGGACCAGGTCGAAGGCTTCACGGGCCAGCAGGGCCTGGGCTTTACGGCCGTTGATGGCGTCCTCGATCTTGATGCCAGGGAAGTAGTTGCGCAGACACTTCTTCACCAGGTCACGAATGAACGAAGCGTCATCCACCACCAACACACTTACCTTACTCATCGACCACCCCTTTAAAAATCCCGGCTAGCATAACGCTTTACTGATGGCACTTTGCCAAAACTCTTCAGTCACGCCAGGACTTTTCGTTCGCGGGCGCTGCTTTTCAAGTTCGATCCCCATAAACGAAAACGCCCGGCCAAAAGGGCCGGGCGCTTCTCTCGGGCAACCTTACTTATCGTCAGCTTCACCCGGAACATTAGCGGTTTCGGCACTTGTGCCTTCAACTTCTTCCTTCATCCGCTTGAGCCCCAGATGGCGCACATCGGTGCCGCGCACCAGGTAAATCACCAGCTCCGAGATGTTGCGCGCGTGGTCGCCAATCCGCTCCAGGGAGCGCAGCACCCAGATGATGCTCAGAACGCGCGAAATCGAGCGCGGATCTTCCATCATGTAGGTGGCCAGCTCGCGCAGCGCGGTCTTGTACTCGCGGTCGATGATCTTGTCGTACTGGGCCACCGACAGCGCCAGGTCGGCGTCGAAGCGGGCAAAGGCGTCCAGCGCATCGCGCACCATGTTGCGCACCTGGTCGCCGATATGCCGCACTTCCACGTAGCCGCGCGGGGCCTCGCCTTCTTCGCACAACTGGATGGCGCGCCGGGCGATCTTGGTCGATTCGTCGCCGATGCGCTCCAGGTCGATCACCGACTTGGAGATGCTGATGATCAGGCGCAGGTCGGAAGCCGCCGGCTGGCGACGGGCGAGAATGCGCAGGCATTCTTCGTCGATGTTGCGTTCCATCTGGTTGATCTGGTCGTCGATCTCGCGCACCTGCTGGGCGAGCCCCGAGTCGGCTTCGATCAGCGCGGTGACGGCGTCGTTGACTTGTTTCTCGACCAGCCCGCCCATCGCCAGGAGGTGGCTGCGCACCTCCTCGAGTTCGGCGTTGAACTGCTGGGAGATGTGGTGAGTAAGGCCTTCCTTCGAAATCATCTTGTTCACTCCGCGAAAGTTGCAAGCTTCAAGCTGCAAGCTTCAAGCAGTTAAATGTTGATCCGGTACCGCACCATTTCTGCCTTGCCGCTTGAGTCTTGCGGCTTGCAGCTGCTTCCTAGCCGTAACGACCGGTGATGTAGTCTTCGGTCTGCTTCTTCGCCGGATTGGTGAACAGCGTGTCGGTGTCGCCGAACTCCACCAGTTTGCCCATGTACATGAACGCCGTGTAGTCGGAGACGCGCGCGGCCTGTTGCATGTTGTGGGTCACGATCACGATGGTGAACTTCGATTTCAGTTCGTAGATCAGTTCTTCGACCTTCAGGGTGGAAATCGGGTCGAGTGCCGAGCAGGGTTCGTCGAGCAGCAGCACTTCCGGTTCCACGGCGATGGTACGGGCGATCACCAGACGCTGCTGCTGACCACCGGACAGGCCGAGCGCCGAATCGTGCAGGCGGTCCTTGACCTCGTCCCACAGCGCCGCGCCCTTGAGGGCCCACTCGACGGCCTCGTCGAGGATGCGCTTCTTGTTGATGCCCTGGATGCGCAGGCCGTAGACCACGTTCTCGTAGATGGTCTTCGGGAACGGGTTGGGCTTCTGGAACACCATGCCCACACGGCGGCGCAGCTCGGCGACATCTTCGCCCTTGCGGTAGATGTTGTTGCCGTAGAGGTTGATCTCGCCTTCTACGCGGCAGCCGTCCACCAGGTCGTTCATCCGGTTGAAGGTACGCAGCAGGGTCGACTTGCCGCAGCCGGACGGACCGATGAAGGCGGTCACGCGCTGCTTCGGAATGTTCATGCTGACGTCGAACAGCGCCTGCTTCTCACCGTAGAACAGGCTCAGGCCCGGGACTTCGATGGCCACGGTTTCCTGCTCCAGGCTCAGGCTCTGCTTGTCGCGGCCCAGGGCCGACATGTTGATGCCGTGGGTATGTGCTTCTTGCTGCATGGGTAACTCCCTACGCTAACAAATTCGTTTCAGTGAGCCGCTGGCCGCGTCGATCGGGCCAGCGGTACGCCGTACAGGGGACGGCGGTAATCAGCTATCCAGTGCCTTGTATTTCTCGCGCAGGTGGTTGCGAATCCACACTGCCGACAGGTTGAGCGTCGCGATCACCAGCACCAGCAGCAGCGCCGTGGCGTACACCAGCGGTCGCGCGGCCTCGACGTTCGGGCTCTGGAAGCCGACGTCGTAGATGTGGAAGCCCAGGTGCATGATCTTCTGGTCCAGGTGCAGGTACGGGTAGTTGCCGTCCACCGGCAGCGACGGTGCCAGTTTCACCACACCCACCAGCATCAGCGGCGCCACTTCACCGGCGGCACGGGCCACGGCGAGGATCATGCCGGTCATCATCGCCGGGCTGGCCATCGGCAGCACGATCTTCCACAGGGTTTCCGCCTTGGTCGCGCCAAGGGCCAGGGAACCTTCACGCACGGTGCGGGGAATCCGCGCCAGGCCTTCCTCGGTGGCCACGATCACCACCGGCACCGCCAGCAGCGCCAGGGTCAGGGAGGCCCAGAGCAGGCCCGGAGTACCGAAGGTCGGCGCCGGCAAGGCTTCCGGGAAGAACAAGCGGTCGAGGGAGCCGCCCAGCACATAGACGAAGAAGCCCAGGCCGAACACGCCGTAGACGATGGCCGGAACGCCCGCCAGGTTGTTCACCGCGATGCGGATCACCCGGGTCAGGGTGTTCTGCCTGGCGTATTCACGCAGGTACACCGCGGCCAATACGCCGAACGGGGTCACGATCATCGCCATGATCAGGGTCATCATCACCGTACCGAAGATCGCCGGGAAGATGCCGCCTTCGGTGTTGGCTTCACGCGGGTCGTCGCTGAGGAATTCCCAGACCTTGCTGAAGTAGAAACCCATTTTGGTCAGGGTGCCCATACCGTTCGGCTGATAGGCATGCACCACCTTGCCCAGGCTGATTTCCACTTCCTTGCCGTTGGCATCGCGGGCGGTGAGGCTGTCGCGATTGAACTGCGCGTGCAGGTCGCTCAGGCGGGCCTCGACGTCCTGGTAACGGGCATTCAGCTCGGCGCGCTCGCTTTCCATGTCGGCCTGGGCGGCGGCATCGAGCTTGCCGTCCAGTTCCAGCTTGCGACCGTGCAGGCGGATACGCTCGAGGCCGGCGTTGATCGCGCCGATGTCGACTTTCTCCAGGGTCTTGAGCTGGGCAGCCAGCTTGTTCACTCGCTCGATCCGCGCCTGCAGTTCCGGCCAGGCCCCTTCGCCTTCGGCGATGACCTTGCCATCCTGCTTGACGTTGACCAGGTAGCCGTAGAAGTTGCCCCACTCGCGCCGCTCGATGGCCATCAGCTCCGGCGGCGTGGTCTGGTTGGTCAGCCAGTCGCCGACGATCCAGGTGAAGTCGTTGCCGTTCAGGTCACGGTTGCCGACCTTGATCAGCTCGCGGGTCATGAACTCGGGGCCTTCGTCCGGCACCGGCAGGCCGGCGCTCTTCAGGCGTGCCCGCGGCACTTCTTCTTTCTGTACCACTTCGCCGATGACCAGGTGGTTGGCCTGGCCCGGTACGTCGTAGTGGGCATGCACCAGGTCCGCCGGCCAGAAGTGGCCCAGGCCGCGCACGGCGATCACCGCCAGCAGGCCGATGGTCATGATGACCGCGATGGACACCGCGCCACCGCTGATCCAGACGCCCGGGGCGCCGCTCTTGAACCAGTCTTTTAGGGAGTTCTGTTTCACAGACTTCTACCTTTCTTAAAGCGACGAGTATTTCTTGCGCAGACGCTGACGGATCAGCTCGGCGAGGGTGTTCATGACGAAGGTGAACATCAGCAGCACCAGCGCCGAGAGGAACAGCACGCGGTAGTGGCTGCCGCCGACTTCCGACTCCGGCATTTCCACCGCGACGTTGGCCGCCAGGGTGCGCAGGCCTTCGAACAGGTTCATTTCCATGACCGGGGTGTTACCGGTGGCCATCAGCACGATCATGGTTTCGCCGACCGCGCGGCCCATGCCGATCATCAGCGCCGAGAAGATGCCCGGGCTGGCGGTGAGGATCACCACGCGGGTCATGGTCTGCCACGGGGTCGCGCCCAGGGCCAGGGAGCCCAGGGTCAGGCCGCGTGGAACGCTGAACACGGCGTCTTCGGCGATCGAGTAGATGTTCGGGATTACCGCGAAGCCCATGGCCAGGCCGACCACCAGGGCGTTGCGCTGGTCGTAGGTAATGCCCAGGTCGTGGGAGATCCACATGCGCATGTCGCCGCCGAAGAACCAGTTCTCCATGAACGGGCTCATGTACAGCGAGAACCAGCCCACCAGGATGATCACCGGGATCAGGATCGCGCTTTCCCAGCCGTCCGGCACCTTGAGGCGTACCGACTCGGGCAGGCGGCTGAAGATGAAACCGGCCACCAGGATGCCGATCGGCAGCAACATCAGCAGGCTGAAGATGCCCGGCAGATGGCCTTCGACATAAGGCGCGAGGAACAGGCCGGCGAAGAAGCCGAGGATCACCGTCGGCATCGCCTCCATCAGTTCGATCACAGGCTTGACCTTGCGGCGCATGCCCGGCGCCATGAAGTAAGCGGTGTAGATCGCCGCGGCAACCGCCAGCGGCGCCGCCAGCAGCATCGCGTAGAACGCTGCCTTCAACGTACCGAAGGTCAGGGGCGAGAGGCTCAGCTTGGGTTCGAAGTCGGTGTTGGCCGCGGTCGATTGCCAGACGTATTTAGGCTCGTCGTAGTTCTCGTACCAGACCTTGCTCCACAGCGCGCTCCAGGACACTTCCGGGTGCGGGTTGTCGAGCACCAGCGGTTGCAGCTTGCCGCCGGCTTCGACGATCACCCGGTTGGCCCGTGGCGACAGGCCGAACAGGCCTTCGCCCTCGACCACCTGGTCCACCAGCAGGGTGCGGTGCGCGGTGCTGTGGAACACGCCGAGCTTGCCTGCGGCGTCCAGCGCGACGAAGCCTTTGCGGCGCTCTTCGGCGGTGATCTCGATGATCGGCGTGGTGCCCATCTGGAAGGTGCGGATCTGCTTCAGGCGCAGTTCGCCGTCCGGGTCGCGGGCCATGAACCACTGGGCCAGGCCGCCCTTGGAGGTACCGATGATCAGCGAGATGCCGCCCACCAGCTGGGTGCTGGCCGTCACTTCGCTGTCGGCGTCTTCCAGCAGCTTGTAGCGACCGTTGAGGCTCTTGTCGCGCAGGCTGAACACGTCGGCCTGGGCACGCCCGTTGATCACGTACAGCCACTGCTGGCGCGGGTCGATGTACATGGCCTTGACCGGTTCGGTCATCTGCGGCAGCTCGATGCGGTTCTGCTCGCTGGTGACCTCGCCGGTCATCATGTTTTCTTCGCGGGTCAGCTGCAGCACGTGCAATTGCGCGCCGCTGGAACCGGCCACCACCAGCGCCGAATCGGTGGCGTTGAGGTTGACGTGCTCCAGGGCGCCGCCCTGCTCGTTCAGCACGATCGGGGTTTCGCCGTAGGGGTATTCGATGGCCGGCGAGATGGTTTTCTTGCCTTCCGGGTAGCTGACCTTATAGGTGTGGCGGAACACCAGCGCCTGGCCGTTGGACAGGCCAACCACCACCAGCGGGCTGCCCGGCTGATCCTTGCCGATGGCGGTCACGGTAGCGCCAGCCGGAATCGGCAGGTCGACGCGGCGCAGCTCGGCGCCGTTGTCGATGTCGAAGAACAGCGCCTGGCCCTTGTCGGAAACCCGCATGCCGACCTGGTTCTGCTCTTCCAGGGAGAACATCAGCGGCTTGCCGGCGTCCTGCATCCAGGCCGGGGTCAGCGGGTCCTTGGCGGTCAGGTCGGCGCCCTGGAACAGGGGCAGCACGACATAGGCGAGGAAGAAGAAGATCAAGGTGATCGCGGCCAGCACGGCCAGACCGCCAACGAGGACGTACCAGCGGGTCAGGCGATCTTTCAGCGCGCGGATGCGGCGCTTGCGTTGCAGCTCAGGCGTATTGAAGTCAATGCGCTTGGGGGGAGAAGTCGGAGTCATGGTGGAGTTGGCCAGATCATTCATGCGCACACCCTAGCGATCCTGTATGACAGAAAGATGACAATGCAGTGACGCAACAAATCCGCCGCGTAGCAGAGCTGGCAGCGGATCGAAAATGGGGGGTGTAGGAGCGAGCCCGCTCGCTCCTACAAGGTCCGGGACAGGCCCGGACCTAGGGTGTTACTTTTTTACGACAGCAGAGCCTTCCTGCAGGCCCAGGTCAGCCAGTGCCTTGGCGGCGACTTTGGCTGGCAGTGGGATGTAACCGTCTTTCACCACGACTTCCTGGCCCTGTTTCGACAGAACCAGTTTCACGAACTCGGCTTCCAGCGGGGCCAGAGGCTTGTTCGGGGCCTTGTTGATGTACACGTACAGGAAGCGGGACAGCGGGTACTTGCCGTTCAGGGCGTTTTCTTCGGTGTCTTCGATGAAGTCGCTGCTGCCTTTCTTGGCCAGGGCCACGGTCTTCACGCTAGCGGTCTTGTAGCCGATGCCCGAGTAGCCGATGCCGTTCAGCGAGGAGCTGATGGACTGGACCACCGAAGCCGAACCTGGCTGTTCGTTGACGTTAGGCTTGTAGTCGCCTTTGCACAGGGCTTCTTCCTTGAAGTAGCCGTAGGTGCCGGATACCGAGTTACGGCCGAACAGCTGGACCGGCTTGTTGGCCAGGTCGCCGGTCACGCCCAGGTCGCCCCAGGTCTTGACGTCGGCCTTGGCGCCGCACAGGCGGGTCGACGAGAAGATCGCATCAACCTGTTCCATGGTCAGGTGCTGGATCGGGTTGTCCTTGTGCACGAACACGGCCAGGGCGTCCACGGCAACCGGGATGGCGGTTGGCTTATAGCCGTACTTCTGTTCGAAGGCCGCCAGTTCGGTGTCCTTCATCTTGCGGCTCATCGGGCCCAGGTTGGAGGTGCCTTCGGTCAGCGCAGGTGGCGCGGTGGCGGAGCCAGCGGCCTGAATCTGGATGTTTACGTTCGGGTATTCTTTCTTGTAGTGCTCGGCCCACAGGGTCATGAGGTTGGCCAGGGTATCGGAGCCGACGCTGGACAGGTTGCCCGACACACCAGTGGTCTTGGTGTAGCTCGGGATAGCAGGGTCAACAGCGGCAACCGCGTGGGCAGTCGCAACGCCAGCAGCGACAAAAGTCATTGCCGCCATCAAACGCTTCAGTTTCATGCCTTACTCCTAGCAGATAGGGTGTGTTAAGTCGGGCCAAGTATCTGTAGGCCGTGTGAACACTCTATGGCTGAAATATGACAATTAGATGAAAGGCCAGCATTCGCGATGGAAGGCTGGCCTTTCTTTAATAGAGCACTTTGTAGCCGCTGCCGAAGGCTGCGGCTACAGGATGGCCGGGATCAGCGATCCTTTTTCCACAGGTACAGGCCGACCAGGATCCCGATGCTGCAAATAATTGCAACATAATAGGCCGGGCCCATCGGGCTCTCCTTGAGCAGCGCGGTCACCACCATCGGCGTCAGGCCACCGAAGATCGCGTAGGCCAGGTTGTAGGAGAACGACAGGCCACTGAAGCGCACCACCGCCGGGAACGCCTTGACCATCACATAAGGTACCGCGCCGATGGTGCCCACCAGCAGGCCGGTCAGTGCGTACAGCGGGAACAGCCAGTCCGGGTGATCCAGCAGGCTGTGGTAGAAGGTCCAGGAAGTCGCCAGCAGCAGCGCGCTGCCGAACACGAACACCCGGCCGGCGCCAAAACGGTCGGCCAGCGCACCGGACGCCACGCATCCCAGGCTGAGGAACACGATCGCCAGACTGTTGGCCTGCAACGCGGTGGTCGGGCTGAAGTGATAGACCGTCTGCAGCACGGTCGGGGTCATCAGGATCACCACAATGATCCCGGCGGACAGCAGCCAGGTCAGCAGCATCGAGAGAATGATCGCGCTGCGGTGGTCGCGCAGCACCGCGCGCAGCGGCACCTCTTCGGCCAGGGCCTTGCGCAGTTGCAGCTCGGCGAACACCGGAGTTTCGTGCAGCCAGCGGCGCAGGTACACCGAGAACAGGCCGAACACGCCGCCCAACAGGAAAGGAATCCGCCAGGCGTAATCGGCGACTTCGCCCGGGGTATAAATGCTGTTGATCGCGGTGGCCACCAGCGAGCCCAGGAGGATGCCGGCGGTCAGGCCCGAGGTCAGGGTGCCGCAGGCGTAGCCGATATGCCGCTGCGGTACATGCTCGGAAACGAACACCCAGGCGCCCGGCACTTCACCGCCGATGGCCGCGCCCTGGATCACCCGCATCAGCAGCAAGAGGATCGGCGCCCACATGCCAATCTGCGCGTAAGTCGGCAGCAGGCCCATGATCAGGGTCGGCACCGCCATCATGAAAATGCTCAGGGTGAACATCTTCTTGCGCCCTAGCAGGTCGCCGAAGTGCGCCATGACAATCCCGCCCAGGGGCCGGGCCAGGTAGCCAGCGGCGAAGATGCCGAAGGTCTGCATCAGGCGCAGCCATTCGGGCATGTCCGCGGGGAAGAACAGCTTGCCGACCACCGTGGCGAAAAACACGAAAATGATGAAATCGTAGAACTCCAGCGCACCACCCAAAGCAGACAGCGACAGGGTCTTGTAGTCATTGCGGGTCAACGGACGAGCAGGTTGCGCGGGCTGCGCGACGCTCGAAGGCACAGTGGTCATGGCAAGGGCTTCTCTTATAGTCGGTTCTGGAAGCCGCAACAGAGCTGGTTGTGGCCTGGCAGGTTCGGCACGATAGCAAATTGTTCGAAAAAGCACATAGATGTGCACAATTGACAGTCGAAATCAGATCCGGATGGTCGTCGCGGAGCCTGTCGATCGATATACTCGCAGGCATTGGAGCAAAGCCGCCCCCGGCAAGGGTTGCTGTGCGAAAACGCCGCTGGGCGCCCCAGGCGCCGACTGGGCCAGCCGGTTTCGCAGAGTTTCCCTTTAGTACGCCTTACGAAGAACGTGACGAACGTAGTATGTTCGGGCTGAATCGTTTTTCCTCAAGACGGCTATTCACCTGAAGTACCAATGAAGAGTCACGGGTCAGAGGCACCCCCGGCATGATAGAGCTCGAACAAGAAGATCCGATCCCGCAAGGCGACCTGGCCCTGCAAATCACCGCGCTTCCCCGCGAAACCAACGGCTTTGGCGATATTTTCGGCGGCTGGCTGGTGGCCCAAATGGACCTGGCGGGCACCGCCATGGCCAGTCGCGTGGCCGGCGGGCGTGTCGCCACCGTCGCCATCGACCGCATGGCATTCCTGGTGCCGGTAGCGGTCGGCGCGCAGCTTTCCTTTTATACCCAGACCCTGGAAATCGGTCGCAGCTCGATCCAGATGATGGTCGAGGTCTGGAGCGACGATCCGCTGTCCAGCGAATGGCGCAAGGTCACCGAGGCGGTGTTCGTGTTCGTTGCCATCGACGGCAGCGGCCGCACCCGCTCGGTTCCACCCAGAGCCCGCTGAATTCGGCAAGGGTTAAACCCGGCGGCGGTTACGTGGTCCATAGCAGCCCTGCTTTTGAACGAGAACAGCACCATGCCTACCCCTCACGTTGAAACGGTGAAACTGGATGAACTGAACTGCTGGCGCATCCGCCACGGTCAGGCCGAACTGCTGGTGGCCCAGCAAGGCGCGCACATCCTCAGCTATCAATTGGCCGGGCAACCGCCGCTGATCTGGCTCAACGACGAGGCCGTGTTCAAGACCGGCAAAAGCATACGCGCCGGCGTTCCAGTGTGCTGGCCATGGTTCGGCAATTTCGCGCGCAACCCGCAAAGCGTCCAGGCCATGCGCCAGAGCAGCGAGCCGGCCGGAGCCCACGGCCTGGTCCGCGCCACCGACTGGGAACTGCTGGGTATCGAGGCCGAAGGCGAAAGCCTGCTGGTGGAATTGCAATTGCCGATCCCCGAGGACGGGCTGCCCGGCTGGCCGCATCAGGTCGAGCTGAAGCTGAGCATCCGTCTCGACGACCAACTGCACATCAACCTCACCAGCCACAACCTGGGCGACGACAGCGTCACCATCAGCCAGGCGCTGCACAGCTACTTCGCGGTCAGCGATGTGCGCAAGGTGCATGTCGAAGGGCTGGACGGCCTGAATTACATCGAGACCCTGGATGACTGGAAGACCCGGCAGCAGTCCGGCGACCTGCATTTCACGGGCGAGACCGACCGCATCTACCTCGACCCACCACCACAGCTGAGCATCGTCGACCCGGCCTGGGAGCGACGCATCCAGCTGACCAGCAACGGCTCGCGCTCCGCGGTGATCTGGAACCCGTGGATCGCCCGCGCCGAGCAGTTCAGCGACATGGCCGACGATGGCTGGCAACGCATGCTGTGCATCGAGACCGCCAACGTGATGGATGACGTGGTGACCCTGACACCAGGCGCCAGCCATACCCTGGGTGTGAGCGTTACCAGCGTACCGCTGTAACGCCGGGTTCTTTCTGCTGGAGCAGTCGGGTCGAGGCTCGATTGCTCGCGATGAATGGCCAACATTGATTCAGTGGAACCGCGTAATCATTGACGCCCATCGCGAGCAAGCTTCGCTCCTACAGAAGCAAGTATTCCGTCTTACAGATCCGACTCCTGCACCACCCGCACTTTCTGCGCATCCAGCGCATAGGCCGCGTCGGCCAGGTCGTTGCTGACCGTCTCGATCTTCAGGTGGCCGGTCACCCACAGCGGCGTGTAGATGTCGTCCAGCTTCACGCCCTTGGGGAAACGCACCAGCACCAACTGATTGGGCGGCGGTGGCGGCACATGGATGCAGGCGCCCGGGTAAGGCACGAGGAAGAACAGCGTGCTGCGCCCCTTGGCATCGGACTCCAGCGGCACCGGATAACCACCGATGCGGATGTCCTTGCCGTTCATGGCCGGCACGGTCTTGGTCGAATACATCACCGCCGGCAACCCCTTGCTCTGCTTCAGGCCGCCCTTTTCGGTAAAGGTGCCATTGGCTTCGGGGGAGTTGTGATCGATTTCCGGCATTTGCTCGAGGGCTTTCTGGTCCGACTTGGGCATCAGTTCGAGCCAGTCGGTTTCCGGCAGGTCGCCGGCATGGGCCAGGCCTGAGCCCAGCAGAACAAGAGTCAACAGAAGACGGCGCATGGAGGAGCTCGGCAAGAAAGGGACAAGACAACGCCGGGCATTCTAGCCCTCTCTACCTGCGCAGCAGAGAGGGCTTTGTCGCTAAATCAGTTCTTTTTGACCAGGCCGTAGATCACCAGCAGCACGACCGCGCCAACCAGCGCGCCGATGAAGCCCGCGCCCTGGCCCGCCTGGTAGATGCCCAGGGCCTGGCCGCCGTAGGTGGCCGCCAGCGAACCGCCGATACCGAGCAGGATGGTCATGATCCAGCCCATGCTGTCATCGCCCGGTTTCAGGAAGCGAGCCAGCAGGCCAACGATCAAGCCGATAAAGATGGTTCCAATAATTCCCATGGCATTTCCCTCTGTATGAGTTAGGTATGCCAAAACCTAGTTAGCGCCTTGGCATCCTGCCATCAGAGAACGGCGGCCCCGATTGGTTCCACCGCAGCCCCAGGAAGTTATTCGGCGATCAGCGCTTCGACCTTGAGGATCTGCGCCTCGAGGGTCGCCTTGTCCTTGCAGCGCAGGTTGGCATGACCGACCTTGCGCCCGACCTTGAAGGCCTTGCCGTAGTGATGCAGGTGGCAATCGTCGATGGCGATGACTTCCTCCACCGCCGGCACTTCGCCGATGAAGTTGATCATCGCGCTCTCGCCGACCTTGGCGGTCGAACCCAGCGGCAGGCCGGCGACGGCCCGCAGGTGATTTTCGAACTGGCTGCACTCGGCGCCTTCGGTGGTCCAGTGCCCGGAGTTGTGCACCCGTGGCGCGATCTCGTTGGCCTTGAGGCCACCGTCGACTTCAAAGAACTCGAATGCCATCACACCGACGTAGTCCAGGTGCTTGAGCACGCGGCTGGAGTAGTCTTCGGCCAGGTCCTGCAGCGGGTGATCGCTGCTGGCCACGGACAGCTTGAGGATGCCGCTGTGGTGAGTGTTGTGCACCAGCGGGTAGAAGCGGGTTTCGCCATCGCGGGCGCGCACGGCGATCAGCGAGACTTCGCCGGTGAACGGCACGAAGCCCTCCAGCAGGCAGGCCACGCTGCCCAGCTCGGCGAAGGTGCCGACCACATCTTCAGGGGTGCGCAGGACTTTCTGGCCCTTGCCGTCGTAACCCAGGGTGCGGGTTTTCAGCACGGCCGGCAGGCCGATGCTGGCCACGGCGGCCTCCAGGTCGGCTTGCGACTGGATGTCGGCGAACGCCGGGGTGGGAATCCCCAGGTCCTTGAACATGCTCTTCTCGAACCAGCGATCGCGGGCGATGCGCAGGGCTTCGGCGCTCGGGTAGACCGGGACGAACTGCGATAGGAAGGCCACGGTTTCCGCCGGCACGCTTTCGAACTCGAAGGTCACCAGGTCCACTTCGTCAGCCAGCTGGCGCAGGTGATCCTGATCGCCGTAATCGGCTCGCAGGTGTTCGCCCAGGGCAGCGGCACAGGCATCTGGCGCCGGGTCGAGGAAAGCGAAGTTCATCCCCAGCGGAGTGCCCGCCAGAGCCAACATGCGACCCAGCTGGCCGCCACCGATTACACCGATCTTCATCGTCAAAAACCTCAGGCGACGCGTGGGTCTGGATTGTCCAGGACGCTGTCTGTCTGCTCAGCGCGGAATTTTTTCAGCACGGTATGAAATTGCGGATGCTTGGCGCCGAGGATGCTCGCCGACAGCAGCGCGGCGTTGATCGCGCCGGCCTTGCCGATGGCCAGGGTGGCGACCGGAATGCCCGCGGGCATCTGCACGATGGAGAGCAGCGAGTCCACGCCCGAGAGCATCGACGACTGCACCGGAACGCCCAGCACCGGCAGGTGGGTCTTGGCCGCACACATGCCTGGCAGGTGGGCCGCGCCACCGGCACCGGCGATGATCACCTCGATGCCACGCGCTTCGGCCTCTTCGGCGTACTGGAACAGCAGGTCCGGGGTGCGGTGGGCAGAGACCACTTTCACCTCGTAAGGGATGCCGAGCTTTTCCAGCATATCGGCGGTGTGGCTAAGGGTGGACCAATCGGACTTGGAGCCCATGATCACGCCAACCAGTGCACTCATCGTCGTGCCTCTTCTCTCTGGGCGCCCGCGGGCGCGTCAAAAAACAACAAGCCACGCAGTATGCGTGGCTTGTTGTACGAATTAGTTTCGGTCCAGAACTGCCTACGCTCGATCAGGCTGCACGCTGGGCGCCTGCGGCGCTACGCAGAAACAAACTCGGATGCTCATTGACTGACGTCAACTCCGCTTCCTCGCTTGTTCTTGCCTTGCCTGATCTTCACTCGGCGAGTTCTGAACTCGAAACGTGACCGGACGAACCGGCCGAAGGCCGCGCAGTATACCGAAAAAGGTGAGTTAAACGCACTTTTGCCGACCATCTGTCATACACCATGTTTCAGGCGCAAAGCGGCGGTTTTATTGACTTTGGGGTCAGTCAGCATGGGCCAGGATCGTTGCCAGATTCCTGTAGCCGCTGCCGCAGGCTGCGATCGACGGCGAAGCCGGCGCAAAGGCGGTATTCCCAATCCTTCAGACAGACCGCGTCGCCAGGTTTTGCGGCCCCTGCGGCGCCGAGCGCAGCCTTCGGCAGCGGCTACAGGTCAGGTGTTGCCTGTACCCTGAGCCGCACCGCCTTCCAGCTTGCGCCACAGCAATCGGACGTTGGCCTTGCGCACCAGGGCGCAGCGGTACAGGCGGATCTCCAGCGGCACATGCCATTGCGCGCCGCCGCAGACCACCAGTTCGCCGCGGGCCAGTTCGGCGCGCACGCTCAAGTGCGGCACCCAGGCAATCCCCAGGCCTTCCAGGGCCATGCTCTTGAGGCTGTCGGCCATGGCCGTTTCATAGACCGTGGTAAAGCGCAGGTTGCGCTGGCGCAGCAGCTGGTTCACCGAACGCCCGAGAAACGCCCCGGCGCTGTACGCCAGCAGCGGCACGCTGGCCTCGCCTTCCAGGTCGAACAACGGCTTGCCGGTGGCATCCGCCGCGCACACCGGCATCATTTCGGTCTGCCCCAGGTGCAGCGAAGGAAAGATTTCCGGGTCCATCTGCATCGCCGAATCCGGGTCGTAGAAAGCCAGCATCAGGTCGCAGCCGCCTTCGCGCAGGGCATGCACGGCGTCGCCGACGTTGGTCGCCACCAGCCGCGTGGCGATGTTCAAGCCTTCGTTACGCAGCTGGGCGATCCAGCGCGGGAAGAAGCCCAGGGCCAGGGAGTGCGCCGCGGCGACCTGCATCACTTCGCCCTGCCCGCCTTCGAGGTGATGCAAGTGCCGCAGCACTTCGCCCAGTTGCTCGACCACCGTGCGCGCGGTCACCAGGAACAGCTGCCCCGCCGCCGTCAGTTCGATCGGCGTGCGCGAGCGGTTGACCAGGGTCAGCCCCAGCGCCGCTTCCAGGCTGCGGATCCGCCGACTGAAGGCCGGCTGGGTCACGAAGCGCCGTTCGGCGGCCTGCGAGAAGCTGCGGGTGGCGGCCAGGGCACTGAAGTCCTCGAGCCATTTGCTTTCCAGATTCATCACGTCCTCCCGGGGAACGCACCATTTTAGGTCACACGCTTGCCACGCAAGCGGCGTCACACGGGCATTATGCCGTTTATGCATAGGCCAGTGTTTAACAGCATTGGCCCAAATTTCCCCACAGGCCTAGGATTCGCAGCGTTCCGGCACAGACCGGGTCCATATCGAGATGATTTCTATCATGTCCTCCGCTGCATCTTTCCGCACAGAAAAAGACCTGCTTGGCGTACTCGAAGTACCTGCCCAAGCGTATTACGGCATCCAGACCCTGCGAGCGGTGAACAACTTCCGCCTCTCCGGTGTTCCGATTTCGCACTACCCAAAACTGGTCGTGGCCCTGGCAATGGTCAAGCAGGCAGCTGCTGACGCCAACCGCGAGCTGGGTCACCTGAGCGAAGCCAAGCACGCTGCCATCAGCGAAGCCTGTGCCCGTCTGATCCGCGGCGATTTCCACGAAGAGTTCGTGGTGGACATGATTCAAGGCGGCGCTGGCACTTCGACCAACATGAATGCCAACGAAGTCATCGCCAACATCGCGCTGGAGGCCATGGGCCACAGCAAGGGCGAATACCAGTACCTACACCCGAACAACGACGTGAACATGGCGCAGTCGACCAACGACGCCTACCCGACCGCGATCCGCCTGGGTCTGCTGCTGGGCCACGACGCGCTGCTGGCCAGCCTCGACAGCCTGATCCAGTCGTTCGCCGCCAAGGGTGAAGAATTCAGCCACGTCCTGAAGATGGGCCGTACCCAGCTGCAAGACGCCGTGCCAATGACCCTGGGCCAGGAGTTCCGTGCCTTCGCCACCACCCTGAGCGAAGACCTGGCCCGCCTGAAGACTCTGGCGCCTGAGGTGCTGACCGAAGTGAACCTGGGCGGTACCGCCATCGGTACCGGCATCAACGCCGACCCGCGTTACCAGGCCCTTGCCGTTCAGCGCCTGGCCACCATCAGCGGCCAGCCGCTGGTACCGGCCGCCGACCTGATCGAAGCCACCTCCGACATGGGCGCCTTCGTGCTGTTCTCCGGCATGCTCAAGCGCACCGCGGTCAAGCTGTCGAAGATCTGCAACGACCTGCGCCTGCTATCCAGCGGCCCACGCACCGGGATCAACGAAATCAACCTGCCAGCGCGTCAGCCAGGCAGCTCGATCATGCCCGGCAAGGTCAACCCGGTGATCCCGGAAGCGGTCAACCAGGTGGCGTTCCAGATCATCGGCAACGACCTGGCCCTGACCATCGCGGCCGAAGGCGGCCAGCTGCAACTGAACGTGATGGAGCCGCTGATCGCCTTCAAGATCTTCGACTCGATCCGCCTGCTGCAACGCGCCATGGACATGCTGCGCGAGCACTGCATCACCGGCATCACCGCCAACGAGCAGCGCTGCCGCGAACTGGTCGAGCATTCGATCGGCCTGGTCACCGCGCTGAACCCGTACATCGGCTATGAAAACGCCACCCGTATCGCCCGCATCGCCCTGGAAAGCGGCCGCGGCGTACTGGAACTGGTGCGCGAAGAAGGCTTGCTCGACGACGCCATGCTCGCCGACATCCTGCGCCCGGAAAACATGATTGCCCCGCGTCTGGTCCCGCTCAAAGCCTGACCAACGCCCGCCCTGGCGACAGGGCACCGCTCACCAGGTCGAGGGACTAGACACCTCTCACCTTTTGAGGGCTTGGAGTTCTTCTCCAAGCCCTTTTTTTGCCTGCTGGAAACGGCCTGCCGTTTTCCCATCGACGCTCTTCGTCCTTGAAATCGCCACGCCCGCTTCGCGGCCGATCGCAGCCTGCGGCAGCGGCTACACCAACGCACTTCATCAGCATTAAGATCGCCGCATCCCTCCGACCGATCACTACCCACGACACCATCGATCCTGGATCGACATTGGCCCGTAGCCACTGCCGAGCCCGCGAGGCTGCGATCGCTCTGGGCGGCACTCCGTCGCAGGGGCCGCAAAACCTGACAGCACAATCTGCCTGGCAAACCACTCGCTTTAAACAAGCACACTCCCCCGACGCGGAGGATAATCGGCCTCCCGCCCAATCAGACACCGAGGCACGCCGTCGATGGACCCGACGCAAATCCAGGCGATACAGCAACTGCGCAGCTTGATCCCCGTAAGCCTGCGCCATGCCCAGGCCTTGCTCGAACGCTGTGCAGGCAACCCCCAGCAGGCCGCCGAGCACTACAAGAACGAGCTGCTGCAAGTGCTGGCGAGCAAGTCCGGGCTGCCTCTGGAGCAAGTCCGGGAGCCGCTGCACAACGCCGACTATGACCTGGGCCGCGCCTTGAGCGCTATTGAAGAGGCGCGCTTCACCCTGACCCAACGCATCCTGCGCAAACATCATCGAGACAAGGGCCGGGCCCTGGACCTGATCGCCCAGGCCATAGAAGTCGCCGAGCAACTACAACGACAGTACTGGCTGGCCTTCGAGCAGCTGGAACGGCTGGCACCGGCGCCGCGCTGTTTCATGGTGCTCCACGAGTGGCTGGCCTTTGAGGGCTGGGAAGGCTTTGACAGCGCCCTGCACTTTCACCTGCCCCAGGCCATCGCCCAATTCCGGCACCTGCGACTGGACGCCCTGGCGGACACCCTGGAACAGGCCGATCAGCGACAGAAACACCTGAGGGCGAGCCATGCCGGGAGCGACAGCCCTAGCGCGCTGGCCGTACGAGTCAATCAGGATCCGCTCTTCAACAGCCACCAGGACGCCTACAACCGCTACCGACCGCAACTCGACGAGCGCCTGTTCGAGTGGGTGGAACAGCATGTATGGCAGTTTCCAGCCTGAGCGGCGAGCGGCCGGGCTTTGCCCAAACCGCTAGACTGCCGCCCTTAACCGAACATGGACATCGGAATCAGCCCCATGGAACTGCTGTTCAGCATCACTCCCGCCCACACCGAAATCAGGCTCGCCGAAAAGCTGCGGCAGGAAATGCTCAAGCACGATCAGCAGCAGGCGCGGATCATGGGCCGCGTCGCCCACTGGCAGAGCCGCCTGCTCGGCCCCCTGATGCTCGTCCTGTGCCTGGTCGCCGCCGTCCTGGCGATCTATTTCCCCGAGCGGCGCTTCACGCCAGAGAAGGTCGTCGCCCTGATGCTGTTCGCGCTGATCTTCATCCCGCTCTGGTGGCGCTATTCCGGGCGCTGGCTCCAGCACCTGCAAACCCGTATCGCCGCCAACCAGACCAAGCCGCGCGCATCGTTGCGTGGGCTGAATCAACGCTTGATCGAGTCCAGGTTGCGCGCGCCCCTGAAGGCCGCCGAAGGCACTTATTGCCTGACCTTCGACGACCAAGACTTTACGTTGAGCAATGCCAAGGGAGGCAAAAGTGCGCTGGCCTGGGAGCAGATCGTGCACCTGCGGGAAACTCCCGACTTCTATGCCGTGGCCTGCGTCGAGCTGGAACATAAGGGCCTGGCCTATCGCATCGCCAAGCACAGCGACCTCATGCGGCCCCAGGAGTATCAACAAGGACTGCAACAGTTCTTGAGCAAATGCCCGGTAACCCCCGAGTCGATCTGATCCCACTTGCAGGTACTTTCCTTGAGGACCATAAACGTCCTCAAGGCCTCTTTTTTCCCCTAATAAACCAACATCTGCCTGCGTTTTCGGCTGTAAGAGCCGGCGCCTGGTGCTGGATCTCCAGTCCGCTACGTAATAGCTATGTAACTGTTACGTAATCGCTACGTAATCGTTGCCAGGCACAGGCTGTATGAACGGTATGTAACCGTTGCGTAGCCGCTGCCGAGCTTGCGAGGCTGCGATCGGTACCGTAGGGACCGTAATCCAGGCGTTGCAGCACATCGGCCGAATCGCGCCGGCAGGTTTTGCAATCGCTTCGCAGACTCGCGATAGCCGCAAAGCGGCGCTTCACCAGCCCCGCCGCGTCATCGTTGACGCCCATCCCAGCCCATCGGCCGCGCCTGCGCAAAGCGCGCCGAGGCGCTCGCGCAAGAACCGATTCAGCCCCTTTCCCCGCCTGCCGTTCCTCGGCTCGACGCGCAACATGCAGACGGCGGGCGCGCGCACCGGTATAGTGCGCCCCCTCTTCACGTGGGCAGCCGTCGGTAATGAGGCTCAACCTCACGGGGAACCCGAACTAATAACAACCCGCGAATTGGAACCGGGACGAACACTCGCCCCACCTGTCGTGCTGCCTGCGCGACGGTGTGTAACGCGATATTTCGGACCACCCAGCTTCTGCCTTTACAAAAAACAGCGAGGAATACTCCATGCTCGAAGTCATCAACGACTTCCTCTCAGGGAAAGTACTGATCGTGCTCATTGTCGGGCTCGGTAGCTACTTCACGATCCGCTCGCGTTTCGTTCAATTGCGCCACTTCTTCCACATGTTCGCGGTGTTCCGCGACAGCCTCAAAGGCAGCGCCGGACAACTCAGCTCGTTCCAGGCCCTGATGCTCAGCCTTGCCGGCCGCGTCGGTGCAGGCAACATCGCCGGGGTCGGCATCGCCGTGACCCTCGGTGGTCCGGGTGCGGTGTTCTGGATGTGGGTGACCGCACTGGTCGGCATGTCCAGCAGCTTCTTCGAATGCACCCTGGCCCAGGTCTACAAGCGCGCCGATGGCGACGGCCTGTACCGTGGCGGCCCGGCTTACTACATCCAGCACGGCCTCAAGCTCAAAGGCATGGCGGTGGTGTTCTCGATCCTGCTGCTGGTCACCTACGGCTTCGCCTTCATTGGCCTGCAGTCCTACACCGTGACCCACTCGCTGCAGAACGCCTTTGCTTTTGACCCGCAACACACCGGTATCGTCCTGGCAGTGCTGCTGGCCATCACCTTCATCGGCGGCATCAAGCGCATCGCCTCGGTGTCCGACCTGTTGGTACCGATCAAGACCCTGGCCTATATCGGCGTGACCCTGTACGTGATCGGCACCCAGATCGAACACGTGCCAGCCATGCTGGAAACCATCTTCAAGAGCGCCTTCGGTCTCGACCCGGCCTTCGGCGGCCTGCTCGGCAGCGCCATCATCATGGGCGTGAAGCGTGGTGTGTTCGCCAACGAAGCGGGCCTGGGCAGTGCGCCGAACGTCGCCGCCGTGGCCGCCGTGAAGCACCCCGGCGCCCAAGGTGTGGTCCAGGCCTTCAGCGTGTTCCTCGACACCTTCGTGATCTGCACCTGCACCGCGCTGCTGATCCTGCTGTCGGGCTTCTACACCCCGGGCTTCGAAGGTGACGGCATCGTCCTGACCCAGAACTCGCTGGCCGCCGTGGTCGGTGACTGGGGCCGCATGTTCGTCAGCGTCGCACTGTCGCTGTTCGTCTTCACTTGCATCCTCTACAACTACTACCTGGGCGAGAACAGCCTGCAGTTCCTCACCCGCAACCGCGCTGCGCTGATGACTTTCCGCGGCCTGGTGCTGGCGCTGGTGGTCTGGGGTTCGATGCAGGACCTTTCGACCGTGTTCGCCTTCGCCGACATCACCATGACCTGCCTGGCCTTCGTCAACCTGGTAGCCCTGGCCATGCTGTTCAAGGTCGGCCTGCGCGTAATGCGCGACTACGACGAGCAGCGCCGCGCCGGCGTCAACCAGCCTGTGTTCGACTCCAGCAAATTTACCGATCTGGACCTGGACCTGAAGGCCTGGCCGACCAGCCCGTCGGTTGCTGTCAAGGCTGACGCTCAGCCGCAAGGCATTCCCGCAGCGCAACGCTGATCGGTCAGAGTCGGGCGCGATGCCTCGCGCCCGACGTGACACACCCTGCGGTCGGCGTCATGCTCGACCGCACGCTGTCATCGTTCCGGAGACTCCCCAATGAATGCCAACACCTACCCTGCCGCGCAGAACGTCATGGTGCTCTACACCGGCGGCACCATCGGCATGCAGGCCAGCGCCCATGGCCTGGCCCCGGCCTCGGGTTTCGAGGCGCGGATGCACGAATATCTGCACAGCCAGCCCGAGCTGGTGGTGCCCAACTGGCGCTTTCGCGAGATGGCGCCGCTGATCGACAGCGCCAACATGACCCCCGCCTACTGGCAGCGCCTGCGCGAAGCCGTGGTCGATGCGGTCGACGAGGGCTGCGACAGCGTGCTGATCCTGCACGGCACCGACACCCTGGCCTACAGCGCCGCGGCCATGAGCTTCCAACTGCTTGGCCTGCACGCCCGCGTGGTGTTCACCGGCTCGATGCTGCCGGCCGGCGTGACCGACAGCGATGCCTGGGAAAACCTCGGCGGCGCACTGGTCGCCCTCGGCCAGGGCCTGGCCCCGGGCGTGCACCTGTACTTCCACGGCGAACTGCTGGCGCCGACCCGCTGCGCGAAAATCCGCAGCTTCGGCCGTCATCCGTTCGCGGCCTTGCAGCGCCAAGGCGGCGCAGCCAAGGCGACGTCGATTCCACCGCAGCTGGATTACCGCCAGGGCAAGCAACTGGCCAAGGTCGGCGTATTGCCGCTGGTGCCGGGGATCGCCGCCGAACAGCTCGACGCCCTGCTGGGCAGCGGCATCCAGGCGCTGGTGCTGGAGTGCTTCGGCAGCGGCACCGGGCCGAGCGACAACCCGCAGTTCCTGGCCAGCCTGCAACGCGCCCGGGAACAGGGCATCGTGGTCGTGGCCATCACCCAATGCCATGAAGGCGGCGTGGAGCTGGACATCTACGAAGCCGGCAGCCGCCTGCGCGGCGTCGGCGTGCTGTCCGGCGGCGGCATGACCCGCGAAGCGGCGTTCGGCAAGCTCAACGCCCTGCTCGGCGCCGGCCTGGACACCGCCGAAGTGCGGCGCCTGGTGGAGCTGGACCTGTGTGGTGAACTGAGCTGACCCTTCCCCTCGCTCCTACAGAAATACGCGTTCCTCTGTGGGAGCGGCCGGTCGACGCTCGATTGCCCGCGATAGCCGCAAAGCGGCGGTCCAACAGTCACACCGCAGCGTCGTTGGAATTCATCGCGAGCAAGCTTCGCTCCTACAGAAGATCACGCAGCGCGGCATACAAATTGCTCCGTTTTCAGCATCCCCCGGGCTGGAAACGGACATGCTGCATTCCCACCTCACCACCCTCAACGCCGTCTCGCTGGTGCTCAATACCTTCAAGGACCAGGGCCAGGACAGCGACGCGCTGCTGGCTGGCAGCGGCATCAACGCCGCCGACCTGAGCCGCGCCGACACCCGCATCACCACCAACCAGGAAATGCTGGTGTGCGCCAACGCCGTGGCCCTGCAACGGGATATCGGCCTGGAACTGGGCCGGCGCATGCACGTTTCCAGCTACGGCATGCTCGGTTATGCCCTGCTCACCAGTGCCACCTTAGGTGACGCTTTGCGCCTGGCGCTGCGTTATCCGGCGCTGTTGGGAACACTTTTCGAGCTGAGCCTGGAAGCAGACGGCGAGCTGATCTGGCTGACCGCCGCGGATTACCGCGAGAACCCGGCGCTGGCGACCTTCAATATCGAGTTCTGCCTGGTGTCGATGAAAGTCATCTGCGACGACCTGCTGGGCCATCCGCTGCCCTTGCGCGGCGCCCGCTTCGACTACCCCGCGCCCGATTACCAGCGCCGCTACGCCGAGCGCTTCGACTGCCCGTTGCAATTCGATGCGGTCTCCAACGCCTTCGCCTTCGACCGGCGCTGGCTCGAGCAGCCGCTGCCCCTGGCGGACGCCATCACCCACCAGGCCATGGCCGAACGCTGCCGCAAGCAGAACACCGAATTCACCGGGCGCCAGGCCTGGCTGGGGCGCATCCGCCAACTGCTGGCGGCGCAACTGGACGCCGCGCCGGGCCTGGAAGGCCTGGCCGAACAGATGAACTGCTCGGCCCGCACCCTGCGCCGGCACCTCAAGGACCTGGGTTGCAGCTATCAGGAACTGCTCGACGAGCTGCGTTTCGAGCGGGCCAAGCAGATGCTCTGCGAGGACGACCTGCCGATCTACCGCATCGCCGAGGCCCTGGGCTTCAGCGAAACCGCGAGCTTCCGCCATGCCTTCGTGCGCTGGAGCGGCGTCGCCCCCAGCCAGTTCCGGCCCTGACACAAACCCCGGCATAAAGCCGCCGATTGCATTACATTGCCGGCCTTTCATACCGGCAAGGGACTGCAATCTTGAAACTCTTTACAGGCGCTGTTGCCAGGCACAACCGCTTTTACGGGATCTGCCTGACGCTGCTGATGCTCGCTGTCGCACCCGCCGCCCAGGCATTCGACCTGGACCTGGCCAAGATCAAATGGTGGCAAGTCTCCCGCGGCATTGTCCTGGACGAACCGGAAACCGCCACCCTGCAGATCAAGCCGTTCCCCCTGCCCGGCCTTGTGCAGCTTCCGGCGCGGATCGTGCTCAGCCAGTACCGTGGGCTGTTTTATCTCAATGCCTATCAGGACGCGCAGTATCAGCAGCGCATCTACAAATCGCCGCCCTTGCCGCTGTTCAGCCCCGAGGAACTGCGGGCCTGCGTCTCGCCGGACGACCCGATCCAGGTCTCGGACAACTGGCCACCCAGCAATCAACTCGAAGTCGGGCTGAGCCTGACACCCTTGAGCTTCAACTGCATCAGCCCGGACTGGCAGCTCAGCCAACGTTATCTGTTGATCGACCAACGTTACCCACAACAGCCGATGCTGGCCATCAGTCACCGCCGCGACCTGACCCAGATGGATTTCACCCCGCTGCAACCGATCGGTAGCGAGATCGAGCAACAGTGGTTGTACGCCCTGCAGCGTTTTCCCCAGTGGTTCCGGCCCTTCAGCAGCGGCACGGGCCCGATCACCTTCAATGCCTATTCGCCAGCGGCCACGGCGGATGACGTCTGGACCCGGTTCCGCGAACTCCACGAGCAACTGCGCAAAGCCAAGGACAAAGGGCCAGGCCTTCGCCGGGTGGAAGATTTCTTCGCCGCCCATGACTTTCGCACCATCGCCCAGGACCGCAGCGAATACCCGGGCCTGCTCAACGACATCGCCTACTGGACCAGCGAGGCCGGCCAGCTGAAAACCGCCCGCCCCTGGCTGCTGGAGGTGCTGCGCCGGGAACCCGGGCGCATGCCGACCTACCTCAACCTGGTCGACCTGGACTGGGCCCAGTTCGAACAACGGCCGCTGGACAACATCCACCAGGGCCGCGCCATCGAACGCTATCGGCTGTATTGCGGCATGCGCCTGCAACGCCAGCTGAGCGTGCCGCCGCGGGTACTTCAGCGCCTGGGCCTGAAATCTGCCAACCCGCAGGCATGCCAGGGCTTCTGGCCGCTGGTGGCCGCCGTGGATGCCGGCGACGAAGCCGAGGTCCGGCGCTTGCTGGCCAGCGGCGTCAGCGGCGAAGTCATGGCCGATGACGGGCGCAGCGCGCTGCTGCACGCCCTGGACGCGCCAAACCTGGAGATCGCCCGACTGCTGCTGGCCCACGGCGCCCATACCAGCGGCCAGTACAAATGGACCACCCTGGCCCTGCAGGCCATGGAGCGCGACCTCAAGGACAGCCCTGACCTGAACCAGGGCGGGCGCCTGAAGTTCCTGCTGGAAGCCGGCGTCGCCATCGACGAGCAAAACAGCCGGGGCTACACCCCGCTGATGCAACTGGCCGAGCAGAAGCGCAACCTCGAAGGCTTCACCTGGCTGCTGCAACACCCGCAGAACCTCGAACTGCGGACCGTGGATGACAACGAAACCGCACTGTACCGGGCGTTCTGGGGAAACAACTACACGGCCATGAGGCAACTGATCGAAGCCGGTGCCAATCTCAACCTGAACTACGGTCGTGGCACCTGCTCCAACCAGCAACCCGGCGGCCAGAGCCTGCTGACGTTCGTCGCCGACAAGACCTCCGCCGACGACAAGTCACCCACTGTCAGCCAGCAGGAGACCCTGGACATGTTCACCCTGCTGCTGGAGAAAGGCGCCGATCCGAATGCCGGCCAGCGTTGCGAGAAAAACGGCCGCATCCTGCTACTGGGTATCCTCGCCCGGAAAAAACGCGAAGACATGCTTCAGGTGCTGCAGCGTTTCACTCAAGCGCCGCCCGCAAGCTGAACCCGCTGGCGCCCCGCGATGGGGCGCCGTGCCGTTTCAAGGGGCGAATTTCGGACACAGGTTTTGGCCATATCGATCCCCTTTTGGCCGCTCCTGCCGTTCTCCAAAAGGCCCGGCGCCGCAAGACTGTGAGCACCGAACCAGCCTGCGGAGAACAAGAAATGCTGACGATCTACTCGGACGATCACCACCTGCACCACGGCCGCTGCGAACTGATCGACGGGCAGCTGATGCCCTGCTTCGAAATGCCGTCGCGCGCCGATCATGTGCTGGACCGCGTGAAATATCGCAACCTGGGCCCGGTCGAGGCGCCCAAGGACTTCGGCCTGGGGCCGATCGAACGTATCCACAGCCGCGCCTACCTGGATTTCTTCAAGGGCGCCTGGGACCGCTGGGCGGCCCAGGGCATCGACGGCGACCTGCTGCCCTACACCTGGCCGGCGCGCACCCTGCGCAGCGTGATCCCCACCAGCCTGCACGGCCAGCTCGGCTACTACAGCTTCGACGGCGGCGCGCCGATCACCGCCGGCACCTGGCAGGCGGCCTACAGTGCCGCGCAAGTCGCCCTGACCGCCCAGGCGGTGATCCAGCGCGGCGCGCGCAGTGCCTTCGCCCTGTGCCGTCCGCCGGGACACCATGCCGCCGGCGACCTGATGGGCGGCTACTGCTACCTGAACAACGCGGCCATCGCCGCCCAGGCCTTCCTCGACCAGGGCCACAAGAAGGTCGCGATCCTCGACGTCGACTACCACCACGGCAACGGCACCCAGTCGATTTTCTACGCGCGCAACGACGTGCTGTTCACCTCGATCCACGGCCACCCGGAAGCCGAATTCCCGTTCTTCCTGGGCTACGCGGACGAGCTCGGCGAAGGCGCAGGCGTTGGCTTCAACTTCAACTACCCCCTGCCCGCCGGCAGTGGCTGGGACAGCTGGAGCGCGGCGCTGGAACAGGCCTGCGAGGAAATCCGCCGTTATGGCGCCGACATCGTCGTGGTGTCGCTGGGCGTGGACACCTTCAAGGACGACCCGATCTCGCAGTTCAAGCTCGACAGCCCGGACTACCTGGCCATGGGGCAACGCATCGCCGCCCTGGGCACGCCGACGCTGTTCGTCATGGAAGGCGGCTACGCGGTGGAAGAGATCGGCATCAATGCCGTGAACGTTCTCGAAGGCTTTCAAAGCGCCCAGTGAAGGAAACCCGCAACATGAACAGGCTCAAAAGCTACATCGCGCCCGCGCTCTGCGCGGCGCTGCTGGGCGGTGCCGCACAGGCCGAAGAACGCACCCTGCGCGTCTACAACTGGTTCGACTACATCACCCCCAAGGCCCTGGAAGACTTCAAGGCCGAGAACAGCCAGGTCAAGCTGGTCTACGACATCTTCGACACCAACGAGGCGCTGGAGGCCAAGCTGCTGACCGGCAACTCCGGCTACGACGTGGTGGTGCCGTCCAACGTGTTCCTCGCCAAGCAGATCGAGGCCGGGGTGTTCCAGTCGCTGGACCGTAGCAAGCTGCCGAACTGGAACCACCTCGATCCCAAGCTGATGAAGCTGATCGAGGCCAACGACCCGGGCAATAAGTTCGCCGTGCCCTACATGTACGGCACCATCCTGATCGGCTTCAACCCAGCCAAGGTCAAGGCCGCCCTCGGCGAGAACGCGCCGGTGGACAGCTGGGACCTGATCTTCAAGGAAGAGAACATCAGCAAGCTCAAGCAGTGCGGCGTGGCCCTGCTCGACTCGCCGTCGGAGATCCTGCCGCTGGCCCTGCAGCACCTGGGCCTGGACCCCAACAGCAAGCAGCCGGCGGACTACGCCAAGGCCGAAGCGCTGCTGCTGAAGATCCGCCCCTACGTCACCTACTTCCACTCGTCCAAGTACATGGCCAACATCGCCAACGGCGACATCTGCGTGGCGGTGGGGTACTCCGGCAGCTTCTCCCAGGCCGCCAACCGCGCCAAGGAAGCCAAGAACGGTGTGGTGGTGGACATGCGCCTGCCCAAGGAAGGGGCGCCGATCTGGTTCGACATGCTGGCGATCCCCAAAGGCGCGAAGAACCCGGACGATGCCTACGGCTTCATCAACTACCTGCTGCAACCCAAGGTGATCGCCCCGGTCAGCGACTTCGTCGGCTACCCGAACCCGAACAAGGACGCCACCGAGCTGGTCGATCCGGCGATCCGCAACAACCCCAACCTGTACCCGACCGACGCAGCGATGAGCACGCTGTACACCCTGCAGCCGCTGCCCCGCGATGCGGAGCGGGCCCGGACCCGGGCCTGGACCAAGATCAAGGCCGGGACCTGATTACCGGTTCTTCTGTAGGAGCTAGAAGCTCAAGGACGCTTCAACACCCCGTCAGCCCCTGCGGCTGACGTTCCTCGGCAAAGAACCACGGCCGCAGGCGCACGCCCACGCCGTTGCCGATAAAGGCCGCCACCAGCCACAACCAGCCGTGCAGGCTGCCGGAGGCGATGCCGCTGAAATAGGCGCCGATGTTGCAACCGTAGGCCAGGCGCGAACCGTAGCCCAGCAGCAAACCACCGATCACCGCCGCCACCAGCGAACGCGCGGGTATCTTCAGGCTCGGCGCGAAACGCCCGGCCAGGCCCGCCGCCAGCAAGGCGCCGAAGACGATGCCGATATCCATCACGCTGGTGATGTCCTGCCACACCGGCGCGGCCAGGGCCTTGGCGTTCGCCGCGCCCTGCCAGAACACCCAGCTGCCGGCATCCACCCCCAGCCCGCTGGCGACCTTGGCGCCCCACAGGGCAAACGCCGAGGTGATGCCCCAGGGCCGTCCGGCCAGGGCCAGGGTGGCGAAGTTCAGCAAGGCCAGGGCGACCGCGCCCCACACCAGCGGCCAAGGCCCGCGCAGCAGATGGCGCCAGCCTTGATGCGCGCTGTCGACCGGTGCTTCCAGCGCGCCGTGGCGGTTCTTTTCCAGGCGCACCGTGACCAGGGCAATCAAGGCGAACAGACCCAGGCTGAGCCCCAGCGCCGGCGCCACACCGAAACGCTGCACGATGGAAACCGGCGGCAACGACGGCAAGGCGAACCACCAGTCCACATGGTGGGTGGCGATCAGCGAGCCGCAGATGAAAAACAGCAGGGTCACCAGCATCCGCGCATTACCGCCACCCACGGTGAACAGCGTGCCGGACGCACAACCGCCGCCCAGCTGCATGCCGATACCGAAAATGAACGCACCGACAATCACCGAAACCCCGGCCGGCGCCACCAGACCCGTGACCGGCGAACCGAACAGAGTCCCTGCGCCCAGGGCCGGGAAGAACAGCAGCACCGCCAGCGCCAGCATGACCATCTGCGCCCGCAGGCCGGCTCCGCGCCGATCGCGGATGAACACCCGCCAGGCCGAAGTGAAACCAAAGGCGGCGTGATACAGGGTCAGGCCCAGGGCCGCGCCCAGCAGCAACAGCCACACCTGGCGCGAGCCGACCTGGGCCTGCAGGAATACAGCGCCGGCCAGCAGCACGATCAAAGCGAACAAGGGCACACCGGACTTGCGTTCGGGCACCGCAAAAAGAGTCAGGCTCATAAGGGTTCTCGGCAAAGACAATGGCCGCGAGTATAGCCGTCACACGCCCCAGGCCCGACGCAGACGCTCCAGGGCACAGGCGATAGCGGCCTCGGGCACCGCGGCAAAACCCAGCACCAGCCCGGCGCGCGGGTCCTGTGGCAGCGGCGAATCCGGCAGCCAGTAGTTGCTCAGGCCATTGATCTCGACATCCACCGCCGCGGCCTGCGCCACCAGTTCCTGCTCCCGGGCCAGGCTGTCCACCGGAATCGTCAGGTGCAGGCCCGCCGCCACGTTCGGTAACGTGCCCACCCCGGGGATATCCACAGGCCAGCCGGCCAGCAAGGCATCGCGCCGGCTCAAGGCGGCGCGGCGCATGCGCCGGATATGCCGCTGGAAATGCCCGGCGGCCATGAATTCGGCCATCACCGCCTGGGTGCTGACCTCGGAATGGCGCACATCCACCGCCCGGCGCTGGGCGAAGGGCTGCACCAGCGCCGGCGGCAACACCAGGTAACCCAGGCGCAAGGCCGGGAACGCGACCTTGCCGAAAGTGCCGACATACAGCACCCGGCCCTGCCGGTCGAGGGCCGCCAAGGGTGCCAGCGGTGCCCCGCTGTAGCGGTACTCGCCGTCATAGTCATCCTCGACTATCCAGCCGTTGG
Source organism: Pseudomonas chlororaphis subsp. aurantiaca (assembly GCF_013466605.1). Classification (NCBI taxonomy): domain Bacteria; kingdom Pseudomonadati; phylum Pseudomonadota; class Gammaproteobacteria; order Pseudomonadales; family Pseudomonadaceae; genus Pseudomonas; species Pseudomonas chlororaphis. The sequence continues at coordinate 6,775,013 of NZ_CP059162.1, forward strand.
TGCGCTCGGCCCAGGCCAGCAGTTCCAGGCGCCGGGCCAGGCTCAGGGTCACCCCCGTGGGGTACTGGTGGGACGGCGTGACATAGGCCAGGCGACAGTCGCTCAGACTCGCCAGGGCTGCGCAGTCGAAGCCCTCGTTATCCACCGCTACCCCGTGCAGGCGCGCGCCGGCAATCGCGAAGGCATGCCCCGCCGCCCGATAGCCGGGGTTTTCCACAGCCACGCCGTCGCCAGGGTTCACCAGCAACTGTGCACAAAGGCTTATGCCCTGTTGTGCACCACTGGTGATCACAATTTGTTCAGCGCTGCACTGCATGCCGCGCGAACTGCGCAGGTAGGCCGCGATCAATCCGCGCAGACGCTCTTCGCCGGCCGAATCGCCATAACACAGCTGACCCAGATCCGGCTTGCGCCAGAAAGCCGCATTCAGCTTGGCCCAGACCTCGAACGGGAACAGGTCGAAGGCCGGAATCCCCACCCGGAAAGCCCGTGGCGGACCGCTTTGCGGAGTCGACAGATGATGCTGCTCGACCCGCTCCAACGCCTCGCTGTGGATAACTTTACTGGATGTAATCCCAGGTAAATTCGCGCTTTTTGTGGATAACCCTGTGGGTAAGCCTGGTGATAACCCTGTGGATATTTTTGTGGATAAATTTTTTACCGCCTTTTTGATCGGCAATCGGCTCTCGGGCAATTGCGCCACATAGGTGCCATCGCCGACCCGACCTTCGATAAAACCTTCGGCGTACAGCTGGTCGTAGGCGCGCACCACGCTGTTGCGGGAAATCTCCAGGGCCGCCGCCAGGTCGCGGCTGGCCGGCAGGCGCGTACCGCTGGCCAGTCGGCCGTCCAGCACCCGCTGGCGCAACGCCTGGTACAGCTGGCGGCTAAGGCCCTGGCTGCGGTCCAGCTCGATACCGGCGGGGTTGAAGGAAAGCGGCAATGTCAGGCTGTTCATGGGCTTGCCCCTCTGAGCGACGGGATAGGGCGATCAAATGGATCTATGAAAATGACCAAAGATGGCTCTTACAACAGACCAATAGCCTGCCTAGGATGCAGCCATTCGCCAAGGATATTTTTCCATGTACCTACCCCGCGCTTTCGCCGAAGAAGACCTGCCCACCCTGCACCAGCTGATCGGGGAAACTCGCCTGGCCACCCTGGTGAGCTACGGGGAACGCGGCCTGCAGGCCAATCACCTGCCGCTATTGTTCGCCCCGGACCAAGGCCCGTACGGCACCCTCTACGGCCACCTGGCCAGGGCCAACCCGCAATGGCAGGAACTGGCCAGCGGCGCCGAGGCGCTGCTGATCTTCCAGGGCGCCGAGGCCTACGTCAGCCCGTCGCTGTACCCGAGCAAGGCCGAACACGGCAAGGTGGTGCCGACCTGGAACTACGTGACCGTGCATGCCTATGGCGTGGCCGAGGTGTTCCATGAGCCGCAGCGCATCCGCGAAGTGGTCAGCGCCCTGACCAATCAGCATGAAGCCGACCGCGCCAGCCCCTGGAAATTCGAGGACGCCCCCGCCGAGTTCATGGACAGCATGCTGCGCGCCATCGTCGGCTTCGCCCTGCCGATCCAGCGCCTGGAGGGCAAACGCAAACTCAGCCAGAACCGCACCGCCGCCGACATCGACGGCGTGCGCGACGGATTGGCCGCCAGCGCCGATCCCCATGACCAGAGCATTTCCCAACTGATGCGCCAGGAGCAGCCATGAGCCAGATCCAGATTCGTCCCGTCACCGCCGCTGACCACGCAGCCTGGCTGCCGCTGTGGCAGGCCTACCTGCGTTTCTACGACACCGAGCTGGCCGAGGCGGTCACCCGCAGCACCTGGCAACGCTTCCTCGATCCCGCCGAGCCGACCCACGCCGCCCTGGCCTGGGACGGCGAGCAGGCGGTGGGCATGGTGCATTTCATCTACCACCGCTCCAACTGGAGCATCGAGAACTCCTGCTACCTGCAGGACCTGCTGGTCATCCCGGAACAACGCGGCACCGGCGTCGGTCGCCATCTGATCGAGTTCGTCTACGCCACCGCCAAGGTCGACGGCTGCTGCAAGGTCCACTGGCTGACCCACGAAACCAACGCCACCGCCATCCAGCTCTACGAGCGGATCGCCGAGCGCCCCGGTTTCATTCAATTTCGCAAAGCCCTTTAAGCGCTCAAGGAGACTCCCATGCCGACCTCACTCGCCGACTGGCAAGGCGTGCCGCCGCCGTCCACCACCCTGCTCGAAGGGCGCTTCATCCGCCTGGAAAAACTCGACCCGGCGCGCCACGCCGGCGACCTGTGGCAAGCCTTCCAGGGCCCGGGCGCCGACCCCAAGCTGTGGGACTACCTGCCCTACGGTCCCTTTACCGAACGCAGCGCCTTCAATGACTGGCTGAACAACCACGCGGCCAGCAGCGACCCGTATTTCTTCAGCGTGATCGACCGGGCCAGCGGCCAGGTGCAGGGCATCCTCAGCCTGATGTCGATCGTCCCGGCCCACGGCCGCATCGAGATCGGCCACGTCACCTTCGGCGCGCCCATGCAGCGTTCGCCGAAGAGCACCGAAGCGGTGTACCTGCTGGCCAAGGAAGCCTTCGCCCTGGGCTATCGCCGCCTGGAATGGAAGTGCAACAACGCCAACGCCCGCTCGCGTTATGCGGCCGAACGCCTGGGCTTCAGCTTCGAGGGGGTGTTCCGCCAGCACATGGTGGTCAAGGGCCAGAACCGCGATACCGCCTGGTATTCGATCCTCGATTCCGAGTGGCCGAAGGTCGACGCGGGGTTCGAGCGCTGGTTGAGCGAGGAGAACCAGAGTGGCTCGGGGCAGTTGAAAGGGTTGGTGGATTGCCGGGGGTAACGCTCTTGGGCAGGGTTTGGCCTAAAGTCATCGCGGGCAAGCCTCGCTCCTACAGGTTCGCGTTAAACGACACGCATCTGTAGGAGCGGCCAGTCGGCGTTCGATTGCCCGCGCTGCTTTTTCAGGCCAGCTTCTGCGCCAGCACGGCGATGTGCTCCGGCCCGATACCGCAGCAACCGCCCAGGTGGCTGGCGCCGCGTTGCCGCCAGTCGGCCGCCCACTGCAGGTAGCCCGGCGGGTCGAGGTCTTCGCGCAACGGGTCGAGGCCATCGTTGGCCGTGGCTTCTTTCGGTTGCGGCGGGAAGGCGTTGGCGTAGGCGCCGATATGGATCTTCACCCCCAACCGCTCGAAGGTTGCCCGCGCCGCGTCGATCGCCGCGCCTATCACTTCCGGCTGGCTGCAATTGAACAGCAGGGTTTCCACACCCAGTTCGGCGGCCACCGCCGCCGCGTCCGCCACCGGCTCGCCGGAGCGCAGGCGCGGCACCTCGTCAGGGTTCTCATCGTGCAAGGTGAACGATAGCCAGAAGGCCTTGCCGTCCTTGGGCAGGCCGGCGTGGATCGCCCGTGCCTCGACCGTGGAACTCTGGGTTTCCGCCAGCCACAGGTCGACATGCGGGCCCAGGCCGTTGACCAGCGGTGCCAGCAGCTCCGCGGCGCGGTCGGCCTCGAACAGATCCGGGCGATAGGAGCCGAATAGCGGTGGCAGCGAACCGGTGACCCGCACCGGCTTGCCGGAAGCCTGTACCGCACGCCGCGCCAGCTCGCCGGCCAAGGCCGCCAGTGCCTGCCCCTCTGCGGCAAACCGCGCTTCGCCGATGTGGAACGGCACCACCGCGTAGCTGTTGCTGGTGATGACGTCGGCACCGCTTTCGATATAAGCCGCATGCACCGCTTCCACCGCCTGCGGTGCTTCGCTCAGGGCCAGCGCCGACCACTCGGGCTGCCTGAACGGCGCCCCGCGGCGTTGCAGTTCACGACCCATGCCGCCATCCAGAATTACCCTGCTGTCTGCGCCCATATGCTCTTTACTCATATGCTTATGAAAATAACTCACTATCTGAGTCGTACTTATAACTATTTAATACGCACCATTCAGTTAATAACAACCTTTTTCCTGCTCGGGACTTCCATGAATTTCAAACCGCTGCTGGCCCTCGGCCTGACGATTCTCGCTGCCTCCAGCCAGGCTTTTGCCGGCGCTACCCTGGACCGTATCGAACAGAAAAAAGAGCTGGTGGGCGTGCTGATGGAGAGTTATCCGCCCTTCTCCTTCCTCAACGACCAGAACCAGCTCGATGGCTTCGACGTCGACGTGGCCAAGGCCGTGGCTGACAAACTGGGGGTGAAGCTGCGCCTGGAAACACCGTCCTGGGACGTGATTGCCGCCGGCCGCTGGAGCGGTCGCTACGACATCTGCATCTGCTCCATGACCCCGAGCAAGGCCCGCGCCGAAGTCTTCGACTTCCCGGTGCAGTACTACGCCTCGCCGGCGGTGATCGTGGTCAACGCCAAGGACGAGCGCATCCACGGCGCCAAGGACCTGAGCGACAAGAAGGTCGGCCTGACCAGCGCTTCCAGCTACGAGAGCTACCTGAACAAGAACCTGGTGATCGAAGGCGCCGAAGACACCCGGTTGCAATACCCGTTCGAGAACGTACAGATCGCCCCCTACGACACCGACAACGTGGCCTTCCAGGACCTCGGCCTGGGCGCTGGCGTGCGCCTGGACGCGATCCTCACCAACCTGGTGACCGCCCAGCCGCGCCTGGCCCAGGACCCGCGTTTCAAGCTCGCCGGCGAGCCGCTGTACGCCGAGCCCAACTCGGTGGCCATCGAGAAAGGCGACGCCCAGTGGCATGCCAAGGTCCGTGAAGTGTTCGCCCAGCTGAAGCAGGACGGCACCCTGAGCAAGCTTTCGCAGAAATGGATCGGCGCCGACATCAGCCAATGACTTCTCTTTCGCAACCGCCTCGGCCACCGCAAGTGCTGGCCGAGCCGCTGGTCAAACGCCTCTTCGGTTTCCGCACCCGCCTGTACCTGACCTGGGCGGTGCTGTTCGGCCTGTTCGCCAGTTTCTTCCTGAGCTTCGACCTGAAGTTCTCGATCATCCTCGACAAGTTGCCCAACCTGCTCGGGGTGACCCTGGCCCCTAACGGCTTTCTGCAAGGCGCGGCGCTGACCCTGTTCCTCTGCCTCTGCTCGATCGTGCTGTCGTCGCTGCTGGGCTTCGTCACCGCCCTCGCCCGGCTGTCGAAGAGCGCCGTGGCCTTTGGCATCGCCAGCTTCTACGCCTCGTTCTTTCGCGGCACGCCGCTGCTGATCCAGATCCTGCTGATCTACCTCGGCCTGCCGCAGCTGGGTATAGTGCCGGGCGCCATCGCCGCGGGGATCATCGCCCTGTCGCTGAACTACGGCGCCTACCTCAGCGAGATCTTCCGCGCCGGCATCCTCGGCGTGCCCCACGGCCAGCGCGAAGCCTCCCTGGCGCTGGGCATGCGCGACAGCGTGATCTTCTGGCGCGTGACCCTGCCGCAAGCCATGCGCACCATCATCCCGCCGGCCACCAACCAGTTCATCTCGATGCTCAAGGACTCGTCGCTGATCTCGGTGATGGGGGTCTGGGAGGTGATGTTCCTGGCCCAGTCCTACGGCCGCTCCAGCTACCGCTATATCGAAATGCTCAGCACCGCGGCGATCATCTACTGGCTGCTGTCGATCGGCCTGGAACTGATCCAGGCACGGATGGAAAGGCATTACGGCAAGGCTTACGCCCAGCGCGGTTGAAGCTCAGGGTGCCAAGGGCCCGGGCGTACCCGGGCTCTTTTCCAGGCGCTCGAGATCACTGAGCAGCGAGCGGGCACGACTGGTTTTCTGCACGCTCACCACCCCCATCTGCAAACCGAAGGGTTTGAACACCGCGTTCAGCGACTTGAGGGTCGGATTGCCGTCACCGTGTTCGATGTGGATCAGGGTGCGCAGGGAAATCCGGCACATCCTGGCAAACTGGCTCTGATGCAGCCCTGTGACTTCGGTGCGCAGGCGCCTGACCGCATCGCCCAGCGGCAAACGGCCGGCAGCCAGCTCCTGCTGGATGTTGTCGATCAGCGCGCCGCGCTCTTCCAGGGTTGTAGTCATCGCAGTCCCCACTCCTGCAGGCGTCGGTCCAAGTGGCGCAAGTGAATGCGCGGGTGATTCAGGGTGGCGTCGGGCAAGCCACTGGCGCTCAACAGGTCCGGCAGGGCCCGCAACCGTTCGGCGTCCTCCCGCAGGCGCGCCAGGGCGGCTTCAGGGTCGATCAGCGGCTTCAGGCTCGCGCACACCAGGCGCCAGTCCACGTCGCCCGCCACTTCCATGCGTCCGGGCCATTTAATGGTCCGGGTAATGCCCTCGTCGTCCATGACCATGGGTGCCAGATCGTAGATTGGCGCCAGTTGCACCGCAGCTTCGGTGCGGATGATCGAGATGTTGTGCCCGTGGTTGGACGAGTTGCCGAGGATCTTGTTGAGCAGGTCCCGGCGCAGGTAGTCCGCCACCAGCTCGGGGATCGCCGACTCCTGGCCCGTGGACCGCCACAGTTCGGCGAGAATCCCTAACACTTCGGTGTGCCGCATTCCCTGGCCATGGCCCACCAGCCCCGCCAGGGAATAGATCGACTCCACCGCCAGGCGCTCGACACCCGTCTGCGTCACCCGGCGGTCAAAGCGCTGCATCCAGAGGCTGGGCCTGGGCCCCTCTTCCAGGGCCAGGCCCTCGGCCGGCAGCGTATCGATGCCCAGTTGTTGCAGCGCCCGGTAATAGTGGAACTCGCTCCTGAGGATGTCGCCGGCATTCTGCATGGCCGGGTTGCGGGGGAACTTCACCCACCAGTGGCGCGCCGCCGAGGCATCGTCGAGCAGCGCGTCGGGGTACAGCAGGCCCTCAGGGTTCTGTGTCAGCAACAGCCTGGGGGCCTGGTCACCGATGCTCGCGGTACCGCCGAAAGCCACGCCCTGCTCGTGGGCGTACTCGAGAAAGCGGTTATCGAGGGCGATCACCTGGTCCCGGGAAAACCCCAGCGCCGGACGCCGGCGCAACCCCGTCAGCGACTCCTTGATCCGCAGGTTGCCGAGGGGCGCCGCCGTGGAGCGGGCCAACAGGAACAATTCGACGCCCATGCCGTCCGGCCGCTCATGGCCAATCTGGCGCAGCAGGAAGCGCCCGGTCGCGGCTGTCGGGGCAAGGTCATAGAGAAAGGCCGGGGCCCGGTCTTCGCGCCAAGGCTCCCAACCCAGGGGAATCTGCGCACTGACCGACCTGGCCAGCGGACTGCCAACAGCCTCCAGGTTATCCACCAGGTACTGCTGCACATAACCAAAACTGCAGGGGCTGGCGAAGCCCTGTTCGGGCCTGTCGAAGGTCAGGGTCATGGCGTCGCTCCACGCCCCCGCGCGGTAGAGCTGCAACGTCAGCCGAAGCACTGTATCACCTGCAATTCGATGCACTTTCAATGAGCTGTATGGCAATTAGTTACATTCTAATGCAGATAGATTAATTTTAGGATGAAATAAGTGTATTAAATTGCACTTAACCAGCATCCTCCCAAAGGCTGAAAATGCCCCTTCAGGCGGCTTGCGGCGGCACGCCGGACTGTTCCGCCAGCGCCTGGCAACAGGCAAAAAAAGGGAGGCCGTAGCCCCCCCGAGGTAAAACGTTGCAGATGAAGGCCTGAACTCAGCCTTCGATCTCGATCAGGATTTCGCCCGGGTTGACCCGGTCGCCCTTGGCCACGTGGATGGCGGTGACCTTGCCGGCGATGGCCGCCTGGACTTCGGTTTCCATCTTCATGGCTTCGGTGATCAGCACGGCCTGGCCGGCCTTGACGGTATCGCCTTCCTTGACCAGCACATCGACGATGTTGCCCGGCATGGTGGTGCTGACATGGCCCGGCGCGCTGGCCTGCTTGCGCTTGCTGCTGCCGCTGCCGACGAACTCGTTGAGCGGCTCGAACACCACCTCTTCCGGCATGCCATCGATGGACAGGTAGAAGTGGCGCTTGCCTTCGGCCTTCACGCCGACACCGGTAATGTCGACGCGGTAGGTCTCGCCGTGCACGTCGATGACGAACTCGGTCGGTACGCCTTCGCCGCCGGCCGAGCTCACGCCGCCCGCTTCCGGAATCGGCAGCAGCACTTCCGGTGTCAGGGTGCCGGCTTCACGCTCCTCAAGGAACTTGCGCCCGATGTCCGGGAACATGGCGTAGGTCAGCACGTCTTCTTCGGACTTGGCCAGGGCGCCGATGTCATTGCGCAGCTTGGTCATTTCCGGCTTGAGCAGGTCGGCCGGGCGCACGTCGATCACTTCTTCGCTGCCGATGGCCTGGCGCCGCAGCTTCTCGTCCACCGCGCCCGGCGCCTTGCCGTAGCCGCCTTGCAGGTACAGCTTCACCTCGTTGGTGATGGTCTTGTAGCGCTCGCCGGCCAGCACGTTGAAGAACGCCTGGGTGCCGACGATCTGCGAAGTCGGGGTCACCAGCGGCGGGTAGCCGAGGTCGTGACGTACCCGCGGGATCTCCGCCAGCACTTCGTTCATGCGGTTCAGGGCGCCCTGCTCCTTGAGCTGGTTGGCCAGGTTGGAAATCATCCCGCCCGGCACCTGGTTGACCTGCACCCGGGTATCGACCGCGGTGAATTCGCTTTCGAACTGGTGGTACTTCTTGCGCACGGCGTAGAAGTACAGGCCGATTTCCTGCAACAGCTCCAGGTCCAGGCCGGTGTCGAATTCGCTGCCTTTAAGGGCGGCGACCATCGACTCGGTGCCCGGGTGGCTGGTGCCCCAGGCGAAGCTGGAGATCGCGGTGTCGATGTGGTCGGCGCCATTTTCGATGGCCTTGAGCTGGCACATCGCGGCCAGGCCGGCCGTGTCATGGGAGTGGACGAACACTGGCAGCGACTGCTCGGCCTTCAGCGCCTTGACCAGCTCGCCGGTGGCGTAAGGGGTCAGCAGGCCGGCCATGTCCTTGATCGCCACCGAGTCGCAACCCATGGACTCCATCTGCTTGGCCTGGGCCACGAACGCCTCGATGGTGTGCACCGGGCTGGTGGTGTAGGCGATGGTGCCCTGGGCGTGCTTGCCGGCGGCTTTCACCGCTTCGATGGCCACCCGCAGGTTACGCACGTCGTTCATCGCGTCGAAGATGCGGAACACGTCGATGCCGTTGACCGCCGCCTTGGCGACGAAGGCCTTGACCACGTCGTCGCTGTAATGGCGGTAGCCCAGCAGGTTCTGCCCGCGCAGGAGCATTTGCAGGCGGGTGTTGGGCAGCGCGGCGCGCAGTTTGCGCAGGCGCTCCCACGGATCCTCCTTGAGGAAGCGCACGCAGGCGTCGAAGGTCGCGCCGCCCCAGACCTCCAGCGACCAGTAGCCGACTTTGTCGAGCTTGTCGCAGATCGGCAGCATGTCTTCGGTGCGCATGCGGGTCGCCAGCAGCGATTGGTGGGCGTCGCGCAGGATGGTGTCGGTAACAAAAATCTTCTTGCTCATTGTTCTTTTCCTCACAGGCCTGCGTGGGCGGCGATGGCGGCGGCGATGGCCAGGGCCAGCTCTTCGGGTTTGCGCTTGATCGAGTAGTTGGTCAGTTCAGGGTGGCTTTCGACGAAGCTGGTGTTGAACTGGCCGCTACGGAATTCCGGGTTACGCAGGATTTCCTGGTAATACGCGGCGGTGGTCTTGACCCCTTGCAGACGCATGTCGTCCAGGGCGCGCAAGCCACGGTCCATCGCTTCTTCCCAGGTCAGGGCCCAGACCACCAGCTTCAGGCACATGGAGTCGTAGAACGGCGGAATGGTGTAACCGGTGTAGATCGCCGTGTCGGTACGCACGCCAGGGCCGCCGGGCGCGTAGTAACGGGTGATCTTGCCGAAACTCGGCAGGAAGTTGTTTTTCGGATCTTCGGCGTTGATCCGGAACTGCAGGGCGAAGCCACGGTGATGGATATCTTCCTGCTTCACCGAAAGCGGCAGGCCGGACGCGATGCGGATCTGTTCGCGAACGATGTCGATGCCGGTGATTTCCTCGGTGATGGTATGTTCCACCTGCACCCGGGTGTTCATCTCCATGAAGTACACCTCGCCATCGGCGAGCAGGAACTCCACGGTACCGGCGTTCTCGTAGCCCACGGCCTTGGCCGCGCGCACCGACAGGTCGCCGATGTAGGCGCGCTGTTCCGGGGTCAGTTGCGGGCTCGGGGCGATCTCGATCAGCTTCTGGTTGCGGCGCTGGATCGAGCAGTCGCGCTCGAACAGGTGCACCACGTTGCCGAGGCTGTCGCCGAGGATCTGAGCCTCGATGTGCTTGGGATTGACGATGCACTTTTCCAGGAACACTTCGGCGGAGCCAAACGCCTTGGTCGCCTCGGAAATCACCCGTGGGAAGGCCTGTTCCAGTTCGTCCCGGCTGTTGCAGCGACGAATGCCGCGGCCGCCACCGCCGGACGTGGCCTTGAGCATCACCGGGTAACCGATGCGGTCGCCTTCGCTCAGGGCTTCATGGATATCGGCGACGTTGCCTTCGGTGCCCGGGGTGACCGGCACGCCAGCCTTGATCATGCTGCGGCGAGCTTCGGTCTTGTCGCCCATGCGGCGAATCACTTCAGCCGATGGACCGATGAATTTGATCCCACGTTCGGCGCAGATGTCCGCCAGTTCGGCGTTTTCCGAAAGGAAGCCGTAGCCGGGGTGCAGTGCGTCGCAGCCGGTTTCCACTGCCAGGTTCACCAGCTTGCGCGGGTTCAGGTAGCCGGCCAGGGGTTCGGCACCGATGCTGTGGGCTTCATCCGCGCGCTTCACATGCAGGGCATGGCGATCGGCGTCGGAGAAGATCGCGACCGAGCGAATGCCCATCTCGGCGCAGGCACGCACGATTCGCACGGCAATCTCACCACGGTTGGCGATCAGGATCTTTTTTATCACTTGGAGGTACCCTTGAGCCGTTGGAACAGACGACCCGCTAGACCGGGTCGGCGCGTGACCAAATGTTTCAAGCCAGTCGCAGGCCCACACTATTCCTGTCGATGGATTAACAAAAATCAATAATTATTGGGTCGCTCATAAGCAAAGACTTATAGTTGATCCGACAGCCCTCGGCGCGAGACCTTAGATAATGCGTAAGTCCTTGATGCGTATGACATTACGCCAGTTGCAGATTTTCAATGAGGTCTGCGATCTGCGCTCCTACAGCCGGGCGGCCGACGAAATGTCTCTGACCCAGCCCGCCGTCAGCCTGCAGATTCGCCAGCTGGAAGAGCTGATCGGCCAACCGTTATTCGATTACGTCGGCAAGAAGCTCTACATGACCGAGGCCGCCGAGGCGCTGCAACGGGCCAGCCGCGACATCTTCGGACGTCTGGAGAACCTCGACATGCAGCTGTCGGACATGCAGGGTTCCTTGCAGGGCCAGCTGAAGCTGGCGGTGGAATCCAGCGCCAAGTACTTCGTGCCGCACCTGTTCGCCGCCTTCAAGCGCCAGCACCCGGAGGTCAACCTGCAACTGACGGTGGTCAACCGGGGCCAGGTGATCCGCCGCCTCTCGGACAACCGTGACGACCTGGTGATCATGTCCATGGTCCCGCAGGACATGGGCCTGGAATTCCTGCCGTTCCTCAACAACCCGATCGTCGCCGTGGCCCCGCCCGACCATCCGTTGTGCCACCTCGGGCCGCTGCGCCTGCAGGACCTGGAGCCCTACAACCTGCTGGTGCGCGAACAGGGTTCGGGCACGCGCCTGGCCTGCGAGGAGTATTTCAAGGAAAAGCGCGTGCACTTCACCCAGACCCTGGAAGTGTCGTCGGCCGAGGCGCAGCGCGAGTGTGTGCTGGCGGGTCTGGGCGTGGCGCTGTTGACGCGCCACGCCCTGAACCTTGAGTTGGCGACCGGGGGACTCGTCGAGTTGCCGGTCGAAGAGCTGCCGTTGTATCGCAGCTGGTGCCTGGTGCAGGCCAAGGCTAAACGCCTGTCACCGGTAGCGCATGCGTTCCTGGGGTTTATCCGCAGCGAACGGGTGCAGATCAGCGGGCTTGTTGAACGTTTTGACGGGAAGCCGCCGAGGCTGCCTGCCAGTAATTGACGGCGTCCAGCTCGGGGTAGTCGTTGATTTCCTGCTGCAGACGGCGCAGCTCACAGCGATGTTCGATCGCGCGGCGAAATTCCATGCGGCGCTGGTCTTCCTGTTGACGACGGGTTTTGACTGCGCTGCTGCTCTCTTCGTAAGGCCGGGCCATTTCGAGTCTCCCAATGCGAGTACGGGAGCTTCAAGATGAAGCCTGCCAATGACGATTTGGCTGCGGGTCGGTTACAGGATGATGAAAATTGCCGGCGATGAAGGCGCCGCGATCAGTCGTCGAGCGCCTTCACCGACTTGGGCGACAGGCGCAGGCTGCGAAGGCTGCGCTTGACGCTCTTGAGGTGGTTGACCAGGCTCGGGCCGCGGGCCATGGCCACGCCCATCGCCAGGACGTCGATCACCACCAGGTGGGCGATGCGCGAGGTCAGCGGGGTGTAGATCTCGGTGTCTTCGTGCACATCGATCGCCAGGTTGACGGTCGACAGTTCGGCCAGCGGTGTCTGGCTCGGGCACAGGGTGATCAGCGAGGCGCCGCTTTCACGCACCAGGTTGGCGGTGATCAGCAGGTCCTTGGAACGCCCGGACTGGGAAATGCAGATCGCCACGTCGGTGGGCTTGAGAGTCACCGCCGACATTGCCTGCATATGCGGGTCCGAATAGGCCGCCGCGGTCAGCAGCAAACGGAAGAACTTGTGCTGGGCATCCGCCGCCACCGCGCCGGAAGCGCCAAAGCCGTAGAACTCCACGCGCTGGGCCTGGGACATGAGGGTCACAGCCCTTTGCAACTCCACCGGATCGAGCTTCTCGCGAACCTCCATCAGGGTGTGCAGGGTGGTGTCGAAGATCTTCAGGCTGTAGTCGGCGACCGAGTCGTCTTCGTGGATCGCGAACTGGCCGAAGCTCGCCCCGGCGGCCAGGCTCTGGGCCAGCTTGAGCTTCAGGTCCTGGAACCCCGAGCAACCGATGGCCCGGCAGAAACGCACGATGGTCGGCTCGCTGATACCCACGCTGTGGGCCAGGTCGGCCATGGAACTGTGCATCACAGCCGCAGGGTCGAGCAGCACATGATCGGCGACCTTGAGCTCCGACTTGCGCAAGAGATGGCGTGATTGGGCAATGTGCTGCAACAGATTCAAAGGGCTGGACTCATTGTTATGGGGCAGACGCCCAAGGATGTAGCAATTTTGTAGTTATACTACATGAATTCGCTTTTTGCCTGCTCAATGCGTAACTGAATCCCCTCTGCGCCCCACTGTTTTGGCCTCGCGTGCTCTTTGTAGCTACTGGCGCAGCCTGCGCTCGCACCGGACTGCATCGCCGCCACAGCTTCGGTGAAAGCCGAATCTCGGATATTCCTGAAAATCTCTGCCCCCTTGCGATTACTACAAGGTCTCGGCCCTCAATAGCGCCGCCAGGCCCTCGGCTTCCACCGGCCGGCTGATCAGGTAGCCCTGCACCTCATCGCATTTCTGCTCCTTGAGAAACGCCAGCTGCCCCGGATGCTCCACCCCTTCGGCCACCACTTTCAGCGACAGCCCGTGGGCCATGGCGATGATCGCCCGGGTGATTGCCGCATCGGCGCCGCCGTCGCTCAGGCCGCGGATGAATGCCTGATCGATCTTCACGTAGTCCACCGGAATCCGCTTGAGGTAACTCAGCGAGGAATAACCGGTGCCGAAGTCGTCGATGGCCAGTTTCACCCCCAGGTCACGCAGTTGCTGGAAGGTCGAAACGATGTGCTCGACGCTGTCGAGCAGATGGCTTTCAGTCAGCTCCAGCTCGAGGAAATGCGGCGCCAGCCCGGTCTCTTCCAGCACGCTGCGCACCAGGCTGACCAGCTTGCCCTGGCGCAGCTGATGCACCGACAGGTTCACCGATACCCGAATCGCCGGCAGCCCCTGGCGCTGCCACTCGCAGGCTTGCCAGCAGGCCTGGCGCAACACGAATTCGCCGATCGGGCCGATCAGCCCGATCTCCTCCGCGAGGCCGATAAAGTCCCCCGGCGGCACCCGCCCCAGGTCGGGATGGTCCCAGCGCACCAGGGCTTCGGCGGCATTCAGGCGGCCAGTGGCGAGGCACAGTTTCGGCTGGTAGAACACCTTCAACTGGCGTTCCTCGACCGCCTTGCGCAGCAGGTTCTCCAGTTGCAGGCGCTCCAGGGTGCTGGCTTGCAGGCTGGCGGTGTAGAACTGGAAGTTGTTGCCGCCCAGGTGCTTGGCGTGTTGCATGGCGATGTTCGCCTGGCTGATCAACGCCGGAATTTCCCGCGCGCTGTCGGGCAGCATGCTGATGCCCATAGAGGCGCTGACCACCAGCTCGTGGCCTTCCACGGTGATCGGCAAGCGCAGCTTCGCCGACAGGCGGGTCGCCACCCGGGTCAGGCTCGACAGGCTGCCATAGGCGTCGAACAGCACCGCGAACTCATCGCCGGACAACCGGGCAATGGTGTCGGCTTCCGGCAGCGCATTGACCAGCCGCCGAGCCATTTTCTGCAACAGTTGGTCGGCGACGTCGTGGCCCAGGCTGTCGTTGAGCAGCTTGAAACGGTCCAGGTTGATATGCACCAGGGCCAGACTGCGGCCACCCTGGCGCATCCGTTGATGGGCCTCGCGCAAGCGTTCACGAAACAGCGAACGGTTGGCCAGGCCGGTGAGTTCGTCGTAATGGGTCAGGTAGCGCATGCGCTCTTCGGATTCGCGCCGCGCCGACAGATCGGCGAAGAAGCCCACAATATGGCTGATATTTCCCCGCGTATCGCGCACCACATTCAATTGCAGCCACTGCGGGTACAGCTCGCCGTTCTTGCGCGCCTCCACCAGCTCGCCCTGCCAGCTGCCGTGCTGTTCGAGGGCTTGATGAATCACCGGGTAGTGCCGGCGTGCGTCACGACTGCACGGCAGGTCAACCACATTGCGCCCGAGCATGTCCTCGATCTGGTAACCGGTGACCCGGCTGAACGCCTGGTTGACCGCCAGCAGCACGTAACCGGGGTCGAGGATCACGATGCCTTCGCTCGCCGCCTCGAACACCATCGCCGACAGGCGTCGCTGCTCTTCCTGCTGCTTGCTGGCGCTGATATCGCGCCGGGTGCCGACCATGCGCAGCACCCGCCCACCGGGGCCGCGCTCCACGGCGCGCCCACGGTCCTCGATCCAGACCCAGTGGCCATCGCCGTGGCGCACGCGGTATTCCACCAGGTAATCCTCGGTGCGCCCCTTCAGGTGCTCGACCAGTGCGCGCTTGAGCAGCGGCAGGTCTTCGGGGTGCAGCAGCGGCTTGAGGTGGCTGAGCATCGCCCTTACGAACTCCGGCTCCAGGCCGAACAGTTCCTTGATATGGCTGTGATGGACCTCGTCGGTCTGCAGGTTCCAGTCCCACAGCCCCAACTGGCTGGCCTTCAGGGCCAGGGCAAGGCGTGCCTCGCTCTTGCTCAGGGCCTGGTTGGCCGCATCCAGCTCGAGGCTGCGCTGGGCCACCCGGCTTTCCAGGCCGACCTGGGCTTCGCGCAGCTCTTCTTCGGCGCGGCGGCGCTGCTCGACTTCCCGCAGCAGCTCGCTGTTGAGCTGTTCGCTGCAGCTCTGCGCCTGTTGCAGATGTTCGATCAGGGCCTGGTTCTGGAAACGCCGCAGCAAGCCCATCTGGATCAGGCGGTTGACCTGCCAGGCCACCACGCTCAGCGACACCAGCAGGATCAAGCCCAGCCAGCCCCAGCCACGCTGCTGCTCGTCGCCGCCCCAGAACAGGTAGCCGATCGCCGGTAGCAAACAGGGCAAGGTAAAGGACAGGAAGGCCGGCAGGCTGACCGCGTAGGCCACGCTGGCCGAGAGGATCGCCGCGCCGATCAGACCGAAGACCCAGGCCTGTTGCAGGAAATTGTCGGTGGGCATCAGCGCGATGCCGGCGCAAGCCAGGGTCAGGCCGCTGACGGCGGAGCCGAGCAGGAACATGCGGCGCCAGACCGGTTGCGCCTGGCGGCTGGGAATCGCCGAGTCGAATGCCGCCACCTGGATCACCCGCAGGGCGACCAGGGCCAGCAGCCAGACCATCCACACGCTGACCAGCCAATAACGCTCGGGGCTCCATAGCAGCCAGGCGCAGACCAGGCCGTTGAGCAGCATGAACAGGGTGGGCAACAGGGAGCCCTGATAAAGCAGGCGCGTGCGCTCTACCGCCATCTCCATGGCGTATTGCTTGCGAACAACCCGAGGCTCCACGAAGGGTCCGGACGGGCCAGTGCTGAGTGTCATAGGCAGTGTTCTTATAATGATTGAGCCCGAAACGTCGCCGGAGCATACACAAGCAACCGCCCGGACCAAACTGCCTGGAATCATAAAATCGGCAAATCGGCTCGAGCGCCGATCCCGCTGAAATTCCTCCAGCCAAGCCCGGCCAACGGCTGCAGCCCGTGACCGACCGGTCGTCCCCAGCGTTCTTTTATCGGCTAAACCAAAGCTTGGTTTGCCCGGTGTGCGCCAGCCCCCTAGAATGCCCCGATGCGCGACGATCTCTCCCTTCTGCTGAACTCCCTCAACGATGCCCAACGCCAGGCCGTAGCTGCCTCCTTGGGTCGTCAGTTGGTCCTGGCCGGTGCTGGCTCCGGTAAAACCCGAGTGCTGGTGCACCGTATCGCCTGGTTGATCCAGGTCGAGAACGCCTCGCCCCACTCCATCCTGTCGGTGACCTTCACCAACAAGGCCGCTGCCGAGATGCGCCAGCGCATCGAGCAATTGATGGGTATCAACCCGGCCGGCATGTGGGTCGGCACCTTCCACGGCCTGGCGCACCGCCTGCTGCGGGCGCACTGGCAAGAAGCCGGCCTGAGCCAGACCTTCCAGATCCTCGACAGCGACGACCAGCAACGCCTGGTCAAGCGGGTGATCCGCGACCTCGGCCTGGACGAGCAGCGCTGGCCGGCCCGGCAGGCCCAGTGGTTCATCAACGGGCAGAAGGACGAAGGCCTGCGTCCGCAACACATTCAAGCCAGCGGCGACCTGTTCCTGGCCACCATGCGCGGCATCTACGAAGCCTACGAGGCCGCCTGCCAGCGCGCCGGGGTCATCGACTTCTCCGAGCTTCTGCTGCGCGCCCTGGACCTGTGGCGCGACCACCCGGGCCTGCTGGCGCACTACCAGAAGCGTTTCCGCCATGTGCTGGTGGACGAGTTCCAGGACACCAACGCCGTGCAGTACGCCTGGTTGCGCCTGCTGGCCAAGGGCGGCGACAGCCTGATGGTGGTGGGCGACGACGACCAGTCGATCTACGGCTGGCGCGGCGCGAAGATCGAGAACATCCACCAGTACTCCGAAGACTTCCCGGACACCGAAGTGATCCGCCTGGAGCAGAACTACCGCTCCACCGCCGGCATCCTCAAGGCCGCCAACGCCCTGATCGCCAATAACACCGGGCGCCTGGGCAAGGAGCTGTGGACCGACGGCGGCGAAGGCGAAGCGATCAACCTGTACGCCGCCTTCAACGAACACGATGAAGCGCGCTACGTGGTGGAAACCATCGAAAGCGCCCTGAAGACCGGCCTGGCCCGCAGCGATATCGCCATCCTGTATCGCTCCAACGCTCAGTCGCGGGTGCTGGAAGAAGCGCTGCTGCGCGAGCGCATTCCGTACCGTATCTACGGCGGCCAGCGCTTCTTCGAACGCGCCGAGATCAAGAACGCCATGGCCTACCTGCGCCTGCTCGAAGGTCGCGGCAACGACGCGGCCCTGGAGCGGGTGATCAACGTGCCGACCCGCGGCATTGGCGAAAAGACTGTCGAAGCGATTCGCGAGCACGCGCGCCACAGCCATGTGTCGATGTGGGAAGCGATGCGCCAGCTGGTGGTCAATAAAGGCGTGACCGGACGCGCCGCCGGCGCCCTGGGCGCCTTCATGGAACTGATCGAGCACCTGGCGACCGTGACCGCCGAGATGCCGTTGCACCTGATGACCCAGACCGTCATCGAGCAATCCGGCCTGATCGCCTACCACGAAGCGGAAAAAGGCGAGAAAGGCCAGGCCCGGGTAGAAAACCTCGAGGAACTGGTCAGCGCCGCGCGCAACTTCGAACATACCGAAGAAGACCAGGAGCTGACGCCGCTGGCGGCCTTCCTCGGCCACGCTTCGCTGGAAGCCGGCGACACCCAGGCCGACGAGCACGAAGACAGCATCCAGCTCATGACCCTGCACAGCGCCAAGGGCCTGGAATTCCCTTACGTGTTCCTGGTGGGCATGGAAGAAGGCCTGTTCCCGCACAAGATGAGCCTGGAAGAACCCGGCCGCCTTGAAGAAGAACGCCGCCTGGCCTACGTCGGCATCACCCGGGCGATGCAGAACCTGGTGATGACCTACGCCGAAACCCGACGCCTGTACGGCAGCGAGACCTACAACAAGGTGTCGCGTTTCGTACGGGAAGTTCCGAAGGGGCTGATCCAGGAAGTGCGCCTGTCCAACAGCGTCAGCCGTCCGTTCGGCGGCGGCCAGTCGCAGAGCACCAGCAGCCTGTTCGGTGGCAGCGAGATCCCGGACACCGGCCTCAGCCTCGGCCAGGCCGTACGCCACTCGGTATTCGGCGACGGCGTGATCCTCAACTTCGAAGGCGCCGGCGCCCAGGCCCGGGTCCAGGTGAACTTCAGCGAAGGCAGCAAGTGGCTGATGCTCGGCTACGCCAAGCTCGAAGCCATCTGAAGCCTCGACTCCGACTTCGCCATGCAAGGGCGATGCTTCTGAACGAGAAGCGACCCGCGACATGGGGCGGAATCGGCCCGATCGGCGCCGGCAGTGAGACTGCTGGCGCCGGGATGTTTTGCCACTGAACCATCGCATCCGCCCAACGGACAAACCTGTACAGGGCCCACTTGCCTCGACCGAAGCTGAACCGCGGCTGTCAGGCAAAAGCCCGAAACACTCTGCCGCTAGCCAGTGACACTTCACCTGTGCAACATGGCGCGCGTGCCATCCACAAATGGGAATTCCCTTTATGAAACGTTTTCTTAGCATCGCCATGGCGTTGTGCATCGGCCTGACGATGAGCCTCGACGCCAACGCCAAGCGCTTTGGTGGCGGCAAAAGCGCCGGCGCTGCACCGACCCACCAGACCAGCCAAATGGCTCCGTCCTCTTCCGGCATGGGTCCTGCCGCCGCGACCGCAGGGGCTGCCGGTGCCGCGGGCGCTGCCACCAAGGCCAGCGGTGCTTCGCGCTGGCTCGGCCCATTGGCCGGTATCGCCGCAGGCGGCCTGCTCGCCTCCATGTTCATGGGCGACGGCTTCCAGGGCATGCAGATCTTCGACATCCTGATCATGGCGGTCATCGCCTTCCTGGTCTTCCGCTTTATCGCCGCCCGTCGTCGCAAGCAGCAGGAGCAGTACGCTCCAGCCGGCCACGCGCCGATGCAGCGTGAAGCCTTCGAGCCAAAACCGGCCTCCGGTTCGATCTTCGGCGGTTCGGCTGCACCTGCCGCCGCGGCCCGTCCGGTGATCAACGCCCCGGCCTGGTTCAACGAAGAGCGTTTCGTCGAAGCCGCGCGCAACCACTTCCAGTCCCTGCAGCAACACTGGGACGCCAACGAAATGGACAAGATCGCCGAGTTCGTGACCCCGCAGATGCTGCAGTTCCTGAAGCAGGAACGTGCCGATCTGGGCGACGGCTTCCAGTCGACCTACATCGACAACCTCAATGTGCAGCTTGAAGGCGTCGACGACCGTGCCGACAAGACCATCGCGACCCTGACCTTCACCGGCGTGTCGAAGAGCTCGCGTTTCGACCAGGGCGAAGCGTTCAGCGAAAGCTGGAACATGGAGCGCGCCCAGGGCGAAAACCAGCCTTGGCTGGTTGCAGGTATCCGCCAGAACGGCTGATCCTCTCCAGTGTCACATCGCTAATCGCAAAACCCCGGCTCAGGTCGGGGTTTTGCATTTCACGATTGCACTTATAGCGAGCTACTGTATAAACCGCCGTCTATTAAACCGCGCCATAGAGCTAAGAGGACCCAGGCCGTGGAAGAAGTCATCGAGCAACTCCGTGAAGCAAACGAACCGGTACCCGTTCCCCTGGAACTGCCGGATGAAGACCTGCTGGTGGAAATCGAAGAACAGCTGTTCATCAATATCCCCTTCGTCTTCAAAGAGTTCCTGTTGACCGTGAGCGATGTCGTCTACGGCAGCCTGGAGCCGGTCACCGTGACCGACCCGCAATCCCACACCTACCTGCCGGAAGTGGCCGCCACCGCCTGGGACATGGGTGTACCGCGCGAGCTGATCCCGATCTGCCAGGACGGTGACGACTACTACTGCGTCGAGGAAGACGGCACCGTGGTGCTCTGGTCCGGCGAAGAAGAGCTGATCACCGAAGAGTCCTGGGAATCGGTGTGGCACTGGGCGCGGGACGTCTGGCTGGAAAGCTGATCGGCCTTGCACGGTTTCGCCCCGCGGGCGCAGGCGCATGGATCGACTGCCGCCCGTTGCATGACGCTCGCAAGCGGTCGCCCCACCCGGTTGATCGCCGCATTGACGCTACTCGCCAGCAGCCTGCTGGCGGGTTGTCAGTCGCCGATGGCTCAGTTGCAAAGCCTGAGCACGCAATACGCCCATCAAGTCGAAGTCCTGCCCACCTCACCCTTCCCGCTTGCCAGCAGCCTGCCCCTGCGCTTACCCAAACAACCCCGCCTGCGCGTCTATCTTGAAGGCGACGGCCATGCCTGGGCGACAGCCCGCCAACCCAGCCTCGACCCCAGCCCGCAGCACCTGCTGATGGCGCAGTTGGCATTGAGCGATCCCCGCCCCAGCGTCTATCTGGCCCGCCCCTGCCAATTCGTCAGCGCGGCCGACTGTACGGCAGCCATCTGGACCGACCAGCGCTTTTGCGCAGCGGTATTGCGCAGCCTCGACCAGGCCCTCGACCGCCTCAAGCAGCGTTATGACAATCAGGATTTCGAGTTGATCGGCTATTCCGGTGGCGCGGCACTGGCCCTGTTGTTGGCCGCGCGGCGAGACGACATTGCCCAGGTGCAAACCCTGGCCGGAAACCTGAGCCCTCGGCTATGGGCCAATGCGCTGGGGCTGAGCCCGTTGCACGGCTCCCTCGAGCCGCTGGACCAGGCACCCAAGCTGGCCCTGGTAGCGCAACGGCATTTGCTCGGCCAGGCCGACCGCAACGTGCCTGCCAGCCTCTACCCCGCCTATCGGCAGGCGCTGGGCACGAAAGCCTTGTGCGTGCAATCCGTCAGCCTGCCCGGGGTCACCCACGACCAGGGCTGGCTCGAAGCCTGGCGACACTGGCGCGACCAGCCCTTGAGTTGTGCATCACCCGGCAATTAGTGCCCGTTGTCTTGCTTGTGGTTATCCAGGGTCTCCAGCAGCGCCACCTGCATCCGGGTGTGCACGCGGATGAACCAGCGCCACAGCAGCGCAGCCACCGCCGCCGTCACCACCGCGATCAGCACCAGCAGCTCGGTGGTCGGCAGGATGCTCGAAGACAGCGCCGCCAGCAGCAGGAAGATCACCAGCAACGACAGCACCGGAATCACCTCGGCGATCACCCGGCGCACGCGTTGGGTATGACGCCCGGCCATTTCCGGCTTCACGCCCATCTCCGCCAGCAGCATCGACAGGGCCTTGAGCTTGCGATAGGCGGCGATCAGGAACGGCAGCGACAACAGCAGCGCCCCACCCCAGATCAGCGCCTTCTGCCAGCTTGGATCGCCGATCCAGTCCTGCAGGTATTCGCCGATGCGCGCGGCGAAATAACCGCCGGAGAAGAAGATCGCCACCACCAGCGCCAGGTTGACCCCGACCTGCAACAGGATCCGCCGGATCATCGACGCCAGCAGCGCACCCTCGCCGTGCGGCTGGATGCTGCGCAGCCATTCGCCGTACAGGCCCAGCACCCGGCTCAGGCGGGTCGGCATCACGGCGGCGAGCTTCAGCGACAGCGGGTCGGCGCCGCGGATCAGGTAAGGCGTGAGCAAGGTGGTAATGGCCGACACGGCGACCGCCACCGGGTAGAGAAAATCGCTGGTGACCTGCAGGGTCATGCCCAGCGCCGCGATGATGAAGGAGAACTCGCCGATCTGCGACAGGCCCATGCCGACCCGCAGCGACGTGCGGCCATCGTTGCCGGCGATAAAGGCGCCCAGTCCGCAGGACAACATCTTGCCCAGCACCACCGCGACGGTGATCACCGCGATCGGCCAGGCGTATTGCAGGAGGATCTGCGGGTCGATCATCAAGCCGATGGCGACGAAGAAGATCGCGCTGAACATGTCGCGAACCGGCTCGATCAGGCGCTCGATCTTCAGCAATTGCCGCGACTCGGCCATGATCGCGCCGATCAGGAAGGCGCCGAGCACCATGCTGTACTCCAGCTTGACCACCAGCAGGCAGAAGCCGAAACACAGCCCCAGCACAGTGATCAGCAGCATCTCGTTGCTTTCGAACTTGGCGACGTAGGCCAACAGCCGTGGCACCAGCAGAATGCCGATGACCAGGGCGACGATCATGAACAACGAGAGCTTGCCGACGGTGGAGAACACTTCCCCGGAGCTGACGGTGCCGCTGACCGCGATGCTCGAGAGCAAGGCGATGATGCCGATGCCGAGGATGTCCTCGACTATCAGTACGCCGAAGATCAGCTGGGCGAAGCGCTGGTTCTTCATCTTCAGGTCGTTGAGCGCCTTGACGATGATGGTGGTCGAGGAAATCGCCAGGATCGCGCCGAGGAACAGCGAATCCATGGTGTTCCAGTCGAACCAGCGGCCGATCTCGTAGCCGATCCAGATCATCAGCACGATTTCCATGAACGCCGCGATAAAGGCCGTGGCGCCGACCTTGAACAGCTTGCGCAGGCTGAACTCCAGGCCCAGGCAGAACATCAGGAAAATCACCCCCAGCTCGGCCAGGGTCTTGATCGTGTCTTCGTCGTGGATCAGGCCGAACGGCGGGGTGTGCGGGCCGATGATGAAGCCAGCGACGATATAGCCGAGGACCACCGGCTGCTTGAGCCGGTGGAAGAGAATGGTCACCACGCCTGCGACCAGCATGATCACTGCCAGGTCCTGAATAAAGCTGATGGCATGCATGGCGTGGGGCTCCTTGGGGTCGTTTTGTTGCGTGCGACGCGGCTTGTTACGCAACCTGCCGGCCAGCGGGAAAAGCCCTTGGGACGGGCTTTTGAAGGTTAACATCGCGATTTGTGCCAGAAAGGCGGTGCAATATATGGAAACAGATAGATCGCCGCGTGACGGCGACCGCGGGCGCAGCGTCCCGTTATCGATGGTTTGAAACGCTGACCTAAGCACCCGCAGAGGTGCGCCCCGCAACCCCTGCCTTAACCCGTGAGTGTGCTATGGAACCCGGAAACGCCCAGCTGTCGATGACGGTATTGATGACCCCTGACATGGCCAACTTCTCAGGCAATGTCCACGGCGGCACCCTGCTCAAGTACCTCGATGAAGTCGCCTACGCCTGCGCCAGCCGTTATGCCGGCCGTTATGTGGTGACCCTGTCGGTGGACCAGGTGATCTTCCGCGAGCCGATCCACGTCGGCGAACTGGTGACCTTCCTGGCCTCGGTCAACTACACCGGCAACACTTCGATGGAAGTCGGTATCAAGGTGGTCACCGAGAACATCCGCGAGCGCTCGGTGCGCCACACCAACAGTTGCTTCTTCACCATGGTGGCCGTGGACGACCAGCGCAAACCTGCCGCCGTACCGCCCCTGCAACCACAAACCAGCGAAGACAAGCGCCGCTTCATGCAGGCCCAGCAACGCCGGCAGATCCGCCAGGAGCTGGAAAAGCGCTATCAGGAAATCAAGGCCGACGCCTGATGGTCCAAGACAGGCTCGCGCCTACCGCGCTAGCCTGTTCGCGATAAACCCCGCGCAATCCGTTACAGCTCGATCGGCACCGCCTCGAACCGCACCCGTGGATGGGTGATCCGGTCCTGGGCCCGTACCAGCTGCAGCTCGTAACTGGCGCAGGCCTGGGTTTCCAGCAGCACTTCATGCACCGCCGCGGCAGTGAACTCGAACGCCGCCACCAGGCTGTCGCCCAGCAGCACCCGGGCCAGGAACAGACCAGAAGTCAGGTCGCCCACGCCCACCGGCTGGCGCGGAAATGCCAGCAGCGGACGACGCAGGTGCCAGCTGCCTTCGGCGGTCACCAGCAGCATCTCGAAGCCGTCCGGCAGCTTGCCCGGGTAATCCAGATGCTTGACCAGCACTGCTTTCGGCCCACGGGCCAGCAGCGCCCGGGCCATGGCCAGGCAGTCGAACAGCGACTGCGGCTTGCGTCCGGCGAAGCTGTCCAGCTCCAGCTGGTTGGGGCAGAGGAAATCCGCCACGGCCGCTGCTTCTTCCAACAGGAAGTCGCTGACCTCCTGCGGCACGCTGCAGCCCTTCTCCGGATGGCCCATCACCGGGTCGCACAGGTACAGGGCCTTGGGGTTGGTCGCCTTGATCCGCTCCACGCCACCGAGGATCGCCCGCCCCTGCGCCGCGCTGCCCAGGTAGCCGGACAGCACCGCATCGCAGTTGCCCAGCTCGCCGATGGCGGCAATGCCTTCCACCAGCTCCGGAATCTGATGCGGCGACAGCACTTCGCCGGCCCACTGGCCGTATTGCGTGTGGTTGGAGAACTGCACGGTATTGAGCGGCCAGACATTCACCCCGACCCGCTGCATGGGAAACACCGCGGCGCTGTTGCCGGCATGGCCGAAGACCACATGGGACTGGATCGCGAGCAGATGAGGCGTACGTTTCATTCGGGTCATTCCGTAAAACGATTGAAATTCGAGCCGCGCAGTATGCGACTAAACCCAACCTGTACGACAGACCGAAGACGCAGTTAAGCTGGTGCAACTTCGTTGGAGCGCACCTCATGCTGACCCTTGGAAACATTTTCGTGCTGATGCTGCTGGCGACCGGCGCCGCCTGGCTATGGCACAACCACGGCCTGCGCGAGCGGGCGCTGGAAAGGGTCAAGCAGCACTGCGCACGGCTCGATATCGAGCTGCTGGACGGCAACGTGGCATTGAAACGCATCGGTTTCGTCAGGGACGCCAGGGGTCGTCGGCGCCTGGCCCGGATCTACAACTTCGAATTCACCGTCACCGGCGAAACCCGCCATGCGGGGACCATCACCCAGTTCGGCGCCCACAGCGCGCAGATCGAGCTGGCGCCCTACCCGATTGCAACGCCAGCACCCCCACCCGTGCCGACACGCAGCGCCGAGGTGATCGAGCTGAGCCAGTGGCGTGAAGAGCGCAGCAAGTAAGCTCAGCGCGCCATTGCTTCTGTAGGAGCGGTCGGTCGACGCTCGATTGCTCGCGATAGCCGCGAAGCGGCGGTCTATCCGCTACTCCGCGTCATCGTTGACATTCTTCGCGGGTAAGCCTCGCTCCTACAGATGCATCAGATTGGATTACCGGCAGCACTCGGCCAGGGATTTTTGCAGGGCGGCCACGTCTTGCGCCTCGCTGAAGATCAGCTCGATACGTGAATCGCGGCGCCATTCGCTGGCTTGCCAGTGTGGCGCGGCGTTATCCAGGGCGTTGCCCGAGACCCAGCCATCGGCACCGTGGACCACCAGCTTGGCCCGACGCCAGTCGAGGCTCGCCAACCATTGCTCTACATGCCGAACATCGAACACCCGGCTCGGGTGCCAACGCCACCCGATGCTCCAGCCGCCCTCCTGGGCCTGGCTCAGGCAGATGGGTTGGGCCGGATCGGTCCAGATCGCCGGCAGCTGCGCCAATCCCTTGGGGACTTCGAAAGCCTCTACAGCCGCCCCCGCCTGAACGTCCGCGCCCGGCAAACGATCCAGCGGCAAGGTCCCGCGAGTGGTCCAGAACACCGGACAAGCCGGCAACTGCTCGAGAATGCCCTGACGCTGCCCCCCATCGAGCCCCTCCTCCTTGTTCAGCAGCAATAGACCAGCGCTGGACAGCGCCTCCTGTTGGGCCCGCGGCAGCGGCTTGCCGGCCGCCAATGCCTGGGCATCGAGTACCAGTACACAAGGTTGCACGGCCAGGACCTTTTGCCAGGGCGCCTCGCGCAATTGCTGGAGCAGCTGCGCGGGGTGCCCCAGGCCGGAAGGTTCGATAAACAGGCGGTCGGGCCGGGCCTTGCGCAACAGGCGCCCCAGGCCCACCTGGAACGGCGCGCCGTTGACACAGCACAGGCAGCCGCCGGCCACCTCGCCCAGGGCGATACCGTCCTCGTCCCGGGTCAGCAGCGCCGCGTCCAGGCCGATCTGGCCGAACTCGTTGATCAGCACCGCCCAGCGCTCATTGGCCGGGCGCTGTGCCAACAGGTGCTGGATCAGGCTGGTCTTGCCCGCGCCGAGGGGGCCGGCGATGACGTGGGTGGGGATGTTGTGCAGCATGGGTGGAGCGCTCGGAAAGAAGGTGATTGATCCTACGCGCTAACCCGCGGCAACGAAATTCCCGTAGCCGCAGACTGCAATCGGCAGCGAAGCGAAGGTGCCCTTGAGGACGTCGAAAGGCGTTGCGCGCCTTATCGCAGCCTGCGGCAGCGGCTACAGGATCAGCCGAGCCAGTCCAGGGTGAGGATCAGCCGGCGTTCGCCGGGAGCCGGTTGCGGTGAGCGGTGGATCAGGCCAAAGCCCTCGTTGCCCAACCATTTCTCACCTTTGAACAGGGCCACCTCGCCGCTGGCGATCTGCTGGATCAGCGCGGCATCCGTGGGTTCGGCCTCGGCCTGGCCCAGTTGCCGGCGGTCCATCGCGCCCTCGCACAGCCATTGGCTGCCAACACCGGCATAAGTGGTGATCAGCCGTACCGGCACATGGTCGACATGAAAACGCGGGCACATGGCCTTATCCAGCACCCGCAGGCGCAGGCCGACGCGCTTGGCGCCCAGCAGGCAGGCAAAGGCGCTGACCAGCCAGGCGACATCGGCGATAAAGCCGTCGTATCCCTGCAGATCGCTGAAGCCGGAGGCCAGGCCGCGCAGGTTCGGCTCGGCATCCTCACTGTCGAGTTCCAGCGACAGCGACTCGGCCAGCGGTTCGTTCAGCGACAGCAGCAAGGCGCCGAAATCGGCGATATGCGCCGGCAACTGGCGCCGCCACAGGGCCAGGTTGACCTCATCGTCCAGCACCTCGGCGAGGACGATGGGGGCCGGGCCGGAGACCTGGCGGCGTGTCGGCTTTTGCAGGGTTGGCCGCAAGACTTCTGCCCCCGCAATCGAGCGTCGACCGGTTACTTTCACAGGGCTCAGGGATAGGTAAGACATCAAGCCGCAGCCTCTTCATGCCAGGGGCCGAACGGGTCGCGCATCAGGCGCCAGCCCTCCACGCCCAGGGCCATTTCGTCGTCAGTCAGCAGGCAGTCGTCGAGTTCGGCGGTGAGCCGGGCGAAGTCGATGTTCTGGCCGATGAACACCAGTTCCTGGCGGCAGTCGCCGGTGGCAGCGGTCCAGTTCTGCATGATCGCCGCGGTGCTTTCCGCGTCCTGCGGCCAGTGCTGCTTCGGCACGAAACGCCACCAGCGCCCGGCGAAACCATGACGCATCAGACCGCCAGCCTGAGACCAGCTGCCCGCCTCCTGATGCTTGCTGGCGAGCCAGAAAAAGCCCTTGGAACGCAACAGCTTGCCGTTGATCCAGGGGCGGTTGATGAAGTCGAAAAAGCGCTGCGGATGGAACGGCCGCCGCGCCCGGTAGGCGCTGGAGGCGATGCCGTACTCCTCGGTTTCCGGCATGTGCTCGCCGCGCAGTTCCTGCAACCAGCCCGGCGCCTGGGCGGCCCGCTCGAAGTCGAAACGGCCGGTGTTGAGGATCTTCGCCAACGGCACTTCGCCCATCACCATGGGGATGATTTCCGCCTGGGAATTGAGGCGTTCGAGGATGGCGATCAGCTCCTGGCGCTCGTCGCTGCCGATCAGGTCGATCTTGCTGATCAGGATCACGTCGGCGAACTCGATCTGCTCGATCAAAAGGTCGGTGATCGAACGCTCGTCCTCCTCACCCAGGGTTTCGCCACGGGACGCCAGGCTTTCCGCGGCCTGGTAATCGAGCAGGAAGTTCATGCCGTCGACCACCGTGACCATGGTGTCCAGCCGCGCGATGTCGGCCAGGCTCTGCCCCGCCTCGTCGCGAAAGGTAAAGGTCTCGGCCACCGGCAGCGGCTCGGAAATGCCGGTGGATTCGATCAACAGGTAATCGAAACGCCCGTCCCTGGCCAGCTTGCCGACCTCTTCCAGCAGGTCTTCACGCAGGGTGCAGCAGATGCAGCCGTTGCTCATTTCGACCAGTTTTTCTTCGGCGCGGTTGAGGCTGACATCGCGCTGTACTTCGCTGCCGTCGATGTTGATTTCGCTCATGTCGTTGACGATTACCGCCACCCGCAGGTTGTCGCGGTTGCGCAGGACGTAGTTGAGCAGCGTGCTTTTGCCGGCGCCGAGAAAGCCGGACAGCACGGTAACGGGGAGACGGTCGGTCATCGGGGGTCCTCATCGGGGGCTGGGTGGCTGGGTCAGATCGCCCGTTGGTGGCGTTCGCGCAGCTCTTGGCGTTCTTTGGCTTCGATACACAGGGTGGCGGTGGGCCGCAGCAGCAGGCGCCTGAGGCCAATGGGCTCGCCGGTTTCGCGACACCAGCCGTACTCGCCGCGGGCCAGGCGCTCCAGGGCTTCGTCGATCTTGTCCAGCAGCTTCTTTTCCCGCTCCAGCAGGCGCAATTGCCACTGACGTTGTTCCTCGGCGCTGCCGATATCGGCGGGGTCACTATGGGGTTCCTGCTCGCGCAGTACCTCGAATTCACCGTCGATGCGCTCTTGCAGCTCGACGCGCTGGGCCAGCAGCAGATCACGGAAATAGTCCTGCTGGACGTCGTTCATGTAGTGCGCCTCGGGTTGGGCGAGAAGTTGCGCTTCGGTCATCGGGCGTTCAGTCATGGTGGGTCACGGATCAGGTTTTATTTAATGTTATAGTATAACAATACAAATAAGCCAACCCTCTCTTGCCGCCCGCGACGAAGGGCGGGATGCTTGAGCACCCCTTGCCGAGAACGCCGATGCGCAATGCCCTGAAATACACGCTGCTGGGCCTCTCCTTGCTGGTCGTGGGCACTGCCAACGCGCAAGTACCCAGCGCCCTGGCCACCTGCACCCGCAGCGCCAACCTGCTGGCCTGCGTGGATGCCGAAGGCAACGCCTACAGCGTCGCGACCGCGGGTAGCACCACCTATCTGCGGGGGTACGAGGTCGCCGGCAAACGTTATTGGGCGCAGACCAACAGCCGCTACGGTCAACTGACTTTCTTTACCGGACTGGCCTCCGACGGCGAAGCCTGGGTCGGCTACAGCCAACGCGTCGGCTGGACCACCCGCAACCGTTTTTCCAGTTCCGGTGGCAGCAGCGGCAAGTTCACTTGCAGCCGGATCACTGGCTGTTGAGCAGAGCATTTTGTAGGAGCGAGGCTTACCCGCGATGAACGCTTGCGCGGTATAGCTGATGCACCGCAGCGTCTTCATCGCATGCAAGCTGTGCTCCTACAGAAGCCTGGGCGGCGTCAGACCTGGGCTTTTTTCTGCTCCTGCAACCAGGCCATGTAGCTGTTCACCGGCGGGTTCTTCTGGAAGTAGCTCTGCAAGCCCGCGAACAACCCGTCGGCAATCGCCTGCTGGTGCCGCGCGGTCACCAGGCGCTGGCTGTCGCGGCGGTTGGAAATGAAGCCGGTCTCCACCAGGATCGAAGGCACGTCGGGGGACTTGAGCACCGCGAAACCGGCCTGTTCCACGCGCTTCTGATGCAGGGTGGTGATGTCCGCCAGGCTGCCCAACACGGTGCTGCCCAACTGCAGGCTGGCGGCGATGGTCGCGTTCATCGACATGTCGAGAATCACCCCGGCGAGCATCGGGTCCTTGTCTTTCAGATTGAGCAGGCTGGTGGCGCCCAGCAGGTCGGCGCCGTTCTCCCGCTGCGCCATGAAGCGCGCCGTGGCCGAGGTGGCGCCACCTTCCGACAACGCATACACCGAGGCCCCGGACGCCGTCAGGCGCGGCGCCGCATCGGCGTGCACCGAGATAAACATGTCGGCCTTGTGCTTGCGGGCGATCTCCACCCGCTTGCGCAGCGGCACGAAGAAATCGTCGTTGCGCACCAGCTTCACATCGAAGCCCTTCTCACGCTTCAGCCGCTTGGCCAGCAGCTGGGCGATCGACAGCACCACATCCTTCTCCCGCTCGCCCCGGGCGCCGACCGCCCCCGGGTCCTTGCCGCCGTGGCCCGGGTCGACCACGACGATGATGTCGCGCTTGGGATGCGCCCGGTCCGCCGGTGTTTCACGCGGCAAAGCCGGGGCGGTGACCGCTGCGATCTGCTGTGGAACACGGCTGGCGTTGCTCAGGTCAAGCACCAACCGGTGGCCCTGGCCGTCCTGGGGCGGCAGCAAAAAGCTGTCGAGCCGCTGCGGTTCGGACAGGTCGAGGACTATCCGCGTATCGCCCTGGCCAAAGTGCCCGGAACGGATCGAGCGAATCGGCGTGTTGGCCAGGGCCAACTGGCTGAAATCGCCACTGAGCTGCGCGCCGCTGAGGTCGATGATCAGCCGTTCGGGCGCGCTGAGAGTGAAGGTCTTGTATTGCACCGGCCCACTCAGATCGAGCACCAGGCGCAGCTTGTCGGCTGAGTTCCATAACCGCAGGTTGCGAATCTGGGTGGCGGATACCCCCAAAGGCAGAACCAAGGCCGCGCTGGCCAACAGCAGGTTGAGCAACTG
The DNA here is from genome assembly GCF_013466605.1 of Pseudomonas chlororaphis subsp. aurantiaca. Classification (NCBI taxonomy): domain Bacteria; kingdom Pseudomonadati; phylum Pseudomonadota; class Gammaproteobacteria; order Pseudomonadales; family Pseudomonadaceae; genus Pseudomonas; species Pseudomonas chlororaphis. The sequence continues at coordinate 6,805,692 of NZ_CP059162.1, forward strand.
ACGTCTGTGCATGACTTACACCGCAGATTGAGGAGCATCCGTGCTCGATAAGGCTTGGTGAAAAAACGTTCAGGAAAAGGTTTCATCGACCGCACTGTTATAATATAACATGGCGAATTGTTTCCAACGATGGACCTGCTCATGAATGCGCTGACTCTGCCGGATATCGCCGCGCAGGCCGCACGCCAGGCCCTGCCCCTTGAGTGGGTGGGCATGTGTGGCATTGCCTTACCTGTGTTGTTTGATGGCCAGCGGATTGGCGCAAAAGCGGATGCCGGCGTCAGCCTCGACGATGGCGAAGCACGCGGCATTCATATGTCGCGCCTGTATCTGGCACTGGAAATGCTCGAACAGGAAAACCTCACCCCGCGCCTGATGCGCCAGGTACTGCAACGTTTTCTCGACAGCCACGACGGTCTGTCCAGCAACGCCTACCTGCGAATTCATACCGATCTGCTGCTGAAACGCCCGGCCTTGATCAGCCCATTGGCCGGCTGGAAAACCTATCCGGTGAGCATCGAAGCACGTCTGAAAAACGCAATGTTCCACGTGGAACTAAAAATCGAGGTGCCTTATTCCTCTACCTGCCCCTGTTCCGCCGCGCTTTCCAGGCAGCTGATTCAGCAGCAATTCATCGATGACTTCGCCAACCGGCAGCTACAGCACGAAGACATCCTGGCCTGGCTCGGCTCATCGAAAGGCATAGTCGCCACCCCTCACAGCCAGCGCAGCAGCGCGCAATTGCAGTTGCGCCTGGACGATTTTCTCGATGAGTTACCGCTGATGGCAGCGATCAACGACGCCGAGGCCGCCCTCGGTACCGCCGTGCAAACCGCGGTGAAACGCGCCGACGAACAAGCCTTTGCCCTGGCCAATGGGCAAAACCTGATGTTCTGCGAAGACGCCGCGCGCCGCCTGAACCTCGCCTTGCAACGCTCGCCCGGCATCCGCGCCTTCCAGGTGCGCGTGGTTCACGCCGAAAGCCTGCACGCCCACGACGCGGTAGCGGAAAGCCGCTGGAACTGGGAGGCCGCATGATCGTCCTGCAATCGCTGCATTGGGGCGCGCCCGGCCAACCGCTGACGCCAGCGCTCGACCTCGAGCTGAAGCCCGGCAGCCTGACCGCCATCATCGGTGCCAACGGCTCGGGCAAAAGCAGCCTGCTGAAGGTCATCGCCGGCCTGCAAAAACCCTTGGCCGGGAAAGTCAGGTTGCAGGTTCCCCGCCGTGGCGGCCTGTCCTTTCTGCCGCAGCAGCAATACCTCGACCGGCAGTTCCCCATCACGCTGCAAGAGCTGGTAGCCGCCGGCTTCTGGGGCGATCGGCAAAGCTCGCAACAACGTGCCGAACGCCTGCAGCGGGTGCTCGAAGACTGGTGCCTGAGCGGCCTGGAACAACGCCCGTTGATGGCCCTGTCCGGTGGCGAATTGCAACGCGCCCTGCTCGCCCGCCTGAGCCTCGCCGATGCCCCGCTGTTGCTGCTGGACGAACCCCACGCCGCCCTGGACGAACTGGGCCAGGCCCTGTTGTGGAAACACATCCACAGCTGGCAGCAGCAAGGCCGCACGCAAATCGTGGTCTGCCATGACCTCGCCGCCGTGCGCCAACACACCCCCCAGACCCTGGTGATCAAAGCCAGCGGATGCCTGTTCGGCAGCAGCGAGGAACTGATCGTCCAGCCCCTGCGGATGCAGGTGGCCTGATGCTCGCCGCCGCCCAGCTCTGGCAACCCTTCCACGAATTCGTGTTCATGCGCCGGGCGTTGCTCGGCGGCCTGGTGCTGGCGTGCAGCACCGCGCCGCTGGGGGTGTTTCTGATCCTGCGGCGCATGAGCCTGATCGGCGACGCCGTGGCCCATGGCATTCTTCCCGGCGCGGCGCTGGGCTTCTGGTTCGCCGGGTTGAGCCTGCCGGCGCTGACCTTCGGCGGCCTCGGTGCCGGCCTGGGCATGGCCGGGCTGGCCGCCTGGATTACCCGGCGCACCGGTTTGCGCGAAGACGCCAGCCTGGCCGCGATCTACCCGATTTCCCTGGCCAGCGGCGTGCTGATTCTCGGCCTCGCCGGCAAGCGCCTGGACCTGCTGCACCTGCTGTTCGGCTCGGCCCTGGCGGTGGATGGGCCGACCCTCGACGGCATGCTCTGGGTCTCCGGGTTCAGCCTGGTGGCCATGGCGCTGATCTACAAAGCGTTGCTGCTGGACACCCTCGACCCGCTGTTCCTCAACAGCGTCAGCCGCCTCGGCCCCCTCGCCCATGGCCTGTTCCTGACCCTGGTGGTGCTGAACCTGGTGATCGGTTTCCAGGCCATCGGCGCCTTGATGGTGGTCGGCCTGATGATGCTGCCGGCCGCCGCCTCACGCTTCTGGAGTCGCCGCCTGCCGGTGCTGATCGGCATTGCCGCGCTGCTCGGCTGCCTCTCGGTATGGCTCGGCCTGTTGCTGTCGTTCCACTACTCGCTACCCAGCGGCCCGGCCATCGTCCTGGTGGCTGGCGGCCTGTATCTGCTGTCCGTGGTGTTCGGTCCGGTGCACGGTCTGCTGCGCCGCCCGCCTTTGCTCACATCCCCATGAGGTGTTCCCCGATGCGCGCCCTACTCGTGCTCTTCAGTCTGTTGCTGCCGTTGTCGCTGTCGCCCGCCCAGGCGGCGGACAAACTCGCAGTGGTCACCAGCTTCAGCATTCTCGCCGACATCACTCGACAGGTCGGCGGCGAGCACATCCGGATCACCGACATGGTCGGCCCGGACGCCGACGCCCACACCTACGAACCGACGCCGGACGATGCCAAGGCACTGCTCAAGGCCCGGCTGATCATCAAGAACGGCCTGGGTTTCGAGCCCTGGCTGGATCGCCTGGTGGCCAGTACCGCCACCCAGGCTCCGGTGATCACTGCCAGTCGCGGGGTGATCCCACGTTCGCTGGATGAGGACGGCGAGACCATTCCCGACCCTCACGCCTGGCACAACCTGGCGAACGCCGAGCTCTATGTGAGCAACATCACCAGGGCGCTGGTGGCCGCCGACCCGGCGAACAAGGCCGACTACGAACGCAACAGCCAGGCCTACCTGAAACGGATCTACGCGCTGTTGGCCGAGGCCAAGGCCAAGTTCGGCGCGCTGCCGCCGGGCAACCGCAAGATCGTCACCTCCCACGACGCCTTCGGTTACCTGGGGCAGGCCTACGGCATCGACTTCATGGCCCCACAGGGTCTGTCCACCGAGCGCGAACCCTCGGCTGCCGAAGTCGCCGCTCTGATCACCCAGATCCGCAACGCCAAGGTCAAGGCGGTGTTCATGGAGAACATCAAGGACGCACGCCTGCTCAAGCAGATTGCCGACGAAAGCGGCGCCCACATCGGCGGCACCCTGTACTCCGACGCCCTCGCCGCCAAGGGGCCGGCCAGCACGTTCACCGGGTTGTTCGAATACAACCTGAACACCCTGTACGACGCCCTGAGCCAGCCATGAACAAGCGCCCTCCACTGTCGATGCTCGACCTGGAAAGCGCGCCCCTGGGCAGCCGTTGGCCGCTCACCGGCGTGCTCGATGCCCTGCCATGGAATGCCGACGGCCTGATCGCCGCCATCGCCCAGCAGCACGACAGCGGCGACGTGCTGATGCTGGCCTGGATGAATCGCAGGGCGCTGGCCGAGACCCTGGCCAGCGGGCAGGTCTGCTACTGGTCGCGCTCGCGCCTGCAGCTGTGGCGCAAGGGCGAAAGCTCGGGGCATCGCCAGCGTCTGCTCGAAGCACGCCTGGACTGCGACGGCGACGCCGTCCTGCTGCTGGTGGATCAGCAAGGCCCGGCCTGCCACACCGGGCGCCCCAACTGTTTTTACAACGCCATTCGCGACGGCGCGGTGCAGGTCATCAGCGCACCGCTACAGGAAACCCCAGCATGATTCGCAAGAACCCTTCCGGCGATCTGCCGGTCATCGCCGAGTCGGCCTACGTCGACAAGACCGCCATCATCTGCGGCAAGGTGGTGATCGGCGAGAACGTCTTCGTCGGCCCCTACGCGGTGATCCGCGCCGACGAAGTCAACGAACACGGCGCCATGGACCCGATCGTCATCGGCGCCAATTCGAACATCCAGGACGGCGTGGTGATCCACTCCAAATCCGGCGCGGCGGTGACCATCGGCGAGTTCACCTCCATCGCCCACCGCTCCATCGTCCATGGCCCGTGCACGGTCGGCGACCGGGTATTCATCGGCTTCAACAGCGTGCTGTTCAACTGCGCGGTCGGCAACGGCAGCGTGGTGCGGCACAACTCGGTGGTCGATGGCCGCGACCTGCCGCAAGGCTTCTACGTGCCCTCCACCACCCGCATCGGGCCCAATACCGACCTCTCGCAGTTCCCGCCGGTCAGCGTCAGCGCCTCGGAGTTTTCCGAAGACGTGGCGCGCACCAATGTCGATCTGGTGCGCGGTTACAAAGCCCTGCAGAACGAGTTCTGAACATGAGCAGCGTGCTGATTCGCAACGCCCGGCTGGTCAATGAAGGACACGAGTTCGACGCCGACCTGCTGGTGGACCATGGGCGCATCGTGAAGATCGCCAGCAGCATCGAAGGCGGGAATGCCCGCACCGAGATCGATGCCCAGGGCCAGTGGCTGGTGCCGGGCATGATCGACGACCAGGTGCATTTCCGCGATCCCGGCGCGCCGGAGAAAGGCAGCTTCTACAGCGAGTCGCGCGCGGCCGTGGCGGGTGGCATCACCAGTTTCATGGACATGCCCAACACCCAGCCTGCGACCCTGACCCTGGCCGCGCTGGAGGACAAGAAACGCCGCGCGGCCATCCACTCGGTGGCCAACTACGGCTTTCACTTCGGCGTCAGCCGCGACAACCTCGACACCGTCGCCGCCCTCGACCCGTGCCTGGTGGCCGGGGTCAAAGTGTTCATGGGCGCCTCCACCGGCAACATGCTGGTGGACGATCCGCAGATCCTGGAGCGGCTGTTCGCCGAGGTGCCGACCATTCTCCTGGCGCACTGCGAACACACGCCCAGCATCCAGGCCAACGAGCAGCGCATGCGGGAACGTTTCGGCGAAGCGATTCCCGCCGTGGCCCACCCCCTGATCCGCGATGCCGAAGCCTGCTACCGCTCCTCGTCGCTGGCCGTGGATCTGGCCAGGCGTCACGGCACTCGCCTGCATGTCTTGCACCTGACCACCGCCCGCGAACTTGCACTGTTCGAAGACAAGCCGCTGGCGCAAAAGCGCATCACCGCCGAAGTCTGCCTGCACCATTTGCTGTTCGACGACCGTGACTACGCGCGCCTCGGGCACCTGATCAAGTGCAACCCGGCGATCAAGACCCGCGCCGACCGCGACGCCCTGCGCCAGGCCCTGCTCGGTAACCGCCTGGATGTGATCGGCAGCGATCACGCGCCACATACCTGGGCGCAAAAGCAACTGCCCTACCGACAGGCGCCCGCCGGGCTGCCGCTGGTGCAACACGCCCTGCCCGCCCTGCTGGAGCTGGTGGCCGACGGCGTGCTGCCCATCACCACCCTGGTGGAGAAAACCAGCCACCGGGTCGCCGACCTGTTCGCCATTCCCGACCGTGGCTACCTGCGCGAGGGGTACTGGGCCGACCTGGTGCTGATCAGGCCCGAGCCCGAAGGCATCGCCGTGGCCCGGCAGCCGATCCTCGCCCAGTGCGGCTGGACGCCCTTCGCCGAACGGCATTTCCGGCACAGCGTTGCTACCTCCCTGGTGTCGGGACAACTGGCCTGGCACGCCGGGCACCTGTACGACAACTGCCAGGGTTTGCCGCTGCGTTTTACCCGCTGAGCCCTTTCCCCGAATCCCCCTGAAACACCAAGGAACACCCGATGATTCACATCACCCTGCCCGACGGCTCGCAACGCGAGTACGACCAGCCGCTTTCCGTATACGAGGTGGCCGCGAGCATCGGCCTCGGCCTGGCCAGGGCGGCCGTCGCCGGCCGGGTGAACGATCAACTGTTGGATTGCTCCTTTGTGCTCGAAGGCGATGCCCGGGTCAGCATCGTCACCGCTCGCGAGCCCGAGGGCCTGGAGATCCTGCGCCACTCCTGCGCGCATCTGCTGGCCATGGCGGTGAAGGAGTTGTACCCCTCGGCCCAGGTCACCATCGGCCCGGTGATCGAGGACGGCTTCTTTTACGACTTTGCCTACGAACGGCCCTTCACCCCCGACGACCTGGAGCGCATCGAAGCGCGCATGATCCGGCTGGCCGCGACCAACCATGCGGTGCGCCGACGCGAGCTGTCCCGTGACGACGCCCTTGAATACTTCGGCAACCTCGGCGAGCACTACAAGGCCGAACTGATCCGCGACATCCCGCAAGACCAGGTACTGTCGCTGTACCGCCAGGGCGATTTCGAAGACCTGTGCCGGGGCCCACACGTGCCGTTCACTGGAATCTTGCAGGCGTTCAAGCTGACCAAGGTCGCCGGCGCCTACTGGCGCGGCGATGCCAAGAACGCGCCGCTGCAACGGATCTACGGCACTTGCTGGGCTACGCCGAAAGACCTCAAGGATTACCTGACCCGCCTGGAAGAAGCCGGCAAGCGCGACCATCGCAAGCTTGGGCAGCAACTGGACCTGTTCCATTTCGACGACTGCGCGCCGGGCTCGGTGTTCTGGCACGCCAAGGGCTGGACCCTGTTCCAGCAACTGATCGGCTACATGCGCCAGCGCCAGGATCAGGCCGGTTATCAGGAAGTGAATACCCCGGACGTGATGGACCGCAACCTCTGGGAAACCTCCGGGCACTGGCAGAACTATCGCGACCACATGTTCAGCACCACCACCGAGGACCAGCGGATGTTCGCCCTCAAGCCGATGAACTGCCCCGGCGCGGTGTCGATCTTCAGCCGTGGCCTGAAAAGCTACCGCGACCTGCCGCTGCGCATCGCCGAGTTCGGCAAGGTGCATCGCTACGAACCCTCCGGTGCGTTGCACGGGTTGCTGCGAGTGCGCCACTTCACCCAGGACGACGCGCACATCTTCTGCACCCCGGCGCAAATGCAGGCGGAATGCGAGAGCACCATCGCCCTGGTGTTCGACATCTATCGCGACTTCGGCTTCCACGAGGTCGCGGTCAAGCTCTCCACCCGGCCAGCCCATCGCATCGGCAGCGACGCAGTGTGGGACCAGCTGGAAGGCGCCTTGTCCGGCGCCCTGGAAACCATGGCGATCGACTACCGGATCAACCCCGGCGAAGGCGCGTTCTACGGCCCGAAACTGGAGTTCGTGCTACGCGATGCCATCGGCCGCGACTGGCAATGCGGCACCCTGCAGGTCGACCTCAACCTGCCGGAACGTTTCGATATCAGCTACATCGACGAGCACGGCGAACGTCAACGCCCGGTGATGCTGCATCGTGCGCTGTTCGGTTCCCTGGAACGTTTTATCGGCATTCTCATCGAGCATTACAGCGGCGCCCTGCCGTGCTGGCTGGCGCCACGGCAGGCGGTGGTGATCACCATCAGCGAAGGCCAGGCGGACTACGCCCGCTCGGTGGCCGACACCCTGCAGCGCCAGGGTTTGCGGATCGGCGCCGACCTGCGCAACGAGAAGATCAGCTACAAGATCCGCGAACACAGCCTACAAAAGGTGCCGTACCTGCTGGTGGTGGGCGAGAAGGAAAAGGACGGGGGATTCGTCAGTTTGCGCAGCCGCCATGGCGAGGATCTGGGGCGGTGGCCAGTGAGCGAGGTGGCCGAGCAGATGCGCTCGGCGTTGTAGCGACAGCGCCTGGGCGGACGCAGGCAAGTCGGATAGCCGCCCGTTCGCTCCTACACATCCGTGCATCGTTCATACCTTTCATGAACGGCCCACAGCCCGGTAGGAGCGAGGCTTGCCCGCGATGCTTTTAAGCCCTTGGTTTAACAGTCCCGCAATCCTGCCCCAGCCATACCGCTCGGGTGTCCATGCTGCCCTTCTGCTGGAAGCCGGTGGCATTGAAGGTGCCGATGACGTTGGTGGTGAACTCGCGATCGCTGAGGAATTTCGCCACGCCCGAGCCCTGGGCTTTCGGGCAGCTGAAGCGGAATTTCCACTGGTTGGAAGTACGGTCGGTGACCTCCTGGCGGCAGCCCGATTGCGGGTCCTGCAGCGGAATGGTGTCGGACTTCACCTGCTCCGGCGTCAGGCACACGCGGATGCCCTTACCGCCCATGGTCACGCCCTGCTTCTCCAGCTGTGCCCGTTGCTCGGGGGTCAGCTGTTGTTGCAACTGACCGAGAATCAACGACAGATCCGGCAGGCTCTGGTCATCGACTTTCATGTTGCTGGTGGTCAGTTCCCACAGGCCCGGTTGCAGCATCTGGGCCTGCGCGGCCAACGGAAGCGAGACAACGGCAGCCATGGCCAAACCCAGTAGACGAAGCTTCATCGAATGACTCCTAGACAGTAGTGGCCCGTTAGACGCCAAAAATGCAGCGGCGTTGCATGGCGAATTAATTAGCGACAATCGTTGTGGAACATGGTCTGTTAAGGTCTGCATGAAAAGCGGGCGAGCGAAGGTCGTAACGCATCTGGCCTGCGTAGCGCCGAAGGCACCCAACGCGCAGCCACTTTTCGTACAGCCCCCAGGCATTGAATCTTCAGGAGCAAGGCTGCCCCATGGATTATTTTGGCCCACATATTTTTGGCTATCTGATTGCCACCCTGCATGTTCTCGGTCTGATCGCCGCCATCCACGCCGTGTTGACCGTCAGGACCGCCCAAGGCTCCATCGCCTGGGCCCTGTCGCTGTTGTTCATGCCGTACCTGACCCTGATCCCGTATCTGGTGTTCGGCCGCAGCACCTTCGATGCCTATATCAAGGCCCGGCGCCAGGCCAACCTGGAGATGCGCAAGGCCATCAACGAGCTGAACTGGCGCCCCTGGGTCGAAGAGGCCCTGAGCGCCCGCGCCTCAATCGCCTACACCTCGCTGCGGGCCATGCCCAAGCTGGGACGCATGCCCTGCCTGGCCAGCAACCATGTACAGCTGCTGGTCAACGGCGAGGCCACCTTCGCCGCGATTTTCCAGGCCATCGAGCGCGCCCGCACGGCAGTGCTGATCCAGTTCTTCATCATCCACGACGACGACCTTGGCCGACGCCTGCAAAACCTGCTGTTGAAAAAGGCTAGCGAAGGCGTGGCAATCCACCTGCTCTACGACCGCATCGGCAGCCATTCCCTGCCCCATTCCTATGTGCAGCCACTGCGCGATGCCGGCATCCAGGTACATGCCTTCGCCACCCGCAGCGGCTGGCTCAATCGCTTCCAGATCAACTTCCGCAACCACCGCAAGATAGTGGTGGTAGATGGCCTGCTGGGGTTTGTCGGTGGGCATAACGTCGGCGATGAATACCTGGGGAAAAAACCACCGTTGGCGCCCTGGCGCGACACTCATGTTTCGGTCAGCGGCCCGGTGGTGGCCTGTCTGCAGGAATCCTTCGCCGAAGACTGGTTCTGGGCCTCGCGGCAACTGCCGCCGCTGATCCTGCCGGACACTTACCCCGACGACGGCGTGCTGTGCCAGGTACTGGCCAGCGGCCCGGCGGACCCATACGAAACCTGCTCGCTGTTCTTCGTCGAAGCCATCCACGCGGCGACCGAACGGATATGGATCACCAGCCCCTATTTCGTCCCCGACGAAGCGGTGTTCGCCGCCTTGCGCCTGGCCGCCCTGCGCGGGGTGGATGTGCGGATCCTGCTGCCGTCGCGCGCGGACCACCGGATCGTCTACGCGGCGTCCAGCCTGTACGCCTTCGAAGCGGTACGCGCCGGGGTGCGGGTGTTCCGTTACCAGCCGGGTTTCCTGCACCAGAAAGTGGTGCTGATCGACAGCGAAATCAGCGCGATCGGCAGCGCCAACCTGGACAACCGCTCGTTCCGCCTGAATTTCGAGGTGATGTTGCTGACCGTGGACGGAGCCTTCGCCAGGGAGGTGGAACAGATGCTCAACCTCGACTTCGAGCGCTCGCGCGAGATCGCCAAAGAAGAAAGCCGGGAAACCCACCGCCTGCAACAGCTTGGCATGCGGGTGGCCCGGCTTATTTCACCGATTCTCTAGAGCCGGTGTTTCACGAGTAATACAAGTCGTCGCGAGTCCAGGGCAGTTCATGACTGCCATCGGCGTGAGTCTTGACCGCGAGAATCTGGTGCAGGTTGATCCAGCCGCGGGCGAAGGCATAGGCGCAGCCGGCCAGGTACAGGCGCCAGATGCGCAGGACCTGCTCCGGCACCAGCCGGGAGGCGGCTTCCAGATTGTCTTCCAGGCGCTCGCTCCAGTGGTCCAGGGTGCGGGCGTAATGCAGGCGCAGGCTTTCCACGTCGACGATCTCCAGCCCCGCTTCGCTGATCTCGGCCGAGATCATCGCCAGGTGCGGCAGCTCGCCGTTGGGGAACACATACTTCTCGATGAAGTCACCGGCCCCACGGCCCACTGGACGTCCATCAGTGTGCTTGGCGGTAATCCCATGGTTCATCACCAGGCCGCCTTCGCGCACCGCGCCGAACAGCGTCTTGCAGTACTGCGCCAGGTTGGCGTGGCCCACATGCTCGAACATGCCGACACTCACCACCTTGTCGAAGCGGCCGTCCTGGGGCAGGTCGCGATAGTCCAGCAGTTGCAGTTCCACCTGGTCCTGCAAGCCTTCGGCGATCACCCGCTCCCTGGCCAGCGCCAGTTGTTCCTTGCTCAGGGTGATACCGAATACCTTGGCCCCGAACTCCCGCGCCGCGTAGCGCGCCAGCCCGCCCCAACCACAACCGACGTCCAGCAGGTATTCGCCGGGCTGCAAGCGCAACTTGCGGCACAGGTGGCGGAATTTGGCTTGCTGGGCCTGTTCCAGGCTTTCACTGCCGGTCTCGAAATAGGCACAGGAATAGGCCATGTCGCTGTCGAGCCACAGCTGGTAGAAATCGTTGGAAAGGTCGTAGTGGTAGGAGATGGCAGCCGCGTCGGTGGCCTTGTCGTGCAGGGTGCGTACCGGCAGCGCTTGTTCCTCGCCGTCCAGCAGTGCCTGGCTCAGTTCGTCGCAGACCCGGATGACTTCGCTGATCGAGCCTTCCAGCTCAAGCTTGCCCTCGACGAACGCCGCCCCCAGCGAGTCGAGAGTGGGATGGGTGAGCTGGGTGACCAGTTGCGGGTCCTTGACCACAATGGTGACGCTGGGCGCCGGCCCCAGGTTGAATTCATGGCCGTCCCAGAGTCGCAGGCGTAGCGGTAGTTGCAGATTCTGTAAGGCCGGTGGAAGTTGCGCGAGCATGGATTATCCCCCTTGTTTCAGACGTCTGAGTGAGGTTAGACCATACTGAAAAAATAGCAGGCTATCGATCTGATAGCTGAAATTCATCAGTGCCGGCATTGCAACAATCCCTGGTGAACAGCCAGCCGACCGTCCCGGGAGCTGGGCCCTCTTCACAGATGACCGCCAGGCGGGTCCACAGTTCGACCTGGTTTAATTCTAGCTGCAAGCGCTCAAACCCGCGCTTCCCGCCCCCGGCTCTCCTGCGCCTCTATATATAGAAGCAACCGGTCGTGACTCGAAGGCTGGCAACAGCCACAAGCGGCGCTCCCTCAGCGCCGCCGTCTTCCGCTCCTACAACTTGAGCAACGGCTCCTGGAAACGCAGCAAACGCCCGGCATTGCCCAGCACCAGCAAGGTGCTGAGGTTATGCAGCACCGCCGCGATCATCGCCCCCGCCGCGCCGAGCCAGCCAAACGCGGCGAAGGCGACTATGGCCAGGGTCCAGCCCAAGCCGATGATCACATTCACTTGCAGGGTCTGGCGGCATTGGTGGCTCAGGCGCACACAGGTGCCGAGGCGCCGCAGGTCGCTGCCGATCAGCACGATATCGGCCGATGCCAGGGCAATGTCCGCCCCGCCCGCCCCCATGGCCACACCGACCACGCCCGCCTTGAGCGCCAGGGAATCATTGATCCCGTCGCCCACCACCATCGGCCGGAAACCGCTGTCGATTTCCCCCAGCACACGCTTGAGTTTGTCTTCCGGCAGCGCCTGGGCTTCGACATCGCCGATGCCGACATCCCGCGCCAGGCTGTCGGCCACACTCTGGCGGTCGCCGGTCAGCAACAGCTGGCGACCCAGCCCCAGGTCACGCAGTTCGTCGAGGGCAAAACGCGCCTCCGGCTTGACGCTGTCGGCCAGCAACAGCCAGGCGAGAAAGTCACCGTTCAATGCCAGCCCGGCAATCGGTCCGTCATGTTCGGGCACCGCCGTGGTGGCGATGCCGAGCTGGCCGAACAACTCGGGCCGCCCCAGGGCCGCTTCGCCCTGCTCGGTCTGCGCTACTACTCCGAGGCCCTGGCGCTCGCGAATATCCGACAACACCAGGAAATGCTCCTGGGCCACCAACCCGGCCAGCGCCCGGCTGACCGGATGGCTGCTGGCCGAACCGAGGCTGGCCGCCAGGTTCAACAAGGCCTGGCGGTCTTCCTGCGGGCTGTCGATGGATTGCAGGCGCAAGGTGCCGAACGTCAGGGTGCCGGTCTTGTCCACCACCAGCGAGGTCAGGTCCGCCAGTTCCTCGAGGAACGCCGAGCTGCGAATCAGGATGCCGTGACGCGCCGCCACGGCGATTCCGGCAATCGCCGTGGCCGGCGCGGACAGCACCAGGGCGCAGGGACAGGCCGCCACCAGCACCGCGAGCATCGCCTGGGCATCGTTGGTGATGAACCAGGTCACCGCCGCCAGCAGCAACACCAGCACCATGTAGCTGCCGGCATAACGTTCGAGCAAACGGGTAATCGGCGGCTTGGAACGCTCGGCGCTTTGCATCAGCGCGATGACCTTGCCCAGGGTCGATTCGTGGCCGGTGCGGGTCACTTCCAGGCGCAACAGGCCGTCGAGGTTGATCGCCCCGCCGAACACCTGCATGCCGACATCGGCCTCCAGCGGCACCGACTCGCCAGTGATCGGCGCAGTGTCGAGGCTGGCCTGCCCGGACAGCACCAGGCCGTCGGCGGGCACCCGGTCGCCGGCGCGCACCTCGACGATATCGCCGGCCTTGAGCGTGGCGTTGTCCACCTCGCCAATGCTGCCGTCGGCCTGCACCAGGCGCGCATGGCTGCGGGTCAAACGGCCCAGAGCATGAATGGCTTCCTGGGAACCGATGACACTGCGCTCTTCCAGCACGTGGCCGAAGATCATGATGATCGGCAACAGCGCCGCGGTCAGCAGGTCGCCGGTGGCCCAGGCACCGAGCATGGCCAGGGCGATCAACTGGTCGGTGATGCCGTGCAGGCTCGGGTAACGCAGGCTGTACCAGGCCGAACGCATCACCGGCAGCGCCACCAGCAACGAAGCAAAACCCAGCAGCAACTGGCTGACACCGGTCTGCTCCGGGGCCAGCCAGCGCCAGACCAGGCCCAGGCCGAGCAGCCCCAGGGCCAGCATGGCCAGGGTCAGCTGGCGCGCGGCGCTGCGTTGTTCAGCGGAAGTCAGCATGCTCGCCGGCGCGGCGGCATGGGTGTGGGCAGTCATGGTTGGGCTCCCTGAATGATCAGGCGGGAATCGTCTTGGGGATTGACCGTGGTCACCGAGCCGGCCTGGCCGAGAATCTTCGGCAGCCGTTCACGGTAGATGCGCAGGAGCATTTCCGGGTCGGTGCCGTTGTGTTGCGCCTGGGCCAGGCTCTGGATGGTCGCGGTATCCGCCTGGGCCTTGGCCAGGCGTTCACCGGCCTGGGCGTGCGCCACCTGCAAGGTGCGGTCGGCCTGTTCGTTGGCGGTTTGCGTGAGTTTTTCGGCTTCGGTGCGCGCGTTGGCCACCGCCTTGTCGGCTTGCTGGCTGGCGGTCAGCACCGCGTTGAAAGCGCTGACCGCCGGCCCCGGCAGACTGGACTGGACGTCGACCCGAGTCACCTCGATGCCGATCCCCTGCCCGGTCGCCGCCAGATCCGCCAGCCGTTGGTTGATGCCTTGCACCAGATCGCCGCGCAGCCGTTCGCGACGCTCGGCGGCCTGATTGTCGGCCCCGATCAGTTCCGGACGCGCCACCAGGATGGTGTCGAGATCGCGGGCGGCGGTCAGGGCCAGGGCACTGCGGGTCACCAACCGATCCAGTGCCGGCAACACATGTTCGCCCTGCAGCACGAAGGCATAAGGCTCGGTGACCTTGTAGAACACCCGCACATCCAGCTGCACCACCCCGGCGTCGCCGGTCAGCAGGTAACCGGAACCGGCCAGGGCATCGCTCAGGGGCACGGCGAAACTTGCCACCTTGTCACCCTTTAACGCCGCATCGGAACGCAGCAGGCTTTCCACCCGCCGCTCGATCACCCGGTCCGCGGCGGGCAACAGCACCACCTGTTCGAACGGCTGCGGCCAGGCCAGCAACAAGCCGGCGTTCTGGATGCGGTCCAGCGCACCGAAATGCAGGACCACCGCACGGTTCTGTGGATCGATCTGTCGCACATTGGAAAACGCCCAGGCCAGGGCTGCCAGTACGGTCACCGCGTACAGAGCGAGAAACGCCAGGCGACCGGCCTGAATCCACGGGCTGCCAAGTTCATGTGTTCCACGTGGAACCAAACTCATGGTTGCGACCCGGCGGCTTTATTACCGAGGGTCGGCGGCCCGTCCACCAGCACCCGGAATGGCGCCGCATCGGTGCGCAGAATCAGCTTGGTGCCCGGGGTCACCACAGTGCCCAAGGTGTCCAGCGAGCGCAGCAGGTTGTACAGCTGCGGCGAACCGGCGTAGGCGCGGCCGTAGATCTCCGCCGCCTGCACCCGGGATTGGGCTTCGATATCCGCCGCTTTCACCGTGGCGTCGGCCTGGACGATGCGCGCATCGCGCTCGGCGGCGGAACGGATTTGCGCCGCTTCGCGCTTGCCGATGGCCGTGCGTTCGGTGGCGATGGTTTCACGCTCGGCGCGCATGCGGTCGACGGTGGCGGTCAGGGTCACCGAGGGCAGGGTCAGGCGTTCCACGCCGACTTGCAGCACGCGCACGCCATAGGTGCTCAGCAACTGCTGTTCGATCTGTTTGCGCAACTGGGCTTCGAAGTCGGCGATGCGCACCTTGCTCGCGTCGGTGTTCACCAGATTGGCCAGGTCGAAACTGCTGGCGGTGGTTTCCAGGGCCGAGCCGACAAAGGTGCGGATCTGCCGCGCCGCTTCGTCCGGCTGGTTCTGCACCGCGCGCATAAAGCGCTTCACGTTGTCCGGATCGCCCTGCACCTGCCACGCCACATAGGCCTGGACGATGATGCGCAGACCGTCGCGGGTGCCGACATCCTGCAAACCGCTGGACGTGGTGCGCAGGCGCAGGTCCACCGGGATCGCCGCCTCGAACGGTGCCGGCCAGCGCCAGCCGAGGCCCGGCTCCAACAGCACGCGCGCCGGGTTGCCGAAACGGGTGATCACCGTGGCCTCGCCGGAACGCACTTGCACCAGGCTCGCCGCGGCAATGGCGAACAGCACCAACAACAGCGCCCAGGCCATGCGCCGCCAGGGAAAGGGCCCCGCCTCTTCCGACGCGCCGTGGTGGTGATGATGGTGCCCGTGATGGTGATAGCCACCGTGGCCGTGATCGTGGCCGGTGTGATCCTGATGATCGTGGGAATGGGACTGGCTCAATGGACGGCTCCTGGCTGAGCGGTGTTACCCGGCACCGAAGGCTCGGTCGGCAAAGTGAATGTACGCAGGTCGAGGGTCGGTGCGTTGGCGCCGCCCAGGCGATGATCGAGCACCAGCAACTTGGCGTTGCGCAGGCCCTGGCTCAGCTGGCTCAAATACTGCTCCAGCACGAACGCCTGGCCGGCGCTGGCGTAGGCCTTCTGTTCGGCGCTGAAACGCAGGCCGGCCGCTTGCGCCGTGGCCTGTACTTCATGGGCCGTGGCCTGGGCCTGGTCGCGGGCGATGCTGGCCTGCAACTGCGCCTGGTTGGTCTGCTCGCTGGCCGCGCCGTGCTCGCGGGAAATCAGCGCCTGGGCGCCGATCTGCGCGGCCTGGACACCGTGATAGGCATTGGCGGCGCCCGCCGGCGGGTGAATGGCCTCGACCACGGTGGCGAGAATCTCCACCCCGCTGTCGAGTTTCTCCAGGTCGGCCTGCACCGCGCGGCCGATATCCTCGGCCAGGCTGCCACGGTCTTCGCCCAACAGGCCATCGAGGGTGCGCGAGGCAAAGTCGTGGACCAGGATGCGGCTGGCGGTGCTGCGGATCAGCATCGGAATGTCGGCGCTGTTGTAGGTCGCCGCCAGCGCCGCCTTATCGCTCAGGCCGATGCGATAGACGAAGCGCACGTCCATGTTGACGATCTGGAAGCTCTGTTTGTCGGCACTGCCGCTGGCGATCACCTGGGACTTGTCATTCACATGGCTGGCGTCCCACAAGCGGTTGGCCACCAGTGGCGGCGGCCCTTCGGCCGGCGCCGGTTCGATCACGCTGGGCGCCTCGCCGACGCTGGTGGCCAGTTCATGCACCACGCCGTTCTCGACACTCAGCACCCGGCCCAGCGGCCATGGCAGACCCGCGTGCAAACCCGGGCCAAAGACCGCTACCGGCTTGCCGAAACGCTCGTAGATGCCCCGCCCCTGCAACGGCACTTCATGCAGGCCGGTGAGCAGCCAGCCCACCCCAAGCACCACCAGCAGCACCGGCAGGAACGCCCGGCGCATATAAGTGAAGGCCCAGATCTGCCGAAGGTCGATGCCGAAGCGGTTGTGCAGTTCGTGCTGCAAGGCCAGCAAGGGCTGCGGCGGCCAGCGCAACAGGTCGGCGATCACGCTGTGGGCCAGCATGCGCGGCTCCAGTTGCGTACGGCGCGGGCTGAACAACGACAGCACCGCACGCAGCAGGAACTCCAAGGCCACCAACGCCGGCAATACGCCGATCAGCACGCCCAGGCGCACCGGCCAGAGCGCCGTATCGCTACTGAACAACAGGCACAGCGCCGCCAGTACCAGGCTGATGATCGCCACTCGCGCCAACTGCGCCAGCGCCGCGGCTTCCGGCCATTCGCCGGGGTGTTCCTGGCTCAACTGGCGCTCGAACACCAGCAAGCCGAAGGCCAGCAACAGCACCAGCACCGCACCGACATTGCCCGCCAGGCCCAGGGCCGCGGCGGGCAGGTCGAGGTTCCACGCCTGCTCGATCACCAGCAGCGCCAGCAAGGCCCAGCCGCTCAGCCACAAGGTCGGCGCGCCGATCTGCGCCAGCCATCCGGACCACCGCTGGCTGATGCCGTCCAGCAAGCGTTCGTACCAACCGTCATCGGGCAAGGGTTCGTCCACAACCGGCTCCGGGCCCGGCGCCATATCTGACGCGCGCAACGCACCCGTGCGCCAGGCACTGACCCAGCCCGCCGCCTGCAGGCCGCCGACCAGCACCAGCAAAGCCGCCGCCAGATTGACCAGCAACGCCGGCCACAAGGATTGCGGGGCAAACAGGCCGACGAAAAACGCCAGCACCAGCCCTACCCCGGCCAGCCCCGCCAGCCCGATGCCCCAACGCTTCAGACGGCGCTCGTGAAAGGCCGCCCGCTGAAACCTCGGCAAGGCTTCGACCCCCGCCCCTTCAGTCTCAAGATCGACTTGCATACCACCCCAACGCTGGTCGTTAACCCGTTCCGGCCTGTGGATAACTCTCCGACAGGCCACTGTATTTGTCACAAATCGTTACGATATAACGATAGTAGTGAAATTTTCGTCGCTTACCTATGCCTTTATTTGCCATGGATGCGTCACAAAGCCAGGGAAAACCGCTGCTGCGCTGATGCCAGCCCGCGAGATCTGTGGCCATAATCCGTGGCCCACTTTGTGACAAGGAAACGTCCAGCCATGCTCTCCATCTACCAACTCAAACCGCGCTTCCAGAACCTGCTGCGGCCATGGGTCCAGCGCCTGTACGACAACGGCACCACGGCCAACCAGATCACCGTGCTGGCGGGGGTGATTTCGGTGCTGGTGGGCGCCCTGATCGGCAGTTTCGCCAACCACCTCTGGCTGTTCATCCTGATCCCGCTGTGGATGATCCTGCGCATGGCGCTGAACGCCATCGACGGTATGCTGGCGCGGGAATTCGGCCAGCAATCGCGCCTGGGGGCCTACCTCAACGAATTGTGCGACGTGATCGCCGACAGCGCGCTGATCCTGCCTTTCGCGCTGATTGCCGGCGTCAGCCTGCCGCTGGTCGTGCTGGTGACCCTGCTGGGGCTGTTCAGCGAATACGCTGGCGTGCTCGGGCCGATGATCGGCGCCTCGCGCCGCTATGACGGCCCCATGGGCAAGAGCGACCGGGCGTTCGTGCTCGGCGTGCTGGCCACCGGCATCGCCCTGGGCTGGCTCAGCGCCGCCTGGATCAATGGCCTGCTGGCGGTGGTTGCCGCGTTGTTGGTCTACACCTTGATCAACCGGGTTCGCCAGGGCCTGCTCGAAGCACGACAGCAAGACGTGCCACAACAAGAAGCACCACAACAAGTGCAGCAAAACGCCCCCTCGGAATAAGGAAGTTGCCATGCGCGAAGCTCTCCACCAGACCTTCACCACCCACGACGGCGTCGAGCTGTTCTACCGCCACTGGCCGGCCATCGCCGCCCCCGCGGACGGCCCGCGCCAGGCCGTGCTGCTGTTCCACCGTGGCCACGAACACTCCGCGCGCATTGCCCATTTGGTGGACGAACTGGACCTGCCGGCCTTCGATTTCTTTGCCTGGGACGCCCGCGGCCACGGCCAGTCGCCCGGCGCCCGGGGCGACAGCCCGAGCTTCGCCACCAGCGTGCGCGACGTGCAGACCTTCTGCGATCACCTGCGGGCCAGCCACGGCATCGACGAAGAACACATGGCCGTGGTGGCCCAGAGCGTCGGCGCGGTGATCGCCGCCACCTGGGTCCACGACTACGCACCGCGCATCCGCGCCCAGGTGCTGGCGTCGCCGGCGTTCAAGGTCAAGCTCTACGTGCCTTTCGCCCGCCCGGGCCTGGCGCTGATGCGGCGGTTTCGCGGCAACTTTTTCGTCAACAGCTACGTCAAGGCGCGCTTCCTCAGCCATGACCCGGCACGCGTGGCCTCCTATGACAGCGATCCGCTGATCACCAAGGCGATCTCGGTGAACGTGCTGCTCGGCCTGTACGAAGCCGCCGAGCGGGTGGTGGCTGACGCCCAGGCGATCCAGGTGCCGACCCAGCTGCTGATCTCCGGCGCCGACTTCGTCGTCCATCGCCGCCCCCAGGAACAGTTCTTCGAGCGCCTGGGCAGCCTGCACAAAGAAAAGCACATCCTGCCGGGCTTCTTCCACGACACCCTCGGCGAGAAGGCCCGGGCCCCGACCGTCGCCAGCGCCCGGCGATTCATCCTGCAGAACTTCGCGCGGCCGCTGAACCGCCCTTCCCTGCTCGACGCCGACCGCCTGGGCCTGACCTGCGCCGAATCCGAGGCGCTGGCGGCGCCCTTGCCGCATAACTCCCCGCGCGACCTCTACTGGCGCCTGACCCGCGCCAGCATGCGCCTGGGCAGCCGGCTCTCGGCCGGGGTCAAGCTGGGTTTCGACACCGGTTTCGACTCCGGCAGCACCCTGGACTACGTGTACCGCAACCAAGCGACCGGCACCTCGGCCCTGGGCCGGATGATCGACCGCAACTACCTGGACTCCATCGGCTGGCGCGGCATTCGCCAACGCAAGCTGCATGTGGAAGAACTGCTGCGCCTGGCCATGGAGAAACTGCGCTCGGAGCAGCGCGAAGTGCGCATCGTCGACATCGCCGCCGGCCACGGGCGCTACATTCTCGAAGCCTTGCAGGGCGTCAGCCCGCTGCCGGAGTCGATCCTGCTGCGCGACTACAGCGACATCAACGTGCGCGACGGCAGCGCGCTGATCGCCGAGAAGGGCCTGGGCCAGATTGCCCGCTTCGTCAAGGCCGATGCCTTCGACCGCGATGACCTCTCGGCCCTGGAGCCCAAGCCGACGTTGGCGGTGGTGTCCGGCCTGTACGAACTGTTCGCCGACAACCAGATGGTCAGCGCCTCCCTGGCGGGCCTGGCCGCCGCCGTGGAGCCCGGTGGTTACCTGGTCTACACCGGGCAGCCGTGGCACCCGCAGCTGGAACTGATCGCCCGCGCCCTGACCAGCCACCGCGCGGGGCAGGCCTGGGTGATGCGTCGGCGGACCCAGGCCGAGATGGACCAGCTGGTGGAAGCGGCGGGGTTCCGCCGGATCACCCTGCGCGTCGATCAGTGGGGCATTTTCAGCGTGTCGCTGGCGCAGCGGGTGCAATGATGACGGTCGCCGCGACCTACACCCGCGAGCCCGGCCTGCTGAAACCCGCGGTGCTCTGGCTGTTGCTGCTGGCGCCGCTGTTTTTCGGCACCTACGGCTTCGCCACCTGGGTCACTTCGCAACGGACCGAGGTCGGCAGCCTGGTGTTCGACTGGGAGCGGCAGATGCCGTTCTGGGCCTGGAGCATCGTGCCCTACTGGTCGATCGACCTGCTGTACGGCTTTTCCCTGCTGCTGCCCACCAGCCGCGAAGAACTCAAGCGCCACGCCTTGCGCCTGTTGACCGCGCAAGTCATCGCCGTCAGTTGCTTCCTGCTCTGGCCGTTGCGCTTCACCTTCCAGCGCCCGGAACTGGATGGCCTGTTCGGCTGGCTGTTCGACGTGCTGGCCGGCTTCGACAAGCCGTTCAACCAGGCGCCGTCGCTGCACATCGCGCTGCTGGTGGTGCTGTGGGTCTGCTACGCGCGACATGTCCAGGGCGCCTGGCGCTGGCTGGTGCACGGCTGGTTCGCGCTGATTGGCGTGTCGGTGCTGACCACTTATCAACACCACTTTATCGACGTGCCCACAGGCGCCCTGGCCGGCTGGCTGTGCGTCTGGCTGTGGCCGCTGGACCGTCCCGGCATGCTGCAGAACCTGCGCCTGGCTCGCGATCGCCAGCGCTGGCGCCTGGCGTTGCGTTATGCCCTGGGGGCGCTGCTGTTTGCCGTGCCGGCCCTGGCCTTCGCCGGAACCTGGCTGTGGCTGCTGTGGCCCGCCATGGCCCTGCTGCTGGTGGCGCTGGACTATGGGCTGTTCGACGCCAAGGGTTTCCAGAAAGGCGCGGACGGCCGCCTGGGCAACGCCACGCGCTGGCTGCTGGCGCCATACCTGGCGGTGGCCTGGATCAATTCCCGGCTGTGGACACGCAAGCATCCACAGCCCGACGAGGTTGTGGATAACGTCTGGCTGGGGCGCATTCCAACCCCGGGCGAGCTGCAGGACAGCCCGTTCAGCGCGGTGGTCGACCTGTGTGCCGAGCTGTCCGTTGACGGCCGCCACCTGGCCTATCGCAGCGTGCCGGTGCTCGACCTGACCGCGCCCACCACCGCGCAATGCCGCGAGGCCGCACAAGCCATCGAAAGTCTGCGCGAGCACGCGCCGCTGCTGGTCTGCTGCGCCCTGGGTTATTCGCGCAGCGCCACCGCGGTGGCCGCCTGGCTGTTGTACACAGGCCGCGCCGACAGCGTCGATGCGGCCATCGTGCAGGTCCGCCGCGCTCGCCCGCAGATCGTCCTGCAACCCGCGCACCGCCGGGCCCTGGAGCCTTTATCCACAGCCCAGGGGAAGGTGCATGGCCACTGATATGGAACTGCATACGGTGGCGAGCCTGTTGCGCCGCGGGCATTCGCTGGACCTGTTATCCACAGGCCTGACACTGCTCGGCACCCTGCTCGGCCTCGGTCAATGGTTGCTCGGCGCGTCCGCCCCCTGGGCCATAGCCCTGAGCGTCGCCCTGCTGGTCCTGGGAGTGCTGCAAAAGTACTGGGCGCTGCGGGTAGCCTTCGACGCCGAGCTGTTCCAACGGGTGGCGGACAGCCCGCTGCCGCTGGCCGAGCGCAGCGAAGCGCTGGACCAGGCGCTGAGCACCCTCGGCCTGCAACCGGCGACCGCCGGGGGCCGCCCGTGGCAACAACGCAGCCGCGGCGCCCTCAACCTGTTGCGTCGCCAGGCCTGGCTGCTGGCGGCGCAAGTACTGCTGACACTGGGCTTCATCCTGGCCAGCCCCTGGCTGGCCATCGCCGGATAAGGAATTCTCATGCTCGAACCCCTGGTCGCCACCCTCATCACCTCCGCCGCCCGCACCATCACCGGAGCGCGCAGCCTGTGGCTCGGCTGCGGGCCGCAGGCGGTGCAACGCATCTACTTCGCCAACCACAGCAGCCACGGCGACTTCGTGCTGCTCTGGGCCTCGCTGCCGCCCGCGCTGCGCAAGGTGACGCGGCCAGTGGCCGGCGCCGATTACTGGCAGGCCCACCCACTGCGCCGCTACATCATCAACCGGGTGTTCAACGGCGTGCTGATCGACCGCGAGCGCAAGGAGCCTGTGGATAACCCATTGCAGCCGATGCTCGACGCCCTGGCCAACGGCGATTCGCTGATCATCTTCCCCGAAGGCACGCGCAACCTGGAGGAGGAAGGCCTGCTGCCGTTCAAGAGCGGCCTCTACCACCTGGCGAAAAGTTATCCACAGGCCCAGGTGATCCCGGTGTGGATCGCCAACCTCAACCGCGTGATGCCCAAGGGCCGTGTCCTGCCCCTACCGCTGTTGTGCACCACCAGCTTCGGCGCGCCGCTGTCCCTCGAGGACGGCGAAAGCAAAGAGCAATTCCTCGAACGCAGCCGCGCAGCGCTGCTGGCCATGGCCCCGGAGCATTCTTGAGATGGATAGGCAAACCCTGATGTTGTTCGGCGGGATCGGCGCGGTACTGGTGCTGGCCTCGCTGATCGGTTTTCTGCTCAAGCTGCGGACCCGCGGCGCGCCGAGCTCGGTGATCGACAACCTCAACGCACGCATCAACGCCTGGTGGGTGATGGTGCTGGTGATCGGCGTCGCTTTCTGGCTCGGCACCAGCGCGGTGATCCTGCTGTTCTACGCCGTGTCCTTCTACGCCCTGCGCGAGTTCCTGACCCTGATGCCGACCCGGCGCAGCGACTACCCGGCGCTGGTGGCGGCGTTCTACCTGGCCCTGCCCGTGCAATACCTGCTGATCTACTTCGACTGGTACGGGCTGTTCTCGATCTTCATCCCGGTCTATGTGTTCCTGCTGCTGCCGATCCTCGCGTCCCTGGGCGGCGACAGCACGCACTTCCTGGAACGCGCCTCCAAGGTCCAGTGGGGGCTGATGATCGCGGTGTTCTGCGTGTCGTTCGTCCCGGCGCTACTGACCCTGGACATCGCCGGCTACGAAGGGCGCAACCTGCTGCTGATCGCCTACCTGGTGATCGTGGTGCAGATGTCGGACGTGTTGCAGTACGTCTGTGGAAAACTCTTCGGCAAACGCAAGATCGCCCCGCGGCTGTCGCCGTCCAAGACCGTGGAAGGTTTTGTCGGCGGCATCCTGCTGGCCTCGCTGATCGGCGGCGCGCTGTGGTGGATCACCCCGTTCACTATCTGGCAGTCGTTCCTGATCGCCCTGCTGATCAACCTGCTGGGTTTTGCCGGCGGCATCGTCATGTCGGCGATCAAGCGCGACCGCGGGGTGAAGGACTGGGGCCACATGATCGAAGGCCACGGCGGCATGCTCGACCGCCTGGACTCGGTGTGTTTCGCCGCGCCGATCTTCTTCCACCTCGTGCGCTACTGGTGGACCTGAACACTCCGCCCCCTCTTCTTCTGTAGGAGCGAAGCTTGCTCGCGATGGTATCGACGCAGTCTTGCCGTTGAACCGCGTTGGCCGTATCGCGAGCAAGCTTCGCTCCTACAGGAAATGTGAATAGCTCTCCTTGACCGTCCGCCCTTCGCACGCTCATATTACGGTCATAATTTTTTGCTCGACTACCTTTAAATCCCTTCTTTGCGATTGCAGGAGAACAGCCATGAGCAGCTACGACGTCGTCATCCTCGGTGGGGGTCCCGGTGGCTACAACGCCGCCATTCGCGCCGGCCAGCTGGGGCTCAAGGCCGCCTGCGTCGAAGGCCGCGCCACCCTCGGCGGCACCTGCCTGAACGTCGGCTGCATGCCGTCCAAGGCCTTGCTGCATGCCTCGGAGCTGTACGACGCGGCCATGGGCAAGGAATTCGCCGAACTGGGCATCGAGGTCAAGCCCAGCCTCAACCTGGCCCAGATGATGAAGCAGAAGGACGACAGCGTGGCGAGCCTGACCAAGGGCATCGAGTTCCTGTTTCGCAAGAATAAGGTCGACTGGATCAAGGGCTGGGGCCATATCGACGGCCCGGGCCAGGTCACGGTGACCGACAGCGCCGGGGGCAAGACCCGGCTGCAGGCCAAGGACATCCTGATCGCCACCGGCTCCGAACCGACGCCGCTGCCCGGGGTTGAGATCGACAACCGGCGCATCCTCGACTCCACCGGCGCGCTGTCCCTCAGCGAGGTGCCCCGGCACCTGGTGGTGATCGGCGCCGGGGTGATCGGCCTGGAGCTGGGTTCGGTCTGGCGGCGCCTGGGGGCCCAGGTGACGGTGGTCGAGTACCTGGACCGCATCTGCCCCGGCGTCGATGGCGAAGCCGGCAAGGCCCTGCAACGGGCCCTGGGCAAACAGGGGATCGCCTTCAAGCTCGGCACCAAGGTCACTAGCGCCAGCACCTCGGCCAACGGCGTGCAGTTGAGTATCGAACCGGCAGCGGGCGGCACGGCGCAGCTGCTGGAAGCCGACTACGTGCTGGTGGCCATCGGGCGCCGGCCTTATACCCAGGGCCTGGGGCTGGAGAACGTCGGCCTGAGCACCGACTCGCGCGGCATGCTCGCCAACCGCCAGCACCGCACCGAAGCCCCCGGCGTGTGGGTGATCGGCGACGTCACGTCCGGGCCGATGCTTGCCCACAAGGCCGAGGACGAGGCCATGGCCTGTATCGAACAGATCGTCGGCAAGGCCGGTGAAGTGAATTACAACCTGATCCCCAGTGTGATCTACACCAAGCCCGAGCTGGCCAGCGTCGGCAAGACCGAAGAGCAGCTCAAGGCCGAGGGCCGGGCCTACAAGGCCGGCAAGTTCCCTTTCACAGCCAACAGCCGGGCCAAGATCAACCACGAGACCGAAGGTTTCGCCAAGGTCCTGGCGGACGCGCAGACCGATGAAATCCTCGGCGTGCATTTAGTAGGACCGAGCGTCAGCGAAATGATCGGCGAATACTGCGTGGCCATGGAGTTTTCCGCCTCGGCCGAAGATATCGCCCTGACCTGCCACCCACACCCGACCCGCTCCGAGGCGT
Organism: Pseudomonas chlororaphis subsp. aurantiaca; assembly: GCF_013466605.1. Classification (NCBI taxonomy): domain Bacteria; kingdom Pseudomonadati; phylum Pseudomonadota; class Gammaproteobacteria; order Pseudomonadales; family Pseudomonadaceae; genus Pseudomonas; species Pseudomonas chlororaphis. Next base: position 6,830,851 of record NZ_CP059162.1, read on the forward strand.
TGCGCCAGGCGGCGATGGATGTCGAGGGGATGGCGACGCAGATGTAACCCCCGGTCCCGCCCCTGTAGCCGCTGCCGCAGGCTCGGGCCGCGTTCGGACGATAAGGCCGAAGGCCTTCAGCGATCTTCAGACCCTGCGCGCCCTTGGGTCGCGATCGCAGCCTTCGGCAGCGACTACAGATGATCGCGTCAGGTCGGCAAATGCCCCAGCGGCAGCGCCCCGGGGGTTTTCACCGTGTGGATCGCGAAGTTGCTGCGGATATCGCTGACGCCCGGCAGTTTCAGCAGGCTGCCAGTGAGGAAGCGGTCGTAGGCCCGCAGGTCCGGCACCACCACCTGCAGCAGAAAGTCCGACTCGCCGGACACCAGGAACGCCGAAAGCACCTCCGACAGCGCCGTCACCGCCTTGTGGAAGGCCTCGGAATGCTCGTCGGTGTGCCGTTCGACCTTGACCCCGACGAACACCGTCAGCCCCAGGCCCACTTCATCGCGATCGAGGTTGGCCTGGTAGCCGCGAATCACCCCGGCTTCTTCCAGCATCCGTACCCGGCGCAGGCAGGGTGAGGGCGACAGGCCGATCTCCTCAGCCAGTTGCACGTTGCTCAGGCGGCCGTCGCGCTGCAGGGCGGCGAGAATCTTGCGGTCGTAGGCGTCCAGTTTCATCTTTGGCATTTTCCGATAGTCACTCCATGTCCAGGAGGAAGATTATGCCAATTTCCGCCCTCTTGCTGGCTGACTACGCAAGCACCTGCCCTGCCCTTCGGCCCTAGACTCTGGCTACCGAATCGACAACGAAAGGGGTGGCAAGGTGGCACAACTCTGGATGTTTTTCCTGGCGCTGGCGGTGGTCTATCTGCTGCCCGGCCCCGACATGATCCTGCTGCTGCAAACCGGCGCCCGCCAGGGCAAGGGCCTGGCGCTGGCCACCGCGGCAGGCCTGGCGATTGCCCGGGGCTGCCATGTGGCGCTGGCGGCATTGGGCCTGGCCACGCTGTTCAAGGCCGCGCCCTGGACCTTCGAGGTGGTGCGCCTGGGCGGGGCCGCCTACCTGTTGTGGCTCGGCGTGCAGTGCCTGCGGGCCAACCTGCTGCCCAGCCTGCAAAACGGCGAGGCCGCGAGCGCCCTGCGCTGGCGCGAAGCGATCCGCCGCAGCCTGCTGACGAACCTGCTCAACCCCAAGGCGCTGCTGTTCTGCTCGGTGTTGCTGCCACAGTTCATCGACCCGCAGGCCGGCCCCGTGGCCGCGCAGTTCGCCAGCCTCGGCCTGCTGCTGGTGCTGGTGGGGTTGCTGTTCGACAGCGCCTACGCCCTGGCCGGCGCCTGGATCGGTCGCTGGCTGGCGCACAACCGCACCGCCCAGCGGGTCCAGCAATGGCTGTTCGGCAGCCTGCTGATCGGCTTCGCCCTGCGCCTGACTTTCGTGCAACAGGCCTGAACTCTGTAGCCGCTGCCGCAGGCTCGGGTCGCGTTCGGACGATCGCGACCGCAGGGCGCGCAAGGCCGCAAGATCGCTGAAGGCCTGCGGCCTTATCGCAGCCTGCGGCAGCGGCTACAAAAGCTTGCGTCCTGCCTCATTCAGGCGGGCAAAAACCCGCGCCGGTTCAGGCCGGCTTGCGGGCAATGATGACCTGGCTCTTGGCGACCACGGCGTCCAGCGCGTGCTTGATCTGCACCCCGCGCGGCGAATTGAGGATGGCCTGCCAGGTACTGGCCCACTGGTCGAGCAACGGATGGTCCGGATTATCGAGGTCGACCTTGGCTTCCCAGAACAGCAGCATCCACATCGACCAATAGAAACCGTGCTGGCTATGGCTGAGCACCTCCAGCCCGGCGTCGCTGACCATCTGCTTGAACTGTTCTTCGCTGATGATGCGGATGTGGTTGGGCTTCTGGAAATACTGAGGCGCGGCGATGTCCTTTTGCAGGTCCTCGGAGCTCGGGTGCGGCACGCTCAACAGGTACAGCGCGCCTGGCTGGCCGACCCGCACCAGCTCGGAGAGAAACTGCGCCGGGTCGTCCACATGCTCGATGACTTCGGTGGACACCACGCGGCTGGCAGTACCGTCGGCGATCGGCAGCGGGTTGCAGTCGGTGACATGGCATTCGACGCCACGGGCCGGGGTATCGCTCAGGCGCTGGCGCGTCGCCTCGATCTTGGCGGCATCGATGTCGGCAACAATGATCTTCGCCCCACGCATCGCGCAGTAATGCACGTTGCCGCCGTCACCACAGCCGACATCCAGCAGGGTGTCCTCGGCCGTCACCGGAAAGCCGGTGAACAACTCGCCGTTTTCCTGGTTGAACCAGCCGCTGAGCATGGCGTCCTGCAGGCCCAGCATAAACGGATCGACCTTGGCCAGCGGCGGGGTCTCGGGCGTCACGGCCGCAGGAGCGCTCGCCGTGAGTTTTTTCAGAAGGCTCAGCATGAAGTGACTCCAGTGGAAGGAACGGGAGAGCGGGCTGCCCCCAGGCGCTGCACCAGCTCGGCGCCCCGATTGCGCAGGGGCAACTCGATGACACGGTAGTTGAGTTCGCTCAGCAACAGCAGTAGGCCCAGGGCGCAGGCCAGCGCCAGCAACGGCTGCTCGTTCGGCCCGGTCGTACCCAGGGGCGCCAGGCGAAACCAGGCTTCGCGGATCAGCAGAAACGCCGGGACATGGATCAGGTAGATCCCATAGGAACGGCTGCCGACCCAGGCCAGCAGGCTTTTCAGCGGACCGCGGGGCAACAGGTAGTCGCGGTTGTAGGAAGCGATCCACACCAGCAGCGCGCAGAGCACCGCCAGGGCGCCAACCCGGTAACGGGTGACATTAAAACCATCGGTGGCCAACCAGCCCAGGCCCAGGCAGGACAGGATCAACAGCAGCGGACCGAGCCCCGCATACCGTCCCAGCCACTTTGGCTCCCAGTGCCGGTAGCTGCCGCAGGCCGTCCACAGCGCCAGCAACACGCCGAGGGCCATGGCGTCGGTCCGGATGACCATCAGCAGCGCCGAACGCAGGGTCAGGACTTGCACGAGCACCAGCGCCAGCAACACCCAGGCCAGGTACTTGCGGCACACCAGCACCAGCAGCGGCAGCAACAGGTAGAACTGCTCCTCCAGCGACAGGCTCCAGTAGACAAAACTGGCGCCGTACTCATAGTGGAAAAAGCTGTCGGCGAAGCGAAAATTGGCGAACTGCAACAGGCCGGCAACCGTGGCCCACAGGTTGGCGTGCAGGCTGCCGAAGGCCCCCGAACGATTGAGAAACAGGCTCGCCAGCAACATCAGCAGCAGCCACAACCAGGCCGAGGGCAACAGGCGGAAGGCGCGGCGAATCCAGAAATCGCGGGTCCGTTGCCAGAACTGCGAGGCGCTAGTGCAGGCACGCAGCTGCGGGACCAGGCTGCGGGCGATGACAAAGCCGGAGATGGCGAAGAACAGGTCCACGCCCCACCAGAACTGGCCGTAGGCCGCAACGCTGCCCAGCCAGGCGACCCCATCGCGAAACAGACTGCCTTGCAGATGATGGAACACCACGCCCAGCACCGCGATGCCCCGCAGCAGCTCGATGTCCATGATCCGCTTGTCGTTCAAGACGGCTCAGCCACTGCGCCGGACAGCGGCTTGCGGGCGATGATGACCTGGCTTTTCGGCATGAAGCCATCCAGCACCTGCTTGATCGCCAGCCCGTCGGGTTGCGCCAGCAGTTCATCCCAGGTCCGTGCCCAGCCTTCCATCAGCGCCGGGTATGGCGCCTGGATGCGGTCGCGCACGGCGCCCGGTGGCTCGCGGCCGGCGGCCCGTTCGCTGGCCCAGAAGAAGATCATGCCCATGACCCAGAAAAAGCCCGTGGCCTGCCGGTGTTCTATGACCAGCCCGGCGTCCTCGATCATCTGGCCAAAGCCCTCGCGGGAAAAAATCTGCACATGGTTCGGCGCGCGGTAATAACCGGGCGGCGCGATGCCCTTCTGCAGATGCTCGCCCACCGGGTCCGGAACGCTGATCAGGTACTGCGCGCCGGGGCGGCCCATGCGCACCAGCTCGGCGAGAAACGGCTCCGGCTGTTCGATATGCTCCAGCACCTCCATGCACACCACTTTGCTGGCGCAGCCCTGGGCCAGCGGCAACGGCAGGCTGTTGCTGACCAGCCCCAGGGCCGCTACGTCCGATTGCTCGGCGACTTGCCGGGCCAGCTCGCGCACCTTGTCGAACTCGCTGTCGGTGAAAATCACCGAGGCGCCCTGGCGCATGGCGAACAGCGTCGCCACGCCTTCGCCACAGCCGACATCAAGCAAGGTGTCTTCAGCGCTGATGGCAAAGCCCTTGAGCAGCTCGCCGGTTTCAGAGCGGAACCAGCCGTCGAGCAGGGCGTCGCGCAAGCCGCAATCGCGGGGGGAAACCGCCACCTTGGGCGCTTCGGCCAGCAGCGGCGCAGGCAACGGCGCGCCCCTGCGCAAACGCCGCAGAAACGCCCGCATCACGCGGGAAGCCCGGGGGTGGCAGGCGTCTTGCGCCGCTCCAGCACCTGCTGGAAGAACTCGCCCAGGCGCTGTTCGGCCGTGGCCTGGCTGCAGAAACGCCGCAGGCTGTCGATCGCATGGGTCGACATCCGTGCATAACGCTCCGGGTCCTGCAAGGCGATGTCGTAGCTGGCGCGATAGGCCGAGCACAGCGAATCCCAGTTGGTGATGTAACGCAGGGTCCGATAGGCGGCCCGGGGATCGTGGGGCCAGGCCGTCAGTTCATCGGTGGAGTCGACGATGAAGGTGTTGTCGTGGTCGATGTAGTCGGCCATCGCGGTGTTGCACGGCGCCACCGCCGGCTTGCCGCAGGACATGAACTCCATCAGCGGCAGGCACTGCCCTTCGCCGAACGAAGAATTCACCACATAGCTGGTGGCCTCCACCAGCCGCTCGTAGTCCGGATCGGACAAAAACCCGTGGATCAGCACGATGCGGCACTGGTAGGACTGGTTCTTGTACAGGTGGTGCAGCATGTCGGCCAGCGCCTCGCCGATATCGTGGTGGGTCAGTTTCAGCACCAGGGTGGCGTCGGCACAGCCGCGAAAGGTGGTGCAGAACGCGCTGATCATGTCCTGCCAGTTCTTGCGCCCGTCGTAGGGGTTGAACACCGAGGTGTAGACCACCCCGTCGAGCAGCAGCTGGCAATCGCGGGCCTGGGTATCGAGCGCCAGCGGCGTGCCTGCGCACAACGTGCTCGGGCCGTAGGCGCTCAGGTCCAGGGTGCGGCTGTCGAGCAACAGGCCACGCAGGCTGAGGGTCACCCGGGACGCCCGTGGCTGCTTGCCCAGTTGCTCGCCACGGCGGGCGAAGCGATCCCAGACCGGAGCCGGAATCGCACAAATCGGGTAGTCCTCGCCCATCACATCGCGCACCGCTCGCACGGTAAAGCTGGAGTGGGTGATCGCCGCGCCCGCGGTGCCCAGGACCAGCCGCCAGTCATGGCGCGGCTCGCCGTGCCAGCTTTCGGTGGGAATGGTGCTGAACTCCCAGGCGAACACCGGGATGGTCGGGCAGGCGTAATGGTTGGGCGTGCGATGGGGCGGCGAGAACGACAGGAAAATGCATGCCTCGCCGCGGCTCTGGCAGTCGAAATACAGGCGGTCCACCAGCTCGTCGGGGTTGCTGACCTCCAGCACCTGGCCCAGCCGCTCCAGCACCGGCCGAAACTCCTTGAGCACGAAGTAGTAGCTGTATTCGGGGCGGCCGAGGTTCTGCTGGATGTTGCTCTTGTTGGTTTCCGAATGGATGAGGATCAGCATCAGGCATTACCCGCCACAGCCAGGGAGGACGCACCGTCGGCCTCGGTCAACGGGGTCAGGGCGAAGAAGTCCCGCAGGCGCCCCTGCACGCTGGCGAAGCTGCTGTACTCCTGCATGCGCCGGGCCGCGGCCTGGGACATCGACTGGTAGCCCGCGGGGTTTTCCTTGGCCATGCGGTAGCTGTCCTGATAGGCGGTTTTCAACGAGCCCCAGTCCGGGCGGTGGCGCACGGTGCGAAACAGGATGCGCGTGTCCTGCGGCCAGATCGCCGGCTCCTGGCTGGACTTGACGACGAAGGCCACGTCCTCGTCGATGTAATCCAGCATGGCCGTATGCAGCGGCGCGATCACCGGTTTGCCACAGGCCATGAACTCCATCAGCGGCAGGCACAGGCCTTCGCACCGCGAGGCGTTGACGTAGAAACTGGCCGCGCCGTACAGCCGGGCGAATTGCTCGTCGTCCAGATACCCGTGCATGGCCACGACCCGGCAGCTGAAGGGTGACAGCTGCGACAGCAGGGTCAGCATTTCGACGTAATAGGTCGACAGGTCGTTCTGGGTCATCTTCAACACCAGGGTGGCGTCTTCGGTATCACGCATCGCCCAGCAGAACGCGGTGATCAACTGATGCCAGTTCTTGCGGCCGTCGTCGGGGTTGAACACGCTGACATAGACCACGCCGTCGACCTGGAACTCCACCTGCTGGTCGGTGGCCGGAAGGACGGCCTGGGGATGTTCTGGCTCAGGCGCAGGTTGCGCTGGCACAACGTGCTCCGGGCCTGGCTTGGCCATCAGCGCCCTCAGGCGCTCGGGAACCCGGTCACGCAACCCCTCGCGGTAGCATTCGCGAATGTAGTGCTTGCTGATGAACAGCGGCCGGCGCCATTCGCCGCCGACCAGCGCCCGATACCATTCGCGCAGATAGTGCTTGGCGATGAACAACCGGCGCCTGGCGGTCAGCGGCGGGGCTTCGACGATTTCGGCCTCGACTTCGACCGGAGCAGGAGGCGGCGGTGCCTCATCCAACACCGGCGCGATCAGACCGTCAGCGGAAAGCCCCAGCGTCCGGCTGTCGATGATGCAGCCCTTGATTTGCAAGGTAGTGCCGGCGTTGACCGGCACATTGGGGTATTGCCCGCGGACGCCGTCGAAGCGCTCCCACAACGGGGTAGGCAGCACCAGCACCGGGAAATGCTCACCCAGCACCCGACGCACCGCCCGGGCCGTATGGCTGGACAGGGTGATCACCCGGCCGTGGCGGCCAAGGGTGCGGCTCCAGTCCTGGTGCGGGTCGTTATCCCAGTATTCGTGGGGGATCGAATCGAACTCCCAGGCCACCACGCACAGGGTCGGGCAGTCCAGGTCGACCGGGGTTTTCTGGGGTGGGGTGAACGAAAGAAACAGGCTGTCTTCGCCCTTGAGCCGCAGCTCGTGATACAGCCGATCGACCTCGGCGGGCGCCTGCACCACGTGAACGCGCCCAAGGCTTTCCAGCACCGGGCGATAGGCCTTGAGCACGAAGTAGTAGCTGTATTCCGGACGCCCGAGGCTCTGGCTGATGGAGCCGTCGTTCACATCCGAATAAAGAATGAAATTCATGGCATCTCACGATGAAGCCGCCATCCTGGCACCTTCACACAATGACGGTAGAGCCATGGCACCACGCCTGTGTTGTGGGCGTGCATCCATCGTTCTCATGCCCGTCTACGTTCTTGTTCTATTGGTCAGTTTTGCATGGCTCCGAGACAGCCATCCTGATCGTTTTGGGGTCGAGACGAGGGGCATTCTAAACACATCCGTTTAAGATTCGGGAACCTCCCAACAAGATTTTTCCTATGCTGGAAAACGAGAACTTACCGGTCACGGTAGGACTTATTGAAATTGCCGCGCAATTGGCACAGATTGACCGCCAAACAACTACAACAAGCTTCGTCAATAGAAAGGCCCTGGGAAATAGCAGAGTTTTCGTATTTCTCACATGAATTATGTGTCAAAATATTGCCGAAGCCTCCATCTTAAAGAGGCTGCTGCTTGAAAAAGCGTCTGTTTGTAACGGGCCTGAATGGATTCGTGGGACGTCATCTACGCTCCCGCCTGGGCGCTGCCGATTCAGGCTGGGAACTGTTGCCCGCGCCACCCTTTGACCTGACCCAACCGCAAAGCCTGCAAGACCTGTGGCCCGAGTTACCGGATGCGGTGATTCACCTGGCTGGCCAGACCTTCGTCCCCGAAGCCTTCCGCGATCCTGCCCGAACCTTGCAGATCAACCTGCTGGGCACACTCAACCTGTTGCAAGCGCTGAAAGCCCGTGGCTTCAGCGGCACCTTCCTGTACGTCAGCTCCGGTGACGTCTACGGCCAGGTCAGCGAAAACGACTTGCCCATCGACGAGCGCCAGCCGCCCTCCCCACGCAATCCTTATGCGGTGAGCAAGGCCTCGGCCGAACTCCTGTGCCTGCAGTGGGGCATGAGCGAAGGCTGGCCTGTGATGGTGGCCAGACCGTTCAACCATATCGGTACCGGGCAGTTGGACAGCTTCGCCGTCGCCAGTGCCGCGCGCCAGATCGCCCGGATCAAGCACGGCCTGCAGGCACCGCGGCTGGAAGTCGGCGATATCGACGTCACCCGCGACTTCCTCGATGTCGCTGACGTGGTGAACGCTTACCTGGCCCTGTTGCGCAGTGGCGTGCCGGGCCAGGTCTACAACATCTGCTCCGGCCAGGAGCACAGCATCCGCAGCCTGATCCAGCAGCTGGCGGACATCGCTCAGGTCGAAATGGAACTGGTTCAAGACCCCGCCCGTCTGCGACGGGCAGAACAGCGTCGTGTCTGTGGCAGTCACGCCAGGCTGCAAGCCGTCACCGGATGGACGCCCGAAACCACAATAAAACAATCCCTGCGGGCGATCCTGTCCGACTGGGAGTCACGGGTATGACAAGAATGACAAAAAGTGCACTGATCACAGGGATCACGGGGCAGGACGGCGCCTATCTGGCCAAGTTGCTGCTGGACAAGGGCTATCAGGTTCACGGACTGGTGGCGCGACGCAGCAGCGACTCGCGCTGGCGCTTGCGTGAGATGGGCATCGAGGGCGAGATCCGCTACCTGGATGGCGACATGGCCGACGCCTGCTCCGTGCAACGGGCGGTGATCAAGGCGGCGCCCGACGAACTCTACAACCTTGCGGCGCAAAGCTTTGTCGCCGCCTCCTGGGACCAGCCGGTGACCACCGGCATCGTCGACGGGCTGGGCGTGACCCACCTGCTCGAGGCGATCCGCCAGTTCAGCCCGCACACCCGCTTCTACCAGGCCTCCACCAGCGAAATGTTCGGCCTGATCCAGGCCGAGCAGCAGGACGAAAATACCCCGTTCTACCCGCGCAGCCCCTACGGCGTGGCCAAGCTCTACGGGCACTGGATCACCGTGAACTACCGCGAGAGCTTCGGCCTGCACGCCAGCAGCGGCATCCTGTTCAACCACGAATCGCCTCTGCGCGGCATCGAATTCGTGACCCGCAAGGTCACTGACGCCGCCGCCCGGATCAAGCAGGGCAAGCAGCAGGAACTGCGCCTGGGCAACATCGACGCCAAGCGCGACTGGGGATTCGCCGGCGACTATGTCGAAGCCATGTGGCTGATGCTGCAACAGGGCAAGGCCGATGATTACGTGGTGGCCACCGGCGTCACCACCACCGTGCGCGAGATGTGCCAGATCGCCTTCGAACACGTTGGCCTGAATTACCGTGACTACGTGAAAATCGACCCGGCGTTTTTCCGCCCCGCGGAAGTCGACGTGCTGTTGGGCAACCCGGCCAAGGCCCAACGGGTGCTCGGCTGGAAACCCAAGACCCACCTGGAAACCCTGATCCGCATGATGATGGATGCGGACATGAAACGCGTCGCCAAGGAGTAAGGCATGCTGATTCCAGTGATTCTTTCCGGCGGTGCCGGGACCCGCTTGTGGCCGGTTTCGCGCGAAGGTCATCCCAAGCCCTTCATGATCCTGCCCGACGGCCAGAGCCTGCTGGGCAAGACCTATCGCCGCGCCGCCGGGTTGCTGGCCGGCAGCGGCGACATCGTCACCGTGACCAACCGCGACCATTTCTTTCAAAGCAAGGATCACTTCCAGGCCGCCCGGCTGGATCGGCACCTCGGGCATTTCATCCTCGAACCTTCGGGCCGCAACACCGCCCCGGCCATCGCCATCGCGGCCCTGGCCGTGCAGGCCCGGCATGGTGACCAGGCGACCCTGGTGGTGATGCCCGCCGACCATCTGATCCGCAACGAAGAAGCCTTCAAAAGCGCGGTCGCCCATGCCGCGCAACTGGCCGAAACCGGGCATCTGGTTACCTTCGGCGTCACCCCGAACACGCCGGAAACCGGCTTTGGCTATATCGAGTCCGGCGACGCTCTCGACGACCAGGGCGCCGCCAGGGTGCAGCGCTTCGTGGAAAAGCCCGACCTGAAGACCGCCCTGGGCTACCTGGAAAGCGGCCGGTTCCTGTGGAATTCCGGCCTGTTCTGTTTCACTGTCGCCACGCTGCTGGAGCAGCTGCAACAGCACGCCCCCGAGCTGCTGGAACTGGGCCGCGCCTGCCTGGCCGCGAGCACGCCGGTGGAAACCGGGCGCATCCTCCAGCATGAATTGTCGGCGGAACATTTCGCCGAGATGCCGGACATTTCCATCGACTACGCGCTGATGGAGGTTTCGGACCAGGTCGCGGTGGTGCCCGCCCGGTTCGACTGGAGCGACATCGGTTCCTGGGGCGCGATCAGCGCCCTGGTCGACGCCGATGCCCAGGACAACCGCGCCACCGGCGAAGCCCTGTTCATCGACAGCCACGGCAACTTCGTGCAGAGCGAGGGCCGGATGATCGCCACGGTCGGCGTCAACAACCTGATCGTGGTCGAAACCGCCGACGCCATCCTGGTGGCCCACGCCGACCGCGCCCAGGACGTGCGCCAGGTGGCCCGGCAGCTCAAGGACCGCAACCACGAGTCCTATCGCCTGCATCGCACGGTCAGTCGGCCCTGGGGCAGCTACACCGTGCTGGAGGAAGGCCCGGGCTTCAAGATCAAGAAAATCGTGGTCAAGCCGGGCGCGGCGCTGTCGCTGCAGATGCACCACCATCGCAACGAACACTGGGTGGTGGTCAAGGGCACGGCCATGGTCACCAACAACGGCGACGGCTCGCACCTGGTCAACAGCAACGAATCCACCTTCATCGCCGCCGGGCACAAGCATCGACTGGCGAACCCGGGGGTGATCGACCTGGTCATCATCGAAGTGCAGAGCGGCGAGTACCTGGGCGAGGACGACATCGTCCGCTTCGAAGACCAATACGGCAGGACGGCCTGATGCTGCTCAATCTGTACCGCTCGCTGCGCAGCTACCGGGGCTTCATCCTCGGCAGCGTGCAGCGCGAGTTCCAGGCGCGTTATCGCAACTCGCTGTTCGGCGCCTTGTGGACCGTGCTCAACCCGCTGTCGATGATCGTCGTCTACACGGTGATCTTTTCCCAGGTGATGCGCGCCCGCCTGCCGGGGGTGGAGGACGGCCTGGCCTACAGCGTCTACCTCTGTGCCGGGCTGCTGACCTGGGGCCTGTTTTCCGAGCTGACCCTGCGCAGCCAGAGCATGTTCCTGGAAAACGCCAACCTGCTGAAGAAGATCAGCTTCCCGCGCATCTGCCTGCCGGTGATCGTGCTGCTCAACGCCGGCATCAACTTCGCGATCATCCTCGGCCTGTTCCTCGGCTTCCTGCTGATCACCGGGCGCCTGCCGGGCCTGGCGCTGCTGGCGCTGATCCCGCTGCTGCTGTTGCAGGTGCTGTTCTGCACCGGCCTGGGGATGATCCTCGGGGTGCTGAACGTGTTCTTTCGCGATGTAGCGCAGTTCTTCGGCATCTTCCTGCAGTTCTGGTTCTGGCTGACGCCCATCGTCTACCCCATCAGCATCCTGCCCGAGTCGATCCAGCGCCTGCTGGCGCTCAACCCGCTGACCGCGCTGATGCACAGCTACCAGAACCTGTTCCTGTACGACCAGTGGCCGCAATGGAGTTCGCTGACCCCGATGCTGGTGATCAGCCTGCTGTTCTGTGGCATGGGGCTGCGGCTTTTCCGCCAGCGCGTCGGTGAAATGGTGGATGAGCTCTGATGGGACATATACGCGTCAGCGGCCTGGGCAAGGCCTATAAGCAGTACCCGAACCGCTGGAGCCGGCTGTTCGAGTGGATGATTCCGTTTTCCAGGCCGCGCCATCACCTGCACTGGGTACTGCAGGGCGTCGACTTCGAGATCGAGCCGGGCCAGGCCGTGGGCATAGTCGGGGTCAACGGCGCCGGCAAAAGCACCTTGCTGAAAATGATCACCGGCACCACCCAGCCGACCTGCGGCGAGATCCACCTGCGGGGCCGGGTGGCGGCGTTGCTGGAGCTGGGCATGGGTTTTCACCCGGACTTCACCGGGCGCCAGAACGCGGTCATGGCCGGCCAGCTGCTGGGCATGCAGGTCGAGGAAATCGAGGCCCTGATGGCGGAAATCGAAGCCTTCGCCGAAATTGGCGAGGCCATCGATCACCCGGTACGCACCTATTCGAGCGGCATGCAGATGCGCCTGGCGTTCAGCGTGGCCACGGCCCGGCGCCCGGACATCCTGATCGTCGACGAGGCGCTGTCGGTGGGCGACGCCTACTTCCAACACAAGAGTTTCGAGCGCATTCGCAGCTTTCGTCGCGCCGGCACCACCCTGCTGATCGTTTCCCACGACCGCTCGGCGATCCAGTCGATCTGCGACACCGCGATCCTGCTCGAGCAGGGCCGCGTGGCCATGCATGGCAAGCCAGAAGAGGTGATGGACTACTACAACGCCATGCTCGCCGAACGCGAAGGCCAGACAGTGCGCCAGGAAATGCTCGCCAACGGCCAGGTGCGGACCATTTCCGGCACCGGCGAAGCCGGGATCCTCAGTGTGCACCTGCGTGACGAGCGCGAGCGCTCGATCGAAATGGCCGAAGTCGGTCAGCCGGTGGTGCTGGAAGTACAGGTCGAGGTACGCCAGGACATCGAACGGCTGGTGCTGGGCTTCATGATCAAGGACCGTCTCGGCCAGCCCATGTATGGCATCAACACCCATCGCCTGGACCAGGCCCTGACCGACTTGAGCGCCGGCGAGAAGATCACCTTCCGTTTCGCCTTCACCATGGGCCTGGGCAAGGGCAACTACTCGGTGGCCCTGAGCCTGTCGCGGCTGGATTCGCATCTGGATCGCAACTTCGAATGGCGCGACTACGGCCTGGTCTTCCACGTCATCAACAACCGCCAGGAAGACTTTGTCGGCTGTTCCTGGCTGCAGGCGCGGACCAGCATTGTCCGCTCACCGTCGAAGTCCACTCAGTCAATGCCTCAGCGAGCCGCTCCATGACCCGACTGTTGATTGAATGCACCTATGTGTTCGAACACCCCGAGACCAACTCGGGCATCCAGCGTGTGGTGCGCAACGTTATCCGTGAACTGCCCGCGGCCGATGCCTCGGTCGAATGCATTCCGGTGGTCATGCTCAAGGGCCAGCTCTTGCGGGTATTGAGCCTGAAGCCGTTGAAACCCGAGCGCTGGAACCTGATGGGGCTGCGGGTGCGCCTGGAACAGATGGCCAACGTCTTCTGGCTGCGTCACCGCACCCTGGAGCGACGCAAACCCTTCGATTCCTACCTTGCGCGCCGCTTGCTCTATGTGGCGTGCCGCTTGACCGCGCTGGTCTGCTTCAGCATTCCGTTGCGGCTGTGCAACCGGTTCCTCAACACCCGGGAAATCCCCCAGCGCTGCGTACCGCTGCAACATCAACCGGGCGATCAACTGGTGTTGCTGGACTCGTCGTGGCACGCCGACTTTTTCCCCTTGGCCGAACAGCTCAAGCGCGATGGCGTGGGCATCGTCTCGGTGATCTATGACCTGATCCCCCTGACTCATCCGCAATTCTGCGACGCCGGGCTGGTCCGGGTGTTCAACCACTGGTTCGACTGGATAGCGCGCACCGCCGACGGCTACGTGGCAATCTCCGCGACCATCCGTGACCAGGTGCACGCGGAAATGCTCCGCCGGGTTGGCCGCGAACAGGTCGCACAGCGCTGGTTCGACTATTTCCACCTGGGTTCGGAACTGGACCAGTGCAGCGAAAACGCTCGGATCAACCCGGACCTGACGCAGCTGTTCAAGAATCGGGCGCCGGTGTTCCTGATGGTCAGCACCATCGAGCCACGCAAAAACCACGGGTTCCTGACCGACGCCTTCGAGCGTGTCTGGGCCAGCGGGTCCCAGGCCCGCCTGTGCATCGCCGGGCGCATCGGCTGGAAGTGCGAAGCGCTGATCGAGCGGATTCGCCGGCACCCGGAGTTGAACCGGCGCCTGTTCATGTTCAACTCCCTGGACGACAACAGCCTGGAGTACGCCTATTCCAAGGCGACGGCGCTGGTGTTCCCCTCCTATGTCGAAGGGTTCGGCCTGCCCCTGGTGGAGGCCATGCAGCGCGGCTTGCCCGCCATGGGCAGCGATATCCCGGTATTTCGCGAGATCGGCGGCGAGTTCATGGCCTATTTCGACCTGAACAATCCGCAGAGCCTGGCCGACCTGGTCATCCAGCAGGAAACCAGCGGCGTGTTTCCCGCGGCCCGCCATGTCGATGACTGGCGCTGGCTGGGTTGGCGAGAAGCCAGTACCCAACTGGTCGAACGCATTGTGTTCCACAGGAACCACGCCCCCTCGGTCATGGAGACGCACGATGCGGATAGCCCTTAACGCGCGCATTCTCCAGTCGCCCCGCACCGGTATCGGCCATTACGTAGCGGAACTGGCCTCGGCCCTGGTCACCGAACAGGGGCTCGAGCTGTCGCTGTTCCATGGCTGGGGCTGGAGCCCCGAACTGCCGGTGGCGGCCATGCCGGGTTACTCCCGATTGGCCCCCTGGCTGCGACAGGTCCCCGGGGCCTACCAGGCCCGGCGCTGGCTGGAACAGCGACGTTTCGACCAGGGGCCGCACGAAGCGATCGACCTCTACCATGAACCCAGCCTGTGGCCACTAGAGTTCGAAGGCCCGACCGTGATGACCCTGCATGACCTGACTCACCTGCATTACCCCTCGACCCAGCCGCCGGCCCGCTTGAAGGAAATCGAGCGGCGCCTTGGCGCAGGCGTGGAACAGGCGCGGCTGATCCTGACAGACTCGCAGTTCATCGCCGATGAAGCCCAGGATTATTTCGGCCTGCCGCGCGATCGTTTTGTCGTGGCGCCACTGGGCGTCGCCCCGCGCTTCCACCCACGTGAGCACGCCGAGCTGGAACACAACCTCGCAATCCATGGCCTGCAGCCTCAAGGCTACTTCCTGTGCGTCGGCACGCTGGAACCACGCAAGAACCTGTCCCAGGCCTTGCAGGCCCACGAACGGCTGCCGCCAGCGCTGCGCCAACGTTATCCGTTGCTGATCGTCGGCATGGCGGGTTGGGAGCAAGGCCAATTCAGCGACACCCTGCAAAAGGCCCTGGCCAGCGGCCATGTGCGCCTGCTGGGCTACCTGCCGGACGAACAGGTAGCGCACCTGGTGGCCGGAGCCAGGGCGCTGATCTTTCCATCGCTGTACGAAGGCTTCGGTCTTCCGGTCCTGGAAGCCATGGCCAGTGGCACGCCGGTGGTAGTGACGCGGCGTTCGGCCATGCCGGAAGTCGCGGGGTTGGCCGGCAATTATGTCGAGCCTGGCGATGTGCATGGTTTGAACAGCACTATGCTTCGCTTGATCGACGACGAGCCCCATTGGCAGGCATGCCGCGAAGCGGGTTTGCAACAAGCCGGGCGGTTTTCCTGGAGGCACTGCGCGCAGATCACCGCGCGCACCTACCGTCAGGCTATAGGAGGCTGAATGCGTGTCTTACATTTCTTCAAAACCTATTTGCCTGACTCGGTCGGCGGTATCGAACAGGTCATCTTCCAACTCTGCGAAAGCGGCGCCCGACAGGGTATCGAAGGCCAGGTCCTGACCCTCAGCGCCGACCCGCACCCCGCGATACTCAAGCTCGGTCAGCATGAGGTGCACCGGGCCAGGCTCGACATACAGTTCGCCTCCACCGGTTTCTCCTACAGCGTGTTCAAGCAGTTCCGCGAAATGGCCGCCGAAGCCGACGTGGTCAACTACCACTTCCCCTGGCCGTTCATGGACCTGGTGCATTTCATGAGTGGTATGAACAAGCCCTGCGTGGCTACCTACCACTCCGACATCATCCGCCAGCGCCACTTGCTCAAGCTGTACCGGCCGTTGATGAATCGCTTCCTGGGCAGTGTCGACCGGATCGTCGCCGCGTCGCCGAACTACCTGCACACCAGCGATGTGCTGCAGCAATTCCCGGACAAGGCCCGGGTCATCCCCTACGGCCTGGACAAGGCCGGTTATCCACAGCCCGATAGCGAACGCATGGCCCAGTGGCGCCAGCGCCTGGGCGAGCGTTTTTTCCTGTTCGTCGGGGTGATGCGTTACTACAAGGGCCTGCACATCCTGCTCGATGCCCTCAAGGACGTGGACTACCCGGTGGTGATCGTCGGCGCCGGCCCGCTCGAGGCCGAACTGCATGCCCAGGCCGCGGCCCTGGGCCTGCGCAACCTGCATTTCCTCGGCCGGCTGGGGGATGAAGACAAGGTGGCCTTGCTGCAACTGAGCTACGCCATCGTCTTCCCCTCGCACCTGCGCTCCGAGGCGTTCGGCATCTCGTTGCTCGAAGGCGCGATGTACGGCAAACCGATGATCTCCAGCGAGATCGGGACCGGCACCAGCTACATCAATATCCATGGCGAAACCGGCCTGGTGGTGCCGCCCAGCGATCCCCTGGCCTTCCGCGCCGCCATGCGCCAGCTCTGGGACAACCCGGAACAGGCCGCGCAAATGGGCCTCAAGGCCGAAGCCCGTTACCGGCAGCTGTTCACCGCCGACGAGATGGGCCGCAGATGGAGCGAGCTGTACCAGGAGCTGCTGGAGGAAAAAGCCCTGTCCTACGCCTGATCCGCCAGACGCCAATCTGTAGAGCGAAGCTTGCTCGCGATGCAGACGCCGCACTGGGTCAGGTACGGCCCTTTCGCGGGCAAGCCTCGCTCCTACGTCTGATCCGTCCAGCGCAAAGCCAATGCCGCGGGCCGGCGTACCAGTTGTTCGACCTCGAAGCGCCACAGACGCTCGGCGCCCGGGAAGGTTGCGATCTGCGGGTCGTCGAGCACGACTTCAGTGCGCCCGCAGAGCTGCAACAGGTCGCCACGGCTGAAGTCGATGAACATCAGGCCGGCGCGGGGGTTGAGCAGCAGGTTGCCCAGGGTGTTGAAGTGCAGGTTGCCGGCGAAATCCGGAATGCTCAGGCGGTTGCCCTCGACCCGCACGAAACCGGCCGGGCCGCCGCGGTGGGAAACATCGACCCAGAGCCGTCCCTCGACCTCCACGTAACTGGCGACAAAAAACGTATCGGCGCCCCGGATCATCGCCCTTGCCGCTTCATCCAGCGCGTTCCGGCGCTGCACCGGCCGGTGCGCGGCCAGCGGCACCGACTCGAACTGACGCAGCTGGATGTAGCGCGGGCAGTTGCCGAAGGACTGCTCGACGCCCAGGGCAAAACCGCTGTCGTCCAGCTCGACGATCCGCCCGTTGAGGCGGTTGCGCCGCCGGGTGTGCAGCTCGATGCCCAGCAGGCCGATGGCCGCGCCCGGCGTCAGCTGGGCGGGGTCTTCGGCGGCTGGCAGGCTATCGAGCCTTAGCCGCCCGGGGGTCGGCGAGTGGGCGAAACCGACAGCCCCTTCGAGCACGCTGGCCCAGGGGTTGCCCTGGTTATCCACAGCCCCGAGCAGCATGAACGGCAGCTGTTGATAAAACTGCCGGTGCTGGTCGGGCATCTCGCTGCGGATGACCTTGCGCCCGACGACTTCCATGCGCTCGGCCACGCCGGCCTGGGCTTGCAGGCGGGTTTCGCCTGCGTGCCAGGGGGATTCGGTATTCATCATGAGTCTCCCCTGCGTCGACGACGCAGCAGTCAGCGGGCCCGGGCTTACCGGGCCGCCAGGTTCAGGCGCTTTGCAGGCCCACCGCGGTGCGCGGCATGCCGACGAAGCCGGGCAAGGCTTCGATGCGCGCCAGCCAGGCGCGGACCTGTGGATAATCCGCCAGCGACACATTGCCCTCGGGGGCGTGGGCGATGTAGCTGTAGCCGGCGATATCGGCGATGGTCGGTTCGCTGCCCGCCAGGTAAGGGCTGGCCGTCAGTTCCTGCTCGACCACCTCGAGCAACGCATGGGAGCGGGTGATGGCCTCCTCGGCGTTGCGCTGCGCGCCGAATACGGTGATCAGCCGTGCCACCGCCGGGCCGAAGGCAATCGGTCCCGCCGCCACCGACAACCAGCGCTGGACCCGTGCCGCGCCAACCGGATCGCTGGGCAGCCAACGGCCCTGGCCGTACTTCTGTGCCAGGTACACCAGGATCGCGTTGGAGTCGGCCAGCACCACGCCCTGGTCGTCGATCACCGGCACCTGGCCAAAAGAGTTCAGCGCCAGGAAGGCCGCCTGCTTGTGCTCGCCTTTCGCCAGATCGACGAAGACCAGCTCAAAAGGCAGCCCCAGCAGCGACAACATCAGTTCGACGCGATGGGCATGACCGGAACGGGGGAAGTTGTAGAGCTTGATGGCGTGCATGGCAGACTCCGCTGGGCAGGGGTGCGGCTCACAAGAGCGGCACTGACGGACGCCATCTTCTCTCTCGGCTCAAAACAAAGGAATCACCAGAAAACACAATCCATCATTTCAGCCAGCGCAATGATCCGCGCTACGACTGCAACGCCGGATGTTCGCGCAGCGCCTGCACCGCGAAGTCGACGAAGCTGCGCACCCGCGCCGGGGCCTTGCGTCCGCCCTGATACACCACATGGATCGGCAGCGGCGCCAGTTCGAACTCCGCCAGGACAATCTCCAGCTCGCCGGCCGCCACCTTGCCCGCGACCTGGTACGACAGCACCCGGGTCAGGCCCAGCCCCAGGCACGCGGCACTGATCGCCGCCTGGTTGGCGGTGACCACCAGCCGCGGTTCCGGACGAACGCTCAAGGGCGTTCCGCCCTCGTCGAACAGCCAGCTCCTGGACTGGCCGATGGAGGACGGCGCAATCAGCGGCGCCTGGCGCAACTCCTGCGGATGGCGCGGGCGCCCATGCCGGGCCAGGAAAGCCGGGGACGCGCAGATGACCCGCCGCACCTCGCCGACGCGCATGGCGTGCTGGCCGCTGTCGGGCAACTCGCCGATACGCACCGCGACGTCCATGCCCTCCTCGACCATGCTCACCACCCGGTCGACCAGCAGGGCATTGATGCTGACCTCGGGAAAGCGTTCCAGGTAATCCACCATCAGCGGGGTCACGAACAACTCGCCGAACAGCACCGGCGCGGTGATCGTCAGTTGGCCGCGCGGGAGGGCATGGATGCCGGCGGCCGAGGCTTCGGCGTCCTGCAACTCGGCGAGGATGCGCCGGCTGTCTTCCAGGTAACGCTGGCCGGCTTCCGTCAGCAGCACATTGCGCGTGGTGCGGGTCAGCAACTGGGTGCCGATACGCTGCTCCAGCGCCGCCACCGCCCGGGTCACGCTGGGCGCGGACAGCCCCAGGCGCCGAGCCGCGGCAGCGAAGCCCTGCTCCTGGGCGACGCTGATGAACACCTGCATTTCCTGGAATCGGTCCATGGCGGTCCTCGCACTACAGCGCCCTGCCCCGGCACCGTCCCGCATGGACCGCCCGGGCTCAGGCAGGGACCTGGAGTCGCTGCCACAAGGCCTCATCGTTGAAGTCCCGGATGATACTCCGCGCACCCGCCTCGCGAAGCTGAGTTTCCTCGAGCCCCGACAGCATGCCGAAGGTGTGGATGCCCGCCGCCGCCGCGGAACGCACACCGGCCAGCGAGTCCTCGAAGGCCAGCGCCTCGTCAGCGCTCACCTCCAGCAGTTGCAGGGCCGTCAGGTAAGGCAGCGGGTCGGGCTTGCCGCGCGCCAGCTCACCGCCGATCACCAGCGCATCGAAACGCTCGGCAATCCCCAGGCCCTGGAGCATGGCTTCGGCGTTTTCCCGAGGCGCGTTGGTCACCACCGCCATGGGGATGCCGGCCGCCTGGGCATAATCCAGGGTGCGCAATACGCCAGGCACCGGCGTGGTCTCGCGCAGCTGAGCGCGGAACATCGCCTCCTTCTGCGCCGCCAGCTCCGGGTACTGCGCCGCCGGGGCATTGGGAAACAGGCCGGAGAAAATCATGTCGTCGGGAAAGCCCATCACATGGGCCTTGTAGTAATCCAGGCTCATGGACTTGCCCCAGCGCGCCAGCAACTGGTTGTAGGCGTTGAGGTGCAGGTCATCGGTGTCGATGAGGGTGCCGTCGAGATCGAACAGCAGGGCAGAAAGCTTCAAGGGCGTGCTCCAGGAAAATGCAGACCGCGCGCGATCGGCAGCATGAGAAAGGGATAAACGATCAACAGGCTGAATGCCGCTTCGACCCCGATCCGCGCGGACAGCAAGCCGAGCAGGAACGGCGCCAGCAACAGCGCCACGCCCACCGCCTGCGAGGCCTGGGCGCTGATGGCCGAGCTGGCCTGGGGCGCGACGCGCATCGCCGAACCGAGGATCAACGGGAAGAAATTGCCCAGGCAGGCGCCCAGGACAAAGATCAACAAAGCCGTCAGTAGTTGGGCCTGGCTGAAGTACAGCAGCACCAGGGTGGCGATGGCCCCGAGCATCACGCCGACCAGCAGCGGCAACGGGCTGATGCGGATCAACGCATAACGGCTGGCCAGGCGCCCGCACACCGTGCCGGCAAAATACAGGCTCATCAGCGTGGCCGCGGCCGAGGCGCTGACCTGGACGTGCACGGCCAGGTATTCAGCGCCCCAGAAGCCGACGCCCCATTCCGCGGAAATCCCCAGCAACACCAAGGCCCACAGGCTCAGCTGCACCCGCCGGGTCATGAGGCTCTGCCCGCTCTCGCTGGCTTGATGGGTGGCGGTGACTGTCGCCGGGGCGCTCCAGGCACTCAGCGAGAGCAAGGTCACCAGCAGCGCGATGGCGGCGATGCTGCCCGGCACCAGGCGCCAGGACAGCCCCAGGCCGGTCATGCTCCCCACCAGCAAGGCGCCGCCGAGCACGCACAGCCCGGCGACTATATGTGCCTCCACCAGCCTCGGCGCGGCCTGCTCGCGATAACGCTCGCCCAGGGCCGCCTGCCCCACCGCCAGCACAAACCCGCCGGACAGGCCCATCGCCCCAGCGGCGAGCAAGGTCAGCGACCAGTGTCCGGCAAGGGCGAACAGGCTGCTGGCGATCACCACCGAGAGGCAGGCGACGGTGCTCATGCTCGTCGACCGCACCCGTCGCTCCAGCCAGCGATAGGGCCAGCCGACCAGCGCCAGGCCGGCGGCATAGGCGGCGAAATGCAGGCCGGCCCAACCGAGGTCGAGCGCCAGGGTTTCACGCAGGAACGGCATGATCGGCCCGAGCAACCCTTGCTGGGCGCCGAACAACCCGAACAGCAGGTAAAGGAACCACGGGCGTGCCTCGCGGACCTGTTCCTGGCCGCTGAGCGCTTGACTGGAATCCCGCGCGGCTTCAGCCATGGGCCGTCTCCCGGCTGAACAGCGCCTGCCATTGCCGGCAGCGCGCGGCCTTGTCCCGGCTGGCCTGCACGGCCGGCAGCGGTTGCAGCGTTCCGGTCGGATGGGCCTGGCCCGGCACCACCTTGCCATAACGCTGGCTGATCGCCGCCGCGGCAGGCGTGAGCATCCACTGCAACGCCTGCTGCGCATAGGCGGCGTTGGGCGAACCGGCCCGGCAGGCGAACACCTCGTCCTCATAACAGCGCGCATCTTCCGGCACGCACCAGCGCAGGTGCGGGTGCTGTTCGGCAGCGCGGGTGGCCGCGGTCGACACTGTCACCCCCAGCCAGGCCTGCCCCTGCACGACGGCCTCGATCGGCGCCGTGGAGGAGCCGCTGATCGAAGGCTCTTGCCTGGCCACCTGGGCCAGCAGCGGCCAGGCCTGTTCAGCGTAATGTTCGAGCAGTGCGCCAAGGTGCAGGTAGCCGGCACCGGAACGCCCGGGGTCGGGCAAGGCCAGCCGCCCGGACCACTCAGGAGCGGTCAGGTCCTGCCAGCGGGTCGGCACCGCCAGGCCCTCGCGGGCGAGGACCTTGGGGTCATAACAGAAGGCCGGGACGAAACCCGATGCGGCGAACCAGCGGCGATCCGTGGCCACCGCCGCCTCCGGCAGGCCGGCGAATTCGATGTCCGTCAGGGGCATCAATTGCCAGGCCAGGGCGGGGTCGAGCAAGGCGGTGGCCGCCGTGCCCAGCAACAGGTCCCAGGCCCCGGCGCTGCCGCTGTGCAGGCGCTCGATCAGCTCCGAGGTGGAACAACGGGTCAGGCGCACCGGCATGCCGATGTGCTGGCTGATGCCGGCGATGAATTCGGCCAGCTCGGCATGCTCCATCGAGCTGATGGCGTTGAGCTCAGTCATCGGCGGCCTCCAGCAAACGGTGCAGCTTGGCGTACTGCAGCAGCATGATGGTCTTGCCGTCGCAGATCTCGCCGCTGTCGATCATGGCCAGGGCCCGATCGATCGGCAGCTCCAGCACTTCGATCTCTTCGCCCTCGTGTTCCAGGCCGCCGCCCTCGCCCTGCTTGTCTTCATCGAAATATTCGCCGACGAAAAAGTGCAGGCGCTCGGTGACCGACCCCGGGCTCATGAAGGCTTCGAACACCTTGCGCACCTCACGAATGCGATAGCCGGTTTCCTCCTCCGTCTCCTTGTGGATGCAGGTACGCGCATCGTCCTTGTCCAGCAGCCCGGCGCAGGTTTCGATCAGCATGCCGTCGTGTTCGTTGACGAAGGCCGGGAAGCGAAACTGCCGGGTCAGCACCACCGTCTGCTTGGCCCGGCTGTACAGCAGGATGGTGGCGCCATTGCCGCGGTCGTAGGTTTCCCGGTCCAGGGTGCGCCAGACGCCGTCGCGGCCCTGGAAGTCGTAGGTGGTCTTGCGCAACACGTACCAGTTGTCCGAGAGCACTTCGACCTGATGGATCCGCACACGGTCCTTGGTGGGGATGGCCTGGTTCATCGATTCATTCCTTGTTCGCGGACAGGTGCGTGGCATTGGGCGCGACGCTCAACAGGCGCTCGACCATGCGCGGGTCGCGGTGCTCGGGAGCGGTCATCACCGCGGTGTCCAGGGCACGGTCGCAACCGCAGGGGCAGGCCCCGGCATGCCGGCCCAAACGGGTCACGGCTTCGGTCACCAGGCGCCGGGTCAGGTTGAAGGTGTCCGCCATGCGTTGCGCCACCAGCGTGGCGTTCACCGGTTCGTGGGATTCGTGCCAGCAGTCGAAATCGGTCGGAATGGCGATCATCGCGTAGCAAAGCTCCGCTTCGCGGGCCAGCTTGGCTTCGGGCATCGCGGTCATGCCGATCACCGTACCGCCCCACTGGCGGTACAGGTGGGACTCGGCGCGGGTCGAGAACTGCGGGCCCTCCATGACCACGTAGGTGCCGCCGTTGCGCGCCTGGATATCACTGGCCTCGGCACTCTCGGCGAGCACGCCGCGCATGCGCGCGCAGACCGGCTCGCCAAAGGGCACATGGCCGACCAGCCCGGGGCCGAAAAAGGTTTTTTCACGCTGGATGGTGCGGTCGATGTACTGGTCGATCAGCACAAAGCTGCCTGGAGGCGCGTCGTGGGTCAGGCTGCCCACCGCGCTGACCGACAGCAGTTGCGTGCAACCGACGCTGCGCAGCGCGGCGATGTTGGCGCGGGCATTGATCGAGGCCGGCGGAATTACGTGGCCCACGCCATGCCGTTGGACAAAGGCCACGGGCACGCCATTGAGCGTGCCCAGGGTCAGCGGCGACGACGGCGTGCCGAAGGCGGTCGTGCACTCCACCTGCTGAATGTCCTGCAGGCCTGGCAGCTGTTGCAGGCCGCTGCCGCCGATGATGCCGATACGTTGAACGTGCTGGGTTGGAGTGGAATGGGTCACAGGCTACCTCTCGACTTCAGGGGGGACGGTTCGTGTTCGCTGCACACCAGGCGTTCATAGAGTTCGGACAGGGCCGTGGGCGCATTGCCGCGCGGCAGCAGCAACCCTTCGCTGGCGTTGGTGCTGTAGCGCGGTTCGTGGATTTTCAGGTGCCGGTCGATCGCCGGCAGGTAGTTCCAGCGTACGCCGGGGTACAGGGAATGCGCCAGGTGATAGGCGTCGGACGTCGGGGCGATGAACACCCGCACCAGCCAGCCGGAAATCCCGAAGTAATCGGTGGGCCGGCCCGCCAGGTATTCCAGCTCGCGGCGGTTGCGCGCGCTGCCTTCGATGAACCAGCGGTGCTCGGTCAGCAGCGAAATCCAGGCAAACACCGGATAGGACGTCAGCAACGGCAGCAACCAGCCGAACAACACGCCTTTCCAGCCGCCGAAGGCGTACAGCAACGCCGCCACCGCCGCCACGCTCAGGCAGCGCGCCAGGGTGGTCAGGCGCGAATGGTTGAGCAGGCTGCTGCGCACCAGGGTGGTGAGATTCACCCAGGCCCCGCGAGGGGTCAGCGGGTATAGCAACAGGCCATAGAAACCGCTGGGCGACAGGCCGGCAACGTAGCCGCCGGCCTGCACCCGGGCACGGTTGGGATCAAGTTCGGGATGGTTGGGGTGGCGATGGTGCTCCAGGGTATGGGTCTGGTGCCGGCTGCGCATGTCGCGCTTGAACATCGGGAACTGGTAGAACACATTGCTCAGCCACCACTGCCAGCCGTGGTGGCGACACAGGGCGAAGTGCACCGCGTTGTGCCCGAACTCCTGCAACGCGCGCATGCGCCCGCCGCTCCACAGCAGCACGGCCAGCCAGGCCAGCGGCGACGAGTAGATCGACGCCGCCTGCACCGCGGCGACTATGTCCAGCCACGTCCAGACAAAGGGCAGCGGCGCGAACCAGGTATCCAGCGGGCGGTAGTACTGCTCCCGCCGCCCCTCCAGGCGCGGTATCAGCTTGAGCAGGCGCAGCACCCGCTGTGCATCCCGGTAATAGAACGCCACCAGCGCGCGCAACAGCAGCGAAACGGCGATCAGGCCAAGCAGGACAATATGCGCAGAGTCCATGATCAGGCCCCCTCGCGAACGACGGCGCGCCGCTCGTTGCTGGCGTAATGGCCCAGCAATTCGCCCAGCCCGCCGAAGACCGGGGCGTCGGCCTGCCGCAGGCGGTCGATGTCCTGATGGCCGGTGCTGACCAACAGCGGCTTCCAGCCGACGGCCCGCGCTACGTCGTAGTCGTGCAGGGTGTCACCGATGAACAGGGTGCGCCCGGCCGGTGTGCCGAGCTTCTCCTGGAGCATCAGGGCCTCGGCGGTCTTGCTGGTGGCCTGGTTGTGGCTCAGCCCCACGACATGCTCGAAATGCCCGCGCAGGCCCTTGGCCTCCAGGGTCTGGAGCAGCACGTCGCAATGCGAGGCGGACACGATGGAGACGCCGATGCCGGCATTGCGCGCCGCCTCCAATACCTCGAACACCCCATCGTGCAGCGGACACTGCGCGACATTCGTGTCGAAGTGCTCCAGGTAGTGCTCGACGATTTGCGCGAAGGGCGTGCGCTGCAGATCGAACCCCAGGGAGGCGTAGAAATCGGCAATCGGAAAGTCGAACAGCGCCCGGTAGCGAACGGCATCGATGGGCGGCACCGCATAGCGCTCGCCACAGCGATTGACCGCGCTGACCGCCAGGGCGATGTCGTCGATCAGGGTGCCGTTCCAGTCGAATACCAGGTGTTCGATCCCCGAGAAGTGCAGTCGATCATCGATCATGGTCGGGTTTTCTCCGCAAGAAGGGCGTTGAGGGCGATGCGCGAGGCGATCGCCGGTGTGTATAGCTTGCTGGGCTCCATCACCAGGTTGGTCACGCCAATCTGGGTTTCCAGGGCCCGCCGATTGTTCGCCGAGACTTGGCCCAGGCCGGCGCCGTACCAATGATGGAAACGGGTGCGCCAACTGCGCTGGCCCACGGTTTCGGGAAAGCGGAAGTCTTCGGTGGTGGCCATGCTCCAGGCGCCATCGACCACCCCGCACAGGCGGCCCTGCAACTGGCGAAAGCCCTGGCCGCCCTGCAGCAATACCTCGTCGATGTGGCGGTCGATGCAATCGGCCTCCAGCGCGCCGATGGTCATGCCCTGGCTGTACAGCGGGTTCATGCTGCTCAGGGCGTCGCCGACCACCAGCAGCCCGGCGGGCCAGTGCTCGACCCGGTCGAAGTGGGTGCGGCGGCTGCCGGGCATCTTGAAGGTGTGGACCGGCGACAGCGGTTCGGCGTCGCGGATCACCTCATGGATGTCCGGCACCGCAAGCGCCGCCAGCGCCTGCAGGAACTCCTGCGGATCGTTGCCGGGAAAATGGCCGAACCAGCCGCCGGTGGTGACCATCCAGCGGTCGCCTTCGATCGGGCTGATCACCCCCATGGAACGCTGCAACGGCGCCTTGGGCAGCACCAGCAGCACTTGCCACTGCTCGGCATAGGCCGGCAGGCGCCGGTAGATGCGCGACGCATAACCCAGCTCGGTCTTGACCACGCTGGTCTCGACCTCGCCGAAGCCAGCCTCTTTCAACCACGTCGGCAAGCGCGTGCCACGCCCGCTGGCGTCCACCAGCAAGTCGCAGCGCAGCGTCCGCTCGCCGTGGCCATCGTCGACGGTCACCGCCTCGACCCGCCGGGAAGGATCGGCCCCGGTGAACTCGATTCGCGTGACCCGGGTGCTGGACAGCACCTCGACGTTCAGCACGCCGAGCAAGGCCCGGCGCAGCTGGTTGTCGATCAGCCGCCGGCTGCAGTAATGGGCATAGATGCCACTGCGGTAGCGGTTTTTCCAACGCCCGCCCTGGTACCACTTCACGTCGTGGCCCAGGTCGGCCACTTGCGCGCCTCCCTGCTCCAGGGCGCTCAGGGTGCCGGGGAAGATGCCTTCGATGATCTGCTTGCCGCGCAGCAACAACAGGTGGACGTGATGCTCCTGGGGCAGGCTCTGGCGCGGCCCGGTCTCGTCGAAGAAATCGCTCTTCTCGATCACCGTGACCCGCTGGAAACGTCGGGCCAGGACCGCGGCCGTCAGGCAGCCCGTCACGCTGCCGCCGATGACCACGGCATGGCGACCGCCCACGGCGGTATCAGGCTGGGGAGTAGTCATTGAGCACCTTTGCAATGTAGGCCAGGTCGTCGTCCGCCAGGCCCGGGTGCAGCGGCACCGTGGTCAGCGAACGCAGCAACCGGGCGGCGTTGGGGCAATCGCGGCGGTACTGCGCCAGCAGCGGCAACTGGTACAGCGGCTGGTTGTCGTACTTGCCGATGTCCGAAGGGATGCCATGACGCTGCTGGTAATGCACCAGTTCACGCCCGTCGTGCCCCACCGCCTGCAACAGCAAGGCATAGGCGTTGGCCTCTCCACCGGGGGTCAGCGGCAGTTCGCGCAGCGCCGGGTTGTCCAGTTGCTCCAGCAGCCGCCGGCGGTTGTCCTGACGCTGGTGCAGCCGGCTTTCCAGCTGCCGCGAACGCGCCAGCCCGAGGGCCGCCTGCAAGCCACCGAGCTTGAGGTTGATGCCCAGGGTTTCGCCGGTGAGGTTGCCGAAGCGGGTGTAGGCCCGGATACGGCTGGCGCGCTCGTCGTCATCGGTCATGACAAAGCCGCCCTCACCGGTGGACATGAACTTGCAGTCGTGGGTGCTGAAGCAGCTGATGTCGCCATGCTGCGCCAGCCAACTGCCGTTCAGGCGGGTCAGGTGCGCGTGGGCCAGGTCCTGGATCAGCAGGATGCCGGCCTGGCGCGCGGTGGCCCAGGTGGTGTGCGAGGCAATCGGATACCCCCACATCGGCACCTCGATCACCGCGCAGGTCCGCGGGCCGATGCAGCGTTGCAGGTCATCCGGGTCGAGGCCGAAGCTGTCCGGCGCCACATCGCAGAACACCGGGACCAGGCCCAGGGACAGGATCGGCAGGACGGTGCAGATCGGGCACGTGGGCGCGACTATCACTTCGTCCCCCGGCTGGAAGCGCACGCCGGCCAGTGCCGCGGTGACCGAAGCGGCCCCCGACGACACGGCGATCACGTGGCGCACGCCGTACAGCACGGCGAGCGCAGTCTCGTAGTCCTCGACGATCGGCGAGGTGCCGGTCAGCCCTGTCGCCAGGGCGCGTTGCAGCTCGGGCACATCGTCGGCGGTATCGTGGCCGCACTTGTCCGCGATGACCCGGATGGGTCGGGAGATGGCCTGGTTCATGGCGCCACCTTCCTGCCGACCATGTCCCACACCTCGGCATCGGCGAATACCCGGTCCACCATGCGCCGGAAGTTGGGGAACATCTTCAGCTCGGCAGTTTCCTGCCGGCTGAAGAAGCGCGCGTTTTCCACCTCGCGCTCCGGCGGGCAAGCCCGCAGGTCGGTGGCGGTGAGGTAGATCAGGTCCAGGTGGTAATGCGGCCCGCGCTTGTCATCGATGAACTCGCAGAGGATCCGGTAAGGCTGGTGCAACACCGTGACATCGGTCTCGGCATCGGCCAGTTCCAGGTCACGCTCGCCCAACAGGGCGGCGTGAATCCCGGTTTCCTCGTAGATCTCGCGCAGCACCGCCACATCAGGGGTTTCCCCCTGCTCTATATGGCCGCCCGGGTACAGCCAGACCCCCAGCTTGCGATGGTGCAGCAGGAGCATCTTGCGGTCCGGGTTCAACACGAACGCCGAGGCCGTGAAATGCCGGTCCAGGGTCGAACGATCGAGGACATCCGTCATCATGGCGCACCGTACTGGTTGATCCGTTCGGCCATGTAGTCCAGTTCGGCGCGGGTGATGTCCGGATGGACCGGGATGGTAGTCATGCTGGCCAGCAGCGCCTCGGCGTTCGGGCAGTCGTTGCGGTACTGGGCCAGCGCCGGGAACTCGTAGAGTGCCTTGCAGCCGTAGCGCTTGATGTCCGACGGGATGCCCGCCTCGTCCAGGTAATCGATGAAGGCCCGGTTGTCGGCGAAATGCAGTTCCAGGTTGAGGAAGTAGTAGTTGGTCCGTCCGCCCTCGATGATGACCTTTTCCCGCACCTTGCTGTGGTCGAGCTGCTGCAGGAAGTAGCTGGCATTGGCGCGTCGTTGCTCGATCTGCGCGGCCAGCGAATCCAGGCGGTTGGCACCCAGGGCGGCAGGCAGCGCGGCCAGCTTGTAGTTGAGGCCGAAGTCCTTGCCATTGAGGTTGCCGAAGCGGCTGTAATCGCGGCAGCGCTGGGCCAGTTGGTCGTCATCGGTGAGGATGAAACCGCCCTCGCCGGTGGCCAGCGGCTTGCGTTCGTGGGTGCTGAAGCACGACAGGTCGCCATAGGCCGACAGTGGCCGGCCGTTGAGGGTGCTGCCATGGGAATGCGCCAGGTCGAGGATCAGCTTGATCCCCAGCTCGCGGGTCAGGCCTTGCAACTCATCGACTTCGGTGGGGTAGCCCCACATCGGAATATCGATGATCGCCCGGGTGCGCGGGGTGATGCGGGCCTTGATCGATTCCGGGTCGGCGCCGAAACCGTGACGGCGGGTGTCGACGAAGATCGGGTTGGCGCCCGCGGCCATGATCGGATAGATGGTGCACAGCGGGCAGCTCGGCGTCAGCAGGACGTCGTCGCCGGGACCGACGCCGGCGGCGTAGATCGCCACGCTCAGGGCCGCGCCACCCGAGGAGACCGCGATCGCATGCCGCGCCTCGAACCAGGCCGCCAGCTTGGCCTCGTATTCGCCCACCACATCGCTGGTGCCGGATAGCGGCCGTTCCAGGGTGTTCTGCAGGGTCAGCAGATCGTCGGCGTACACCGGACGGTACTTGTCGGAAACGGAGATGCGGGCGGCGCTGGAGAGATTAGAGGACATTGGTCTGGGCTCCGAGAAAGGCTGGGGACTTGGCGGCATGGGTGGAATGGAGGGCGAGCACGGGGGCGACATCGGCGCGAGCGCTGTCGGCATGACAGATCTGCTCGATCACCCGGAAGGTCGGCAGCAGGCTCTCGAAGCTGGCCTCGTAAGGCGAACGGTTGCGCACCGCGTCGAAGAACTTCTCCAGTTCGCCGAAATAACCGCTGCGCTCATAACCGGAATCCAAAGGCCCTGGCTGCCACGCGCCGCGCCAGCGCTTGGCGGTGCCGGTTGCCCCGGTGCCATGCACCGGCTCGTGCAGGGTGATGTTCCACAGGTTGTTGAGCTCGACCATCATCGAATTGGAGCTGACGATCTTCATGTCGAATTCGAAGTACGGGAACATCGTCCCGCTCAGCAGGCTGACCGTCGCGCCGGAGCTGAAGCCGAGTTCCAGGCTCACCAGCAACGAGTCCTCGTGGCGCTGCACCCGGGATTCGATATCGCGCAATTCGCCGCCGCCGAAGGTCACGCCAAGGTCGATGGTGTGAATCGCCTGGGCCAGCAGGAACGAACGCAGGGTGGAATCCAGCCCCCACAGCGGCGCGGTGGGTTTGCTCGCATAGTGGTTGAGCTGGATGTGCACGACCTTGCCGAACTGCTCGGTGCGCGTCATATCGCGTAGCTGGCGCATCGGCTTGGCATATTTGAAGTTCATCCCCACGCCGGTGACCACCTGGGCCTGGCGAGCCGCGCCGATCAGGTATTCGAGCTCGGCGAGGGTGAAGCACGGCGGCTTCTCGACAAAAACATGCACGCCCTTGGCCATTGCCTTGATCGCCAGGTCGCGGTGCGCCTGGGGCGGACAAGCCATGACCACCGCATCCAGCGCAGCGGTATCGAGCATCTCGTCGAAGTCGTCGGTGATCGCGACCTCGGAGATGAAACGGTGAATCTGTCCGGCGCGGTTCAAGTCGCTGTCGCACACGGCGACGATGCGAATATCCGGCATTTGCAGAAGCGTGGGCAGCAGGTTTTCTTGCATCTGCGCGCCGAGGCCGACGATGCCAACTCTGAGTACAGTCATAACCATCTCCATCCTGGAAAAGTGGGTACTGCGTCATGAAAAGGTTGGACGAACGACTACACGGGATCCGCCTCGGGTCACCTGCGGGGTGAGCCGATCCGGTCCGACATTCGCTTCAATCGAGGCAGGATTGCCTCAGAACAACGGATCACCTTTACAGAGTCCGTTCGGGCTGTTGCCCAGGGTCACCCGGGTGGAACACTCGGATGTTTCACGCCACACGCCGACACCCGGTTGAGACCGAGGAGCCATAGAGGCGCGATGGGCAAAAGGGATAGCGCCGCGAAGGCGACAGGTAGGAGGGGAATCAGGTCGAATCGAACGCTGGTGGTAATGAGCTACCTGGCCGAAAACCTGAAGCGAAGAATCGTGGCTTCGTTTAAAAATGGAACAACGACCGAAATGCCGATACGCATGCATGGCTGAATCATCCTTGAAGCGCTGTTTTATCCTTGTTATGCAGGGGCTCCGGTTCCGTGAGCCCTTGCTTGCCACACACCTCATCAATGTGTGGCTTGGAGGTATAGATCAGCCTTTTTAGGAGCGCAAATCAGTTGCTATATCGTTTCATCATATTGTTTTGAATAATCCGGACATAAGGCAACGGGCCATATAGGCCCGTTGTCAAAAGCGCCGACCGGGCCGAAAAAATCTGGGTTCTAACAACATAGTTTGACACAACCACCCTCAGAAATTCTGGGTCGCACAGGAATGGCCTCAAGCCACAATTGCATTATAGATTGACACAGCTTGGCCGCTGCCTTGAATAAGCACTCTGCCAGTAACAATAAAGTGTGACACAAGGCACTCGCTCCATATCCCCCTCTCTCCGAGGCAGGCGTCGAGGACTCGGGTAAGAGTTACGGTTAGGGTGGGGAGCTTTTGGGTCAGGAGCGGCGTCGCCGCTGGAGCCCAGAGCAAAAACTGGCCATGGTTCGCGAGAGCCTGCAACCGGGGCAAAGCGTCTCGGTGAAGGCTCGGCAGAATGGCGTTAATGCCAACCAGCTGTTTCAGTGGCACAAGCTCTATCAGAGCGGCAGTCTCTCGGCCGTCAGTGCCGGGGAGAGCGTGGTGCCTGCTCCCGAGCTGGCCGATGCGCTCAAGCAGATCCGCGAGCTACAGCGCATGCTCGGCAAGAAAACCATGCAGGTCGAGATCCTTCAGGAAGTCGTTGAGATCGCATGCTCGCGAAAATGGATTGCGCACTCACCCTTGTTGCCGGGGGACGACCAGTGAAGCTGATCAGTGAAAGTCTCGGTGTAGCGCGCTCGCAATTGACGGTTCGACTTAACCCAGGCGCTCAGATCGAACGGCATCGTCGAGTACTGGACGATACCGCATTAGTCGATGAGATTCGCACTGAGGTCAGTGAATTGCCCAGCTATGGTTACCGCCGTGTGTGGGGTTTATTGCGCCGTCGTCGTGAAACACACAGCCTGGCGCCGATCAATGTAAAGCGGCGGGTCTATCGCGTCATTCGCGATCATCAGTTGCTGCTGGAACGACGGATCAAACAACCCGGCGTGGCACGCCGCCACGAAGGCCGCATTGCCGTCGCCACCAGTAATACCCGTTGGTGCTCGGACGGTTTGAGTTTCGTTGTGAGGACGGCGCCAAGCTAAGTGTAATGACCTGCAAACGAAAACGCCCCGACCTGCAATCAGCGCGGTTTTCGACCAGGATTAATTGCGACTGACCGGCCCGGTCAACCAGCATTAACTGCGAATGAGCCTGCATTGATCCGGGTCGACCTGCATTCTATCGGTACCGACCAGCATTAACTGCAAATGACCAGGCCGTCAGATTGGCAATCCCGCTGCCAGCATTTTGTCGCGCAACTCGACAGCCCGTGTCAGGTCGAGTGTATTGCTGAACAATGCCTTGATTTCGGTGGACCTAGCGTCGAACTGCTCCACCAGGTCTTTGAGGCGATAGCCGTGGCGCGTCAGGGTCGGCTCCAGATCATCCAACTGACGCGACAGCACTGAGTGCACGAGTTCCGCTGACACTGGCTTCTCTCCGGTCAAGTAGCCCGCCTCCAGGGCCAAGCTGAGGTGGAGTTGGATTTGGTGGCTAGTAGATCAACCGCTTCCTCGGTCAGAATCGATTCAGCCTTGACCTTGCCTTCTGTGCAGGCATCCAGCAGCCAGAGGATATACTCATGCTGGCTGCCAGCGATGCCGTCGAGCGAGAAGATGTCGGTGCGGTAGCCAATTTCCTCCATTGTCGGGCGGCGCAGGTCGTTACGCAGTTTTGGATGCCCAGCCAACACCACCGATAATCGGCCGTCGCCGCCTTCGACCAGCTCCATCAAGCGCTTGAGCCCTGTCAGGGTATGACCGTTGAGGTCATGGGCCTCATCGACGAACAGGGCCACTGGGCGCTTGTTCTTCCTCACCAGCTCGCACAAGTCACGCTCACGCTTTTCGCCCGTCGGGATGCGCACCTGCTTTTCGGTGGATAAATCGTAGTAGAGCGCAGCGATGAAGGTGGCCAGCTTGATGCTGTGCTTCTCGATGGCGAGGGACTTGGAGACGGTGATTTTCTTCTCCGCCTCCATCACCTGCTGAAGTCGTCGCAGCATCACGGTTTTACCACTGCCGATGACGCCGCACAGGGCGATCAAGCGCCCCTCGAATATTGCCCCCTTGACGTCCTTGATCAACTGCTGGTGGTGGCCGGTTTCAAAGTAACCGGCCTGGTTCAGTGGCAAGACCAGCCCGTAGTGCTGCATCACTTCAGCCCGCATGTTCTTCTCCTGTTTTTTTGTGGCGGAAGTAGCCCTTGATGCGTTCCAAAACAACCTGCCGATTCAAGGTCTCGCTCAGCACCTGGTGAATAAACGCTTGCTCCTCGTCCGAAAGCTTGGCCAACGGTTTTGCCAGTTCGTTGGCAATGTTCAGCTTGCCGGCGATAACGTTGGGAAAGTGGTACTCGTGGGCTTCGGCATTGAAGGGTTGACGTGGCAACGCCACAGGAGCGGTGGGTGGTATTAGTCGCACATCGTCGCCGGCTAGGGCTGCGATGGGCAGCCCCAACTGGTCGGCCAGTGAACGGATGCGGTCGGATCGTTCATCGACTTTGCCACGTTTGAACGCGCGGTACCGATGCAGCGGAATAGGTCCGGACACCGGATAGTACGGCCCGAATCGCTCCCCGTTGAACTCGGCATACAGTTCGTTATCGAACAGCCCCCACAGCAACATCACAAACTCTCCAGCCATGTCTGGCTCAACTTCAAAAGCGGTACCATCAACTGTGACCCGTGCGTCGACGCCCACCTTGCGGCGTTCGGGCTCGCGGGCAAAGCGGCAGAATTGCTCCCAGGTACACATCTCACGAATACCTTCATCGGTCAGGTTGGACTGCCAGTCCTCAATTCGTGAGTGCGGCTCGCTGCGATGAGGTTGCACGTTGTAGGTGCGCACCAGGTAACGCATCAGCCATTCGTTAGCCTGCGCTTCGGTTTCAGGCTTGTGAAAGTGATACAGCGTTTCGTGGGCTTCTTTTACTGTGCGAAACGGCCGTTCAACTTTGCCCTTTGAGTGAGCGGTTGTGCGTGCTCCATCCTTGCCGGCGGGGATGTGTGTTTGCCATTCAATCCCCAGCGCCTGCATGACGTTCTGGAAGACTCGGCGCTTGGCTACCGGGCCGTTGTCCAGGTAGATCATCTTCGGGCGACCTTGAAAGGGAAAGGTGGGATCAGCCTTTGGCGCCATGGCGCTGAACAGGAAACGCAGTGCTGACTCCGCGTCCTCACCGTACACACAGTGGTATTCCTGATATTGAAAATTGGAAACTGTTGCTGGATACCGATAATGCGGCGTCTGGAGTGGACGACCTCATTTCAACCAACCGTCCAACAAACCTACGTTTGATAGACATCTCTTGCTGAGCTACAACGTAGCTCATAAATCTGGAGGATCAACCTATGTCCGCAAATGCTGTAGTCCGTGCCCGTATCGACGAGCACATAAAGGAAGAGGCAACCGTCGTACTCGCAACGATGGGGCTAACCGTGTCCGACGCCTTCCGCATCATGTTGACCCGAGTCGCTCGCGAGAAAGCCTTGCCCTTCGAGCCATTGGTACCGAACGCCACCACCATTGAGGCGATGAAGGAAGCCCGCCGTGGCGGCTTGAAGTCGTTCGTTACCGTCGAGGACCTGATGGCGGACGATTGAACAGACCGGTCGGTTCAAACGCGACTACAAGCGCGAAGCCAAGGGCCTGCATCGTCAGACACTGGCGAGTGATTTTGTTTGCCGTCATCACAGCCCTGGCGAATGACCAAGCGCTGGCCGAGAAGCACCGCGACCATGCACTCACCGGCGACTGGAAAGATCACCGTGACTGCCACATCAAGCCCGACCTGGTACTGATTTACCGCAAGCCGGATGACGCCGTGTTGCAACTCGTGCGCCTCGGATCGCATAGCGAGCTTGGCTTGTAAACGCCGGACTCTGCCCTGGACAAGGACAGTGCATGACAATCAGTATCACCGACGAATGGGACGAACTCGCTCCCGAGAGTTTCGATACCACCGCACAGTTGCGTGCAGTCGATGCCGTAGACGTGCTGCGCGAGGACTTGAATGACCGCGAGGACGGCGGCCCGCCGCAACTGCGCACCGACCTGTTGAAGCTGCATCAACTGTCGATGGCCGTGTTCAACGAAGGATCGCGCAGCCAAGTAGTCGATATGTTCGAGTTCGCCGTCGATCTGGAAGACCAGATACACGGCCTGATGACCTCGCTGGAGCAGGTACAGGAAACACTTTCCAAGTTGACGGCGCTGTACCCGGAAAGCCTGTCCTATGAAGATGGGGCGTGAGCGAGTCCTGGTCATGGCCGGGCTGATAGAAGGTTGGGCCTACCTCAACTGGGATGACGGAAATTTCTGGGGTTCCGGCTACACCCCCAATATGGTCAGCCACATCATCAAGGGTCGGCAGCCGTATGGGTAGTTCCGCCGTCAGCATACAAAACGAGAGCGTTTCATCGTGATATCAGTATTTTTTGACAGTAAATTTTTGTATGACTACAGTTAAGTATGATTTTAAGGACGCATACGACTTAACCACCAGTTTAATGGAGTAGACCTATGAAGATCTCGCATCGAATAGCCGTTGCAGCTGCTCTCGTTCTGAGCAGCAATGGTGTTCTAGCATTGGACGCCAATGAAGAAATCACCCCTAGCAATATCGGCTACGAATATTGGGTCTACTCCGTTACGTGGCAACCGAGCTTGGGGTAGTGCCGAGATAAAGCTAAAATTCCACCGTGAAAGCCATAGCTAATTAATTTTATGTGATTTTATTATATTCATGACCGACTTTTCTCTTGTGGTCTATTCTCCTGTGCGTGTCGACCCAGGGAATTCACGCACTCTACTCGCGTGGATGTCTAATCATCTGAAGACGGAAAATATATGTCCACAATCATTACAAAACCTCTGTTCCCGATCCTGCTCGCCTGCGCTGCATTGTTGAGCGTACATCAGCAAGCTGCAGCACAGACACCCACTACAGAAGCGACGACTGGCCCAACCACTCCTCCTGCTGATGCAAAAGTGCAGGAATTCGGATGCAATTTGGGACATAATAATGAATCCGTGACCGCGAGGGTCAGCCAATGGTGGGACAGTACCGGCGCACTTCATACTCAAGTCACAGAGGTTCACTTTACGAGGTATCATTCCGCAGCGTCAGCATCTTTGAGCTTAACTCCCCCCGGTACGACTCAATCAGGGATCCCTATGGACGGACAATGGCATGCCTCAAACCTTTATGCACGTGGCAATCCTAAAATCGAAGGCGTAATGGAGAGGCCCGTAGTTATCGGATGTGTGTTGGTCCCATTGTAAAAATGTAACGGTCGCCGATCTGCCTGTCCTCAAGGAAGACAGAGGAAAACTTTCGGTTCGGCGACCGCGAGGTAATCCCCATTGATAGCTGGGTCTCAAGGTCTGCTCCTTCCCCTTTGACGGACGCTGGCTCCGTTTAAATTTCCGATACAGAAAAGCCCGCAAAGCGGGCTTTTTTGTGTGTTTTTTGGAATACATCAATCTTCGGGGCGCTCCGCGTGCTGATGGAGGATTCGATATATCATTATGAGTTCCATGGTGGAATTTTAGCTTTATCTCGGCACTACCCCGATAGGCCATAGCGTAATGTTTGACGATCTAAAAACAGCCTTCCCCACCAATACTTCGTTTCGCTGTTTCGTTCAAGGTGGCAAGCAGTACTTGCACGAAGTGTTCTATCGGATCAATCCCGATGGCACAGCATATGACGGGGATGCGACCCTTCAGATAGGAACCCCCTGCAAGTCGCAAGAAACCTTCATTCCTGGAGGAGCCTGATTGGCTGATATTTCCGGGACAGCCCTGTTTTCTGCGCTCATCCCTGGTTGCAGTTAATGTGAGCCTGTGCAATGGAATGCAAGCAGGTGCCGCTGTAAGCCGCTACAGCTATGGCCCTGCACCACCACGGCCGACCGCTGATGCGGTGTATATCTTGGCATTCCGACACCAGAAAGAGGCGGAAAACTGATGAGCATGAACGAATTCCGCCGACTGGCCGCGAGGATGGATCAGCAGATGCAGCAGCTCGCCAGTGAAGACGTCAGCGAGGCGAATGCCGTCATCAATCGCATGATGGGACACGTGCCCGACCTGCATCGAATTTGGGTCAGCACGTCCGACCAGTAGCTCATGGCGCTGTCCCGCGAGCTCCCAGGGTTCTACCGCTACGCCCATATCATGGAAGACGCGTCCGAAGCTGAACGCAACAAGCCATCACGGCCCTATGAAGCATAAGCAAATGGGGGCGCAACTGCTGACAACGGCGGCCACGCTTGAGCGCGGCTATCAGGCACTTCATGCGAGCGGGAACCTGCAAGTTCTCCAACCACACCTCAAGGAGCTGGGAAGGAAGCATCGGCAATGGCTATTCGACGTGGACGACTTCAAGACCTCCCTACGTGCGCAGGGAGCAGAACCCAAGGTGCTGGACTACGCGAACGAGGCATGAGGATGGACAACCGTATTACTGGCTAAAGAGCTACGTTGACGGTTCACAGACAGGCCGAACCAGATTTTGATGCTTGGCTACAGAAGGTCGCAGCAAATTCCCGAGCTTTGTAGGGATTTCGATATCTGACAGTTACCAACTAGAACGGAGCCTCACCATAAGCCATTCCGGCCTCTCGCGGCATTTTTGGGGCTGCCAGTCTGACAGACTGGTCATTTGCAGTTAATTCTGGCCGGTACTGATGGAATGCAGGTCAGCACGGATCAATGCAGGTTCATTCGCAGTAAATGCTGGTTGACCGGATTGGTCAGTCGCAATTAATGCTGGTCGAAAACCGCGCTGATTGCAGGTCGGGGCGTTTTCGTTTGCAGGTCGTTACAGCTAAGCGTGACTTTCGCCCTGGATTGCTGCGACCGAGAAGCCATCGGCTGGGTGGCCAGCCCGACAGGCTACAGTTGCGATGACATCCGCGACCTGATGCTGGAGGCGGTCGAAAAACGCTTCGGTGAGCAACCACCTGCCCCCCAGTGCAATGGCTGAGCGATAACGGCTCGGCCTACATCGCCGAACAGACACGACTACTTGCCCGACAGATCGGTTTGCAACCGGTGACCACACCAGTGCGCAGCCCGCAGAGCAACGGCATGGCCGAGAGCTTCGTCAAAACGATCAAACGCGACTACGTTGCGCACAGGCGCTGGATCGTACTCAGCTGATGTTGCCGCTGCGCCCTGGTCAGATCGAACGTCGCACGCACGACTACAAACGCCATGGAACAGCGAGCTTGTACGCAGCTTTCGACATCAGACCGACCAGGTGATTGGACGGATTACCCAGCGTCATCGTGCCAAAGAATTCCTGGCCTTTCTGCAACAGATCGATCGCAACACGCCAGCCGGACTGGATTTGCATGTGATTCTGGACAACAGCTCAACCCACAAAACTGCCGCGATCAAGCAGTAGCTGGAAAAGCATCCACGCTTCAAGTTGCACTTCACCCCGACCAGTGCGTCATAGCTGAACGCAGTGGAGGGCTGGCTCGCGCAACTGGAAAGACGAGCGCTGTACCGGGGCGCCTTCACCAGCGCTGCCGACCTGAAGGCAGCGATCCGTCAATTTATCGAGGCTCAAAATAAGCATTCAGCAAAGCCGTTCACGTGGAATAATACGGCTGAGCCCATCATTAGCTCGGTGTATAAGGTAAAGCCGAGCGTGATGAAAAATAAATTAATGGATTAACCGCTCAGGCCACTAGGTGCTAGCGGGATGCTTATCTCTGAACACAATTATAACGCTGGGGCACTGATGTAATAATCCTTTGAACCTTAAGAGTTTTTTGTTATCTGGAGGGGAAGCCAGGTCAAAAACAAAAGATTCTTCGTATCCTAGGTGGTTGAACAAACCAAACTTCACCTCGTAACCATATTTCCCCCCCTCAAACGATGCACTATAACAGCTTGAAATTGAAGCATTTGCTTCTGTGT
The DNA here is from genome assembly GCF_013466605.1 of Pseudomonas chlororaphis subsp. aurantiaca. Classification (NCBI taxonomy): domain Bacteria; kingdom Pseudomonadati; phylum Pseudomonadota; class Gammaproteobacteria; order Pseudomonadales; family Pseudomonadaceae; genus Pseudomonas; species Pseudomonas chlororaphis. Next base: position 6,870,148 of record NZ_CP059162.1, read on the forward strand.
ATTGACGCGCATCAAATGAGAATTGTCCAATGATCTTCGGGAACTCCTCATCTGGGGTGAAGTGATAAAAGGGAATAATGATGCCGTCACATGATGCCGGTTGCGCGATCTTGACGTTGAAGCTACCTCCTGAAACGAGCTCACCCCATGTTGATCCATGATCTACGCTAAAGGAAAGAACTAGTTTCTCATTGGCTTCATGGACTATTGAGGCCGTAATATCATGCAGCTCTTCCGAGGCCATATCTTGATATTCCTTGTTTTCCAAACTGTCGGATCCATCTGTTTTCGTACGGGTTCTCATTTCTCACCTCGATGATATCTAACCTATAGCTTTCTGGATTTACTTGGCACTGTCAACTTGAGACTCGTGAAATATTGGCCTATGAAAGCGAGGGAAACACTTCGAAAACCACTTATAACTTGCTAAAAAAACCGCTGAAGTCGTCAACTTTTCACGAAAAACGACTCGTAGGTGGGATTTCTGTTAGGGTCTTTTTCTCAAGTTGACAGTGCCAAAGTCTTTGCGGGTCCGTGATCCCACCTACTTGAATTGAAACCGGTTTTGCTACTAGTGCTCCTGTTGCGCTGTGATTGAGATCGGTCATTGCTTCCCCCTTGATTAACTTCACATAAAATTACACGTTATTGAAATATGCTACAGAAAACTCCCTTTATTCAAAAAAACTTTTAGGGCAACAATAAAAAGCTTGAAACCTTTATAGTAGGCGATCACCTGCTTGTCAAAAGCGGACTGAATTCATCTGGAGGTGGGTGCCTTCGAGCATTACAACGAGCAGCATCCGCACAGCGCCTTGAAGTATCGCTCACCGAGGGAGTTTAGGTGCTTGGCAGCAGCATCAATTTAACAAGGAGTTGGTGTCCGGTTTTGTAGGGGAAAATCCAGGGCCCGCTGCGTATGCACTGGGCATAGCAGGAAAGGCCAAAAGCCATAATCCTGCTGTCCACGTCGCTGAAAAGTCGGATTCGCCCGTAGTACCTGAGAAGCCATCGAACAAAAGACTTCACCCGGCGGAGATAGTGGAGTAGAGGGACGTAGTCAAGGCCCCCCATGCCCCGGACTGATCGCCGCCCCTGTTATCATACCCAGATTCAAATCACACCTCCCCGGAAAGATGCTTGTTCAGAATATCGAACGCGTCCTTGGTCAAAGAAAGAACTTCCATACCCCGCTGCGCGAATGTCTCTACATCATTCGGATTAACATCCCCAATGATACTGTTCAACTCCGTTTTCACCGCAGCACGCGAGGCAATATCTTCGCTCATGAGATATTCCGGATGTGCTTGCATGAAACTGTCGACATCGACACCTTGCTTGTGCATGACCAGATCGCTCACATCCTTGAGTAATCTATCGAACGCATCTGTCGTCTCACGCTTGGTGCGTATGGAGGTAATAGCATCGCGGGATTGCTTGTACAGACCCAACCACTTATCCCAGAAGTCATGATTTCTCATGCTCTGTTTAGCCACGCTTTCCAACGCTTCGGCATTATTTGCGACTTGGGGGCGCGGTTTAAATGTCGTCGGTTTAGGGCGCCACCACTCAGGATTGGCTTCGATTCTCCTACTGTATTTAAGAGGGTAAGCCTTAACTTCTTTGTTCAGGATATCCGCCAGTACTTGCCCCGTAGACGGACGGCCCATAGCACCAAAACAAGAGTTCAACTCGATGCCTCGGATGCCTCTTAGATTAATTCCATCCCCACGGACCTTTGTCAGCCCACGGATGGCATGTGACAGCTCGGGCGCGTCCATATAATTGACGATCGATGGCGCGCCATGCGTTGTGATGCTCAATACATTATTGGCACCCAGAACGAAAGACGAATCTTTGCCCAGCAGCGACCGGACTCGCATGGCTTCTACGTTTACCGGCCCAGTCTTTAAGGAAAATCCGCCAAGCTTGCCGTCGACCAATTTCGCACCCAGCTCCTCGGCGGTCACAATTCCCTTCACCCCAGACAAGCGCGCATCGAGCGTATTCAGTTGCGCGCTAGCGAACTTACCGTCGCCCAGGCTGAGCATCAGGTGCTTGGCAGAAAACTCGCCACTGGAGATGGCGACGACATGTCCTTTGGGAACCGCCTGGAGCTCCGTTGCATTCGCCAGTGGCCGTGGGTCGACGAGCAATTCCGTCAGGGCTTTCGTCGGGCTGTTCCTTGACGGATCGCATAGCACAGTCGCCAGCTCCTTGAAGGCATCGGCCTGCTCGCGCGCCAGTTCTCCGGAGCGCTCCAGGGTATCGGCCACGAACTCCCAGCTCTTGCCCACCCCGGCTCCCTCCCGAGCCAGGCTCTCGGCGGCTTCCCGGATCGATTTCGCCGTGGACACTTTCGCCCCCATCGGGTAACCCACCTTGATCTCTAAGGCAGGGGTATTCACGCCACCGCCAGTCCGGAAGAACCCATTATCGTGGAAGGTCCCCAATTCCTCTGCGGTGAGAATGCTCTTGCCGGCCCCCAGTTGACTATCCAGCAGATCGTTCTTCATCCCCGCGAAACGGCCGTTGCCAAGGCTGGTCATAGCGTGCACCGGACGCGCGCCTTTAACTGGCAGGTTCGGGTCGACCTCCATGAACACTACCAGCTCACCTTGCTTGACCCGCAACAATTCGTCGCTGTTGCTGACTGAGCGTAGATCGGCGATCAGGTTATCGATTCGCCCGCTCTCACCCATGCCGTGGTAATTCGAAGCCTTCTTCAAACCATCGGTCAGGTTTTTCGCCTGGGCCGGGGTCAGCATGTCGGCTTCGCGCAACACATCGCTCGCATAATCCCAACACCCCCCTTGCCCACCGCCCGAGAGCATGTTGGCCCTGGCCGCGTCGCGCATCGGGCTGCTGCGTCCCAGCCCGGCATATACCACGTCCTCTGCGGCGCGCGCGACGCCGGTCGGGTTCCACTGGGTCAAGGTCTTGTACCACTGCGGTGCGGTGAGCAAGGTGCCGCCATCGATCACATCCTTCGGCGAGTGCCCTGGGTAGGAATGAAACTCGGTAGCGGCGCTGCGAGGATTGCTGAAATCCTTGTACTTGATCAGCTTTCGGCTGGAGGCATTTGCATACTTTTGCGCCCAGTCGGCTTCAGTAAGAATCAAGGGCCCATCCAGGTCGGGCATGCCTTTATCCGCGAATTGACGCGCCGATAGATCAAACACGTATTTCTGACCACCTCTCTCACCGACCACCACGAAGTGATGCGTCGGCATCTGTTCTGATGCGCTGCTCCACAATTGCGTGGCACGGTACTGGATATTCGTCATGCCTATATCCGGCTGCTGTATGCGCGTCGCCACGGGCGTCAATAGGGCTTCACATTTGCCTGCCGGCACGTCGATGGCGTTCTGGATGGTGGGGTCTTTCTTGAGCAGGTCGAGATACTCGTTCGTCCCCGGCGCCAGATTGCCGACCTTCCCTGTAGGTACCTGCCGCAATGGCTCCAGGCGCACCGTTGGCAGAGGGGGCTCGGTGTTCTTGAGCCCCTTGAAGAGGTCGTCGCCGACCCCGCGCAGCTTCTGCGCAATACCCTTGGCAATCTGTTTCGCCGGCACCTTAGACAAAGTGGTCAACACAATCGTCGGGCCCACTTCGAAAGCCGCCGTAATGGCAGCCTGCACCGCGATTTCCTTGAACTCTTCTTTCGTGTCGGCCACCGCCAACTCGGCGAACGGCAAGGCGGCGAGCCCCGCGGAAACCAGAAAAGCCGCGGGGCCGCTGATGGGCATCGTCGCCAAGCCGATCAACGGTGAAACATCGGCGAGAAACTGGAACACCCGATGTGTATTGAGTTCAGCATTGGATTTCAAATGGGTGTCGGCATCGGATGCCATCTGGTCCAGTAAATCGTCAAAGGCTTTCTGGGCAACATGCCCAGCGTCCTGGCGGGTCCCCAACGACAACGTGTTACCGCCACTGTTGTCCTCCCGCTCATAGGCATCGCGATGCTCGTCAAGCCAGGCGTAGAGTGTCGCGGTCGTTGTGCCGTCGGTCTTGTTCAGCGCTTCGACGGCTTTATCCAGGTTGTCGAATGTCCAGCTTTTCTTGCTGAACAGCGAGTGCAGTTCGATGCCGTCGGTCTTGTTCAGCATATACACGCCCGGCAGCCGGTCGCCATTCAGGGTCAGCGACGCAGCTATGTCCACGCCCGCCGCGACCATCTTGTCGGCAATCAGTGAACCGAAGACCAGTTTCCAGTCTTCGCCCACCTGCTTGTTCTGGCGCAGCTCCTCCACCGTGCTCTCTATCTTGCGCTGCCAGTCGATGTCTCGGAGCCCTTGGATGACCTCGGCGGGGAATTTCTTGCCGGTATCGACTTCCAGCTTACGGTAGTGGGTCATCTTGATGTACTCCCGTTCGGGAGCCTTGGCCATCACCTGCATCAGCGAAAAGCGTTTGTCCACGACTGGAATCTGCTTTTTCAGAATGGAGTGTTCGGGGTTGTGAATCACCATCGGCGTGAAGCGGACATTGACCGTGTCGTTTAACTTCGGGGAGACGTGCTTTTGGCCTGCGGGCGCCTCTTCTCGAACGACCCGCTCCAAGCCGTTCTGTAGCTGCTGCATGACCGTTGGCACGTTCAGCCTATCTTTCGCTTCCTTGACCGCCAGCCCACGTGCCTGCATGGATCGGTACACCGTGCAGCCGTCGATCAGTTCCTGTAGAAGCGGGTCGGCGGTAGACAACCCGCTGGGCCACTCCACATCGACTCGCACGCCATGTGTGGCGATCCGCTCATGCTCGCCGCCAAGGACCCGCGCCAGGGGCATCGAAAAGAGCGTGACCTCGCTGCCTTGCAGCCGCTTCAGGGTCAAGGGCGAATCCGCCGTCAGGTTTTTCAATTGCGGGTGCTGGGCTATCCGTTGCGCCTTTTCCCTCAAGGATGCGCCGACGAATTCCTGCACCTTGGTATCGATCAAGGCATCCCTGGCGGAGCTTTGCGCAACGAGGCGGAGACTGCTGCTCTCCTTTTGATGAAGCACTTTCAGAACACCGAAGAGCTTGCCGATCTCGGTCTGATAGTCCTGGCGCCAGTCGTCGCCGGAGGTGAGCTTATCGCGCTCCCCTTCATTATGGACAATCTGCCGCTCTACGAAGCCGATGGCTTTGGCCAGAACGTCCCTCTCCGTGAAACCGATGGGCGTGCCATCGTTCTTGAAAACCAGATCCTGCCAACTGTACTGAGTGATGATGTCGGCAATATTCAGATAATCATCATTAGAATATTTCTCGAATTTCGTATCGAACGCTTCCAACCGCTCCTTCCGGACGTCATCCAGTCGTTGCTTGATATCGGCGACGGCATTGTCGCCGCCCAGGTACTTCTCGCGGAATGAACTGCTTTTTAGGTTGTTTATCAGCTTTTGCGGATAGCGATCCGGCCAATTTATTTCTATGAGCTCAAAAGCACCATTATCGGTGTCCCAGGGCGGGTTATTGCTCTGAATGAATGAATCAAGACTATATTCTTCCTGCCAGTCACCTCCAATCTTCTGACCCATCATATTCAACGGAGAGCCTTGAACCGTCACGGGGTCCGTAAATTCCGGAGGGGAAAGCTCGCCATTCGGTTGCGCTTGCTTAGCGGCATCCCGCAAAGCCATCTCTTTCGTCCACCTTCCAGGGAGGTAACCGGCGGTACCTTTCTGCAGTATGACGGCGACTTCGGAGTTCTCGCGCATGGGAAAGTCAAACCCGCCATCGATTCCCTGCTGCTTGAGCCGCTCCGCGACACGCCCGTTTAGAAAGTCGATCAGCGGCGCTTGGGCGATGATCGGCTGCCCTACCGCATCGGTATAGCGGTAGGAGGTCGAGGCGGCGGGATCGAACTGATGCCAGGTTGTTGCTTCGCGGTCGCCGAAATACGCCTTCATTTCCGCGAGCTGGTAGTAGGCATAGACCTCCTGATTCATCAGGAACTCTCCCGTCCCATCGGGACTGAGTTCCGCAAGGTCCTCGCGTAACTGGACCAACTCGTTCTTGACCTGGCCTAGGCGCCCGTACAAAGAACCTAGCGCCTCCTCAGTTTGCCCCTCTGATTTTTTACTCAATATCGACAGGACCAACTCATGAGCCTCTTTCATAAGCGGTAGCAACTGGTCGATCGACAGCGCCGTCGTACTGCGCCGCACCCGCTCCGCCGGCCCGTCGCCCTGGGGCAGCTCCGCCAGCAGGGCCTGCGCATCAGGACTTCGGCGCACACGCGGCTTGTGCTCCACCGATGCGTCTTGTTGGGGGGGAGGTTGCGTGGAGGTTTCCTGCGCCGATTCCGTGCTCGTGAAGGTCGACACCCCGGGCAGATCGACCTCTAGACGGTCGAGGAAACGATCAATATCGTCCCGCAGTCTCTGCGCATCGCCGGCGTAGAAATCCTCGCGGGTTTCGGCTTCGAGCCTATCGAGCGTGGTATCCGCCACTTCGGAGGCAGGTTGCGCCCTGACCTGTCTAGACATCAGTTCATAGACACCGTTAGCCATGAAACCGGTGGAGATCACCGCGCCGAGCAGCGACATCGCCGCGGCCACCTGAGCCTTCCGTTGCGGCGCGACCGGCGTCTTGGTGGTACTGTTCTGCTCCGTGCTTTGTCTGAGTGGTTCCGCAGCTTCTTCGCTCGCTTCTGGGATTTGGTTGGTCTTGAAGGTCTTCATTTCCTGATCCGCTACGGGGGCATAGGTGCTGGCGGACCGTCCGTTCCAATGTTGCCAGGCCCAAACACCTCCAGCCACCGAGGCGGCAAGCCCCGCCGCGCCGCCCAAGGCTTGCGTCCAGGCCAGGGCATTCGAATGTCTGCCCTGCGGCACGGCGTTACGTCCGGCCAAGCTGGCCGACGGGTACAGCGGCGCGGCGTCGGCGCTCACCCCAATTTTCAGCGGGTCCGATACCGAGGCCATGATCCGGTCCAACCCCTCCGTCAGCCCACCCACGGCATAGGCTTCGATGGCGTCGTAGACACGGGCGAGCGCCGCGCTGTCGCTTTGCGCCAGGTGCGCGGCCATCTGTTTGGTCTGCTCGCCCAGCGCCATACCCTCGGGCAACGCCGAGTAGTGGTCGCGCGCGCGCAGAAGGGCCGGCAACGCCGGTAACGCGTCGAGCAAGGGCTTCATGCCCTCGGGCAATGGCAGGTCACGCTTGAGCAGGTTGGCCAGTTCGCCGAGTTCCTGCTCCATGTGCGCCGAAGCTGGTTCCGACCACGCCTGGTACAACTCCCAGACCTGTTGTACGTACTCCTGCACCTTGAGCATCGGAGTGCCGTAATCTGCCGCTAGGCCCACCACGCCGCCGAACTCCCTGGCCAACTCACGGAACAGCTCTTTGCCGCCATGCTTAAGCATGTCGGTCCGGCTCAGTCCTGCCGGTATCTCCAGGTAGAGGCGTAGCGCGGTCAATGCCATGCCCACAGTGGTTTTGTTGCCCCCCGTGACCCGGCTCGCCACCTTCAGCAATACCTCCGGGTGCTGCTTCAGCTCATCTACCAGCGGCTGCATGAGTAACGTGGCCACGCCCTGCAACTTGCCCGGTAGCGAGGCGTCGCTGGTTAGGGTCCGCCGTAGCGCATCGACGCCTTGCAGCAACGACCCCAGGTTGTCCAACTGAGCGAACACCTGGTCATAGCCCGCCGGCGCAAAAGCCTGTAGGACCTGTTGGCCTTGCGGACTGCCCAATAGGCCGGTGGTCCATTGCAACTGCGCCAGGGGCGAGGCGTGGGTGGGGAAATCCTGGGCCAGGCGGACCAATTCGAACGGTTGCACCAGAGGCCGAGCGAGGGATTCCGGCAGGAGCTTTTGCAGCAGTGCTGGCGCCTCGTCGCTGGTCAGCAGCGCCGCGGCCCAGCCCAGCTTCTCCTGCCAACCGCCGCTCCGTGGATAGTCCGCAAGCTGTGGGGCCAGACGCTGCGCTTGTTCCAATGGCGCGCTCCAGGCGGTGATTTCCTGTTGCACGCTGGCCGGCAGCAGCCGCTCGAGCAATGCCGGAGCCTGCGTATCCTGCGCCAACGCGTTGGCCCAGCGAAACACCGCGAACACGTCGTGCGCCTCGGGAAAGCGCGCGACATGCTGTTGCACGCTAGTCGCCTGCTTGCCCAAAGCGTTAAGCGTATCGAAGCGGTGCTGGCCGATCACTTGGGCAACCAGCTTCTCGACACCGGCAGGCAGCGGCTGATCGAGCGCCTTGGCCAGCCATTTTGCTTGCTCGCCAAGCGGGGCACGCATTGGAGGAGCGCCTATGGCCTTGCAGACCTCTTGTACGTTACCGAGCGTCCATATCCCCTCTTGCAAGGGGGCAGCCAACACCTCAGGCAGCCATTGCCCAAGGTTCGCCTGGCCCGCTTGCTCGCCCAGCCATTGCAACTGCTGCAACGGCGATTGCCCAACGGGGAAGTGCCGCAAGGCATCGAGGGTTTGCCTGAGACCATGCAGGGCATCGAACAACGGCGCGAAAGCGCTGCTCAAATGCGTCGTCAGCAACGGCCCCAGTTGGCCGCTGTCCACCTGTTCGAGCAACCCGGTCGCACGCGCCAAGGGTGAAGCACCGAGCCCATCTGTCCGGGCCTCGTTCAGCGCAGTGAACAACGCGCCAAGCTCGTCGAAGAGTTGCACGGTGCCCTGGTACTGCACCGCGAGCGTGTCCTTGAACAGCGTGCTGTCCTTCACCCAACCCAGCACACTCTCGAACGACAGGTCCCGGCTGCTTAGCGCGGCCAGCTCGCTGAGCCCTTGGTCCAGTTGCGGCAGCGTCTCGCGCAGGCTTTCGACCGCACTCCAGCCCGCCAGCAATGGATTGTCGAGTACTTTGAGCAAGTCCCGTTGCAGGCGTCGGGCATTGTCCAGATTCAAGCCTTCATCGGCGACCTCGCGCAGCAAGAAGGTGGAGTCGCCGCACAACTGCACACAGGCCTTCAGCTTGCCGCCCTGTGCTAACAAGGCGTCGTCCGGCAAGCGTTGTAGCGCTGCGGACAGACGCTGCAAACGCTCCGGCAATGGTTGTTCGGTGGTACAGAAGGTTTGCAGCGCGTCTTTCAACTGCACGCCATGCTCAAGCTTGAGCCCTTGCAATTGAGTGCCTTGCAGCAAGGTACCTTGCAGCATATCGTCCAGCGCCCGGGCGAAGGTACGTTGATAGACCTGTTTACCCACGCAAAGCAGTGTGTCGCGTAGCACTTTTTCGCCCAGCTTGGCGGCTTCCGCCAGTGCCTCAGGTGAACGTTCAGGCTCGATGGTCGCGTTGGCGTCGACCGACTTGCCGGTGCTGTGTTCGATAGCCGGCGCCTCATCGGCGAAACTCATGTCGATGACGGTATCGGCGGCGGTCGGCTCCATGTCGATAACCGTATCCGCGATGACGGCTTCCATGTCGATTACGGTCATCTCGGCGCGCGCAGGGCTTTCGGGCGTTGCGCCCTCATCGTTCAGCCTCAGCTCGGCAAGCTCCGCCTCTATCTGCATCACGCTATCGACTTCGGCCCTCGTGAAGGTTTCGAGCTGTACCCAGAGGCGTTCAAGCTGATGCGTGTCCACCTCCATCGGACTCTGCTCATCGCCCGCCCGGCAGGCCAGCAGGGCGGCTTTCCAGAAGTCCGTGCCGGTCCAGGTCGGCGTGTCGCCGAGCATCACGCCGAACTCGCCAGCGTCATTGAGCAGAACCTGAACCCCAGCGTCATCCATCTCTTCCAGAGACATACTGATCCGAGGCGGATGCTCAGGATCAACCTCGAAACGCTTTTCCCCGCTCGCATCGCACAGGGCGATCTGCCGCCCGGCTAACTCGCTCGGCCCCTCTCGCTCGGGCCAGGCATCCAGACCGGCGAGCAGGTACAAGCCCAAGGCGCAGTCGCTCGCGCCAAGCGGGGCGTCGCGCAAGCGACCCAAAAGTGCTTGCGCGCGCTCGTCCGTTGGCAAGCGCGGGGCGGTTTGCGGTTGATGGATCGGGCTGGGGTTATCGTTGTGGGCGATTCGCATGATGGTACTCACAGGCACGTAGAGGCGACGCACCATGGGTTGGCGACGCCAAACAAGGCAGGCCCAGTTGTGGGCCAGGGTTGGATTAAGGAATGAAAAAGAAGGGGTTTGAAGGTGCGGGACCCGGCTGAGAAAACAATGGACATCCGCGGTTTTTGCCGCGGATGTCCCAAGCTCCAGAAATGAGCGACTCAGCGCCCGCCGGCGCGTCCGGCACGCAGCGGATAAACCAGCCAGGCATCGCCGTCGATCGTTTCCCAGTGTGCGCCCTGCCGCTCCAGCACCCGCGATAGGCGTTCGCGAATCTGGTTGAGCTGCGGCTGGGCTTCGGAACGCACGAACATCCCTCGGACTCGACGCAATGCCGGCATTTCACGCTCGATCCGATGGATCAGGCGAATGAAACCGGATACCGCGCCGGCATCATCCTGGCCTTCACGGGTACTGAAGTCCGCGATCACCACCTCGTCGCCGTCCTGCCGGTAGACAATTTCGAACTCGCTCTGGCGCAAGCGCCGACCGATCACGAACTCGCTCTCGCCGAAATACTCGACCTGGGTGCTTTCGCCCTGCCCGTGCAGAAAGGCAGTCACTGCGTCATGTTCAAGAGTGCTCATGGCTTTCTCCTTACAAGCGTACTGCGGACATGATGCGGCTTTGCAGGTCGCCCAACTCTTTCAGCCATTCACGCATCTGCCGCGATGCTTCACTGGCCTTCTCCACGGCGGACTCGAGTGTCTTGCGGAATTCATCAGCATTGCCCTGCTGGAACTCAGCGATCGCCTGGTTGATTTGCGCCTCGCGGGTCTGAGAGGCGGAAATCATCGTGCCGAAGCCCTCGGAGGCCTTTCCAAAGCCCGTGGTGCCCGTGGTAACGAGCTGGTTGCCGGTGATTGCGCCGCCAACATTGACGATGCCGGAGAGGATTTGGCTGAAGCCTTGTGTCATCGCCGCATTGTAGTTTTGCTCGATCGACTCCATGCGCGTCTCGTATGCGGTGATGCGCATCGTGTGTGCGGTCTGCTGCTGATTGGCGGCAAACTCGCGCCACATGTCGCGGGTCTTGGACTGCATCTCGCGCAACATGATCATCAGCTTTTCCAGCGTCGCCAACGCGCCGCCCTCGAACATCGGAGCGACTCGATCGTTCGAAGCCAACTCCTTGAGCTGATCCAACTGGTCCTCAAGGATTTGCCCATTGGCGTTGGCCGATACGGGTGGCTGACCGCCAACCCGCTCATTAGCCGTTTTGGACCGATCCGCTTCCCCGGTATTGGCCCACTGGCCGTGCAGACGCGCGGCGCTATCTAGATTGATGGACATCATTTATTCCTCTTTCTCGATTCAAAATCAGGCCGCGTGCACGGCGACCCCTGCCATCGACGTTGCCGCACGCACGCGGGTCTGCGCCGCATCGCGCAGGGCATCGCTGGCTCCCGCCAGCGCCTCGGTCTGCCCTTCTGTGAGCCGCTTCATCTCCTCGACCTGCTGCTCTTTGTCGCGCTCGAACATATCCACCAGCATCATCAGCCACTGCTGGTCCAGGATCAGTTGGTCGATTTCCTTTTGCAGTTGCGCGCGCTCCATCGCCAAGGCGCCAGCGGTGATCTTCTGCGCCCCCCCCACGACCTCGCGGGCAGCGTTGATGCCGATGTAGGTCGAAGCCTTCATCGTGGCGAGTGCGACCTGCTCAACAAGCTCCTTATGAATCGCCTTGGTCAACTGCTTGGCGCTCATCTCAATGCCTTTGTCGATGGCATTGTCAGCCACCTTCTTCACGGCATTGGAGACCATGCTCTCGATCGCATCACGGCTGAACTTCTCCAGCATCTGGTTCACGCCGAGTTGCTGCACGACCTTGGCTGCGGCGTCTTTACCCGCCGTTTTCGACGCTTCCAGGGCGGTCTTGCCGAGGCTGCGCATCAGGTTGTCGGAAACCTGATCGGCGACCTGCTTGCCGACCTGCTCGGCGATTTCCGCGGCGGCGCTCTTGCTGCCGTTCTTGATCGCCTGGCTGAGCGCCTGGTCGGCGCCTTCCTTGAGGACGGCCTTGGTCGCCTGAGGAATCACCTTGGTGGTAATCAGGTTGCGCGCCGCACTGAGGAAGTCGATGGCCGCACCGGCGATTTCGAAGGTGAGCTGTATCTTGGCCGCCACATCGGCGATCTTGCGGTACTTATCCGCATTCGCCGAATCGATCAGCGCCATCGTATTCATCGCGGCCTTGACCACCCCGGCGAAGCCCGCCATCAGATCCATCGCCCCGCCAGCGGCAGTCATTACATTGCCGGTCAGCGCGCCGCCAACCATCTTGGCGACCCCTGTCACGACCTGTACAGCGGCCACGACCCAGTCGAAGATCACGCCGAAAATGCCAGCCTTCTTGGCTTTTTTCTGCTCTTCCAGCGCCTTGTCGATCTGCTCGCGGAACTCTTTGAGTTCCTCCGTGCGCAATTTGTCCTGCTGGTCGCCAAGAATCTTGATCGCCTTGGCCTTGGCGTCGGTGATGTGGCCGATCAATTCGCCCGCCGCCAGCGTGGCGGCGACCATCATCAGCTCCACCGACATTTTTTCGAACTCATGAGCCGGTGGCATCACCGCGGGCCGAATCTTGTCGTTCGCCGCCTCGGCCTCTGTATTCGTCGCGCGGAACAAACGACCGAACGCTTCGTTCGCGTCCTGGCGCGATACCTTTTCTGCCTGGCTCAAGCGCAGCCAGCTCGGGCGCGACGACTCGGTCTGCGCCAGCAGATCCTGGCTAAGCACCTGGCGCTTGGTCGCGGCAAGCTTTTCCTTTTCCCCATCCTGCATTACCGACAGGATCGCCGGTATCCCATCCTGCCAAGGACGGAAGCCTGTAATAGCTGTCATGCTCATTTCTCCTGCTCGCACTGTGCAAGCAACTGCTCCACGCTCTGGCGAAGCCCTTGATACTGCGGACGCGCGGCACACCACCTGACTGCCGCGTTGAAAGCTTTGCACGCGTATTCCCGATTACCCGTGAGGTGGTAACTGATGCCCGCGAAATACGAAGAGCGAGGATCTTCCACCTCGATCATCCCTGCACGACAAAAACAGAAAATCGCCTCCTGGTGCGACGCAAGGCGCTGCTGGCACATCCCCAATCCGAGCCAATAATCGAAATGCCAATGGTCGACTTGAACGAGCAGGTAAAAGTAATTGCGTGCGGCCTCCAACTCGCCAGCGTCGAACAACTGGCAGGCGTAGTTGTGCAGCGTTTTCAGATCATCCGGCGCAACGCCGGAGAGCATGCGGATCGAACCGCCCCGCGAGAAAAAATCGCGCAATACCTCGTCGTCGCGTACATCCTCGGCGGGCATTTCTTGCGTTGACATACACACCCCCTGGCGCGTTGCCGATACGATGCCGTCTCCCGACGCCGTATCGACAGGCGCTCGAACTTAACGGATCGACGAAGCGATGGACTTGACCGATTCGGCCAGCATGCTTTGCAGGCTGTTGGTCATCTGCACCGCGGTGTTGTAGTTCTGCATCAGTTGCTGCAGCTTGAGCTGGGTCTGCTGAACGAAGTCAGAAGCTCGGCCGGAGGCGCTTTCCAGTGCCATTTCAACGGCTTTCAGATCGCCCTGACTCAGCTTGCTCACATCCTTACCGCTCAAAAACTCATCGATGGTCTTGCCTTCGACCGTGATGTTGTTCTCGCGCAGGTACTGGATCACTTCCTGTGGCAGCGCTGCGGTATCTTCTGGCTTGGTCAGCTTGGCCAGGATCGCCTTGACCCGGTTAGCCATGTCCTGCGCTTCACGGGAGATCTCGGTCTTGGTGGTCATCGCCTCGAAGGTCGCGTTAGCCTGCTCTTGCAGCAGCAACATGACTGCGGCCATGGTGACGATGCCGGTGTTCAGCACGCCCAGGTTCTTCAGGCCCTGCAGGTAGCTGTCGGCGCCGCTGCCGCTGGGCGGGGTGTTGTTGAGGATATCGTTACCCAAGCCCAGGGCTTCGTCGGTGAGGGCGTTGATGTCATTGCCCTGATCCGCACCACGGCCCTGGGCAGACTGGATCGAAGCCAGCAGCTGCTCGCCGCGCGCGATGCGCGGGTCGACCTTGCCCTCGGACTCGCGCCCGCCCTTGGCATCCTTTTCAACGCCCATGTCGGCGGCGATGTCAGCCGAGTAGTTCGGGGTTACGTTTTTGAAATCAACAGTGATGGACATTTGATTTTCTTCCTATGGAGTCAAGCGAATACGCGATGCTTCTTCATCGCGGTGTTTTTCACGGCGACCTGTCCGCTCGAAGCGGACACCTCAACCGGGAATCGTTTCGAGAAATCACCCTCAAGCTTGGAGAAAGCGTTCTCCGCCTTGAGAATCTGCCGCATGGTCCGTTCGCGCTCCGCGCCAGAACGGCGAATATCCTGTTCGACGTTCGCCACCTTGCGCCGCGCTTCTGGGTCCGAGTGGGCCTTGCCCATCAGCAGGTCGATCTCGCGATGCAACGCGTGGAATTGCTGCATGGTGGCTTTGAATGAAGCACGCTGTCGGTTGAAGACAGCCGCCGCGTATCTGGGGTCGATGGTTTCGTTCATGGGCACTCCTCCTTTTACGTTCTCCACTTTAGGGGGCGGGAACAGGCCAGGCTTTCGCAAAGCCACCGGCACCATCGAAAATCACCCAACCGTTTTTCAGGCATCCGATGGAGCCGGCAGTCACAGCGCTACGGCTTAGCGGATCGACGAGGCAATGGACTTGACCGATTCAGCCAGCATGCTTTGCAGGCTGTTGGTCATCTGCACCGCGGTGTTGTAGTTCTGCATCAGCTGCTGCAGCTTGAGCTGGGTCTGTTGAACGAAATCGGAGGCACGGCCAGAGGCGCTTTCCAGGGCCATCTCGACGGCCTTCAGGCTGCCCTGGTCGAGCTCTGGCTTCATCGCGCCAGCAAGGGTGTCACGGAGTTCTTTCATATGTTCCAGAGACACCTTCTGGCCGGGCTTCATGCCAACCTCCGGCAGCCCCCAGATCCAATCCGAGGCTTTCTGGCCATTGCCTATGCGAATGCCGTTGTCATCCATGAACTTCACGACACTCTGCCAGTGACGGCTTTCCATACCCGTCGGTCCGGCCTGGGCGATCATGCTGTCCAGCAGCGCCAGTTGCGCCTCGGCACCGGAGAGCCCGCCCCCCCCGGCACCTGCGAGGAACTCATCGATGGTCTTGCCTTCGACCAGGATGTTGTTCTCACGCATGTACTGGATGACTTCCGGCGGCAGCTCGGCCTTGTCTTCCGGCTTGGTCAACTTGGCCAGAAGCGCCTTGACGCGGTTGGCCATGTCCTGCGCTTCGCGGGAGATCTCGGTCTTGGTGGTCATCGCCTCGAAGGTGGCGTTGGCGTGCTCCTGCAGCAGGAGCATGACTGCGGCCATGGTGACGATGCCGGTGTTCAGCACGCCCAGGTTCTTCAGGCCCTGCAGGTAGCTGTCGGCGCCGCTGCCGCTGGGTGGAGTGTTGTTGAGGATATCGTTACCCAAGCCCAGGGCTTCGTCGGTGAGGGCGTTGATGTCATTGCCCTGATCCGCACCACGGCCCTGGGCAGACTGGATCGAAGCCAGCAATTGCTCGCCGCGCGCGATGCGCGGGTCGACCTTGCCCTCGGACTCGCGCCCGCCCTTGGCGTCCTTTTCAACGCCCATGTCGGCGGCGATGTCAATCGAGTAATCCGTAGTTCCACTCTTGAATTCAACTGCGCTAATCATGTCTGTGTTTCTCCCTATGGGTTGATGTGAGCAAACTGCTGTCACGCTTGAAGTGAGCCGTCATCATCTCCAGCAGCCGACCCAGGCGCTTTGCTCTTTTCCTGTGCAGTTTCGATTTCTTCACATCTCCCAAATCGGAACGTCCACCTCCTTCATCCGCGATTGCCGGAACAAGGCCGTCATAGCAGCCTGCCGTAAGCCGTTTTCAAAGCAGCTGCAAGCAGCCCGGATGCAATCCGGGTACGGTTCTGAGCCAAAGGGCTACGAATTGACGGAAACGGTGGAAGCGCCGTGGGCGCCATCGAAAGAGGTAGGAGAGTCGGGCCTTTTGGCCCCGAACGGGTGCTCCGTTACCCGGTTTCGCCCACGCCTGAATCGGTAGCGGGCGCTCGCTAGGTCTTGTACGAAAAGTCGCTGAGCGAAGGTCAGGCAAGGCAAAAACGGGCTAAGAAGCGGAGTTTACGTGCTGTAAATGAGCATTCTGAGCCTGTTTTTAGCGCAGCATTACCGAGCGCAGGCAATCTCGTACAGAGCCTAGCTCGAACAGCGCCTCGAGATTAACAACCCGCTCTTGCGGTCGAAACGTTGGCGTGCGGCAAAGACGCAACATGCCGTTGCGTCCCCTTGTTGCCGCACTCCTCCAAGACAGACTGGTGCAGCACTAACCCCAGTCGCTACCGAGGTCAGTACGGGTCGTCTGAATGCCGACAGTGCCCATATCCCTCAACTCGGGATGAGCACTGCACAGCGTTTCATGAGTTCGCTCGTACGTATCGCGGATCGCCTGCACGTCGTCGAACGGTGCGTTTGTGTATGCAATCGCCATATTGGTCACGCGGCTGTACAAATTTTCGTGCTGAATATCGGTGGGGAGTGGCTCGAATATCGGTCGGTTGTTCGAGACCGGCGCCATTCCCGACGACGGATTGAACTCGTCTTCGCCATTGGCCATCGACATTCCGACCGGCACCGTTTCTGCGAATGTGTGATAGCCGCCATAGTTCATGAACGCTGCGACGCCGAGCGTCGCCGACTCCACGATGTCCATCTGTCCATAGAGCGGCGCGTCGCTGAGGGTGTTGAGCGCAAGCAGCACGTCGCACGTACCGCCCGACTGCGAGCCGGCAGACGGAAGTCCGCGCAGGTTCGATTCGACCGCAAATGTCCCGTTCGGCTGCCAGCGGTTCACCCCGACGCCATGCGGATACGCATGCGCGTCGAGCGCCTCGAGAAATGTCCTGTCGGAGCCGTCGCCTGCACGCATCAGCACGTTCTGGTAAAGCTCCATCGCCGGGTGATCGACGGAAATATCTGCCGCGGACATCATGAACGGTCGCTCCGGCAAGCCGCTCGGCCCCGCCTCGATCGGCGCGCCCTGACGGGCAATTCCGTTGATATTCCCGTAGCTCGCATCCGCGTGCAGTTCGGCGCGCAAGCGGGCTTCGACGGCGGGATCCTCAGCGGTAACCATCACATTGCCAAAGCCGAGCCCGTGCTGTGCCGCAGAGGTATAGATTCCGCTCACCGGCTCGTTATCGATGAGTGGCACGCGCTCGCTGCGCATACGGCTCACCGCATCGTCGAAGTTCGTAGTGCGCGTTCGCTGCGTGAATTCCCTGTAGCGATTGGCAAATTGCTCCGCAGCATCGCTAGCGAGCGGTGTCAGCATTTTGCCAATGGCTTCGGCGTTTTCCGGCGCCCCGTTAACCTGCATCAGCTGCCAGACCGTCGTACCGAACGAACTGAGCATCTTGATCCGCGACAGTAGATCCTTTGCGTCCCGCCCTGGCATGTAGTGACCCTCGTCGTTGACGATCGGGGCGCGCAGTTCCGACATGATCCAGTTGCAGGTGTCGACTGCTTCCTTACCCTGTGGTTGCCGGCCAATCTGATCGGACGTCGGCTTGAGTGGATTCACCAACGTTCGCTGGAACACATCGCTCAATGGCCGTTGCTGCCCCTGAAACGTCACTGATGTGTTGGCTAGGTCTCCCTGCGGCACGAGCACGGAATCGAGCGCGGTTGCAAGCTTATTCGAGTAGTCCTGGAAAACACGGCCGACGCTCCCGGGATAATCCAGGATAGCCATGCTAAGCCCCGCCTCGAACAGCTTCCCATTCACCAGTGCGATCTGTTGCGCCTCATTAAGGCGGATGCCTGCAGCGGTCGATATCAATCGGCTGCCGTCGACCTCACCAGCCCCCTGGGTGTTGACCTCCGATATCTGTTTCAGATTGCCTTGCAGGGCATCCGCACTCAGTTCGATTGGGACTTTGAGCGCATTGATATGTGGCATGACTTTTTCTCTTTGAAGAAAGCGAATGCGCCAATCATGCTCGCACGCGATCGGTAGGGTTTTCGTTTTTCGACAACGTGTTTCGAAAGACAACTTGGTAAGTCTTGTTTCTCTGCCAAATATCTGGATGTAGTGGTCAATCCGTTACACCTTCAGGTCATTACCTGATCCCCAAGGCGCGTTGGGATTGCGAGGATGCTCGCCAGCTCGAACAACCCCATAGAGTTGAGGGAACGATGCGAACGATAAGAATCCTGCTCGGCAAGCAAGGCGGCACACTCAAGGTCAACGGTGAAATGCACCCATTTCCCGATTGTTCCTTGCTCATAGCCTCGGACAGTGTGTGCCCACAGAAGGGCGGCCTTCCATACTTCGACTTCTATGAGTCGGACTTTCAAGATCTCTATACGGAGCTGATCGACTTGATCGGTGACAACCCCGCGCGCACCTTCGTTCCGCAAGAGCTTCGCATCATCAATGCTGACGAAGACGTGATGCGGGTAATGGAGCTGCTGGCGCGCGGATCGCGCTCGATGTTGCTGCGTTTCGCCTACGTGTATTGTCTGGGCTCCGATCACGCCTATTTCTCGGCCTTCCTGCGCTTCCTTATGTGCAGCGACCGCTCATTCATCGAATTCATCGAGACCAACAAACTGATGCCTTGGTCGGTCGCGCGTTTCGCCGATGAGTTCGGCTTGCCTCTGCGCAAGTTCAACATGCTGTTTCAGGAGAAATTCGGTATTTCAGCCAAACGCTGGCTGATGGAACGGCGGCTGCAGCACGCCCGCTCACTGCTGCTCTCGTCCCAGATGCGCATTCTGGATATCGCCTTGGAATGCGGTTTCGCCAACCACGCGCACTTCACCGATAGCTTCCGTAAACGATTTCTCATCAACCCAACCGCGGCCCGTCTGCACGCGACGGAATCGCACGCCGTTCTCTAACGTCCGAGGCTCAGTATGGAAATCCTCAGCATCGTCAATCAGTTGTCTCAGATGATCGACAAGGTCGGTCAGGACGTGCAGTCGAAAATGTCCTCCGAAGACCTCAACGACCCCGCGAAGATGCTTCAAGTGCAGTTTGCGGTGCAGCAGTACACGAATTTCGTCAACTTCGAGAGCGCCATTATGAAGTCAGTAAAAGACATGATGGCCGGGATCATCCAGAAGATATGAAAACCACGGTATCTCTTGATACGCAGGCGCGCCGCCTGGTCGTTGCCGCCGGACTCGCCGCATCCAACCACGGTATGCGCATGGAAATGTCCGTCATCCGGTCGGCGCTCGGCAACCTGATCGACGACACTCAGGCACGACGCATCGTCGAAGCGACCATGCTGATCGGCATTGGTCAGACGAGCGCTGCGCGGAGACTGTTGCAAGATGACCATTCAGCACAAGCGCAACTGCTGCTTGACCTGCTCGACAGCGAAAGACCGTCTGCACGCTGAACACCCATCTCACCCGTCCACATCACATCTACATTCCTGGAGTACGGCCATGACCATCGATGCACTTTCGTCCGCTTCTCTCGCCACGCAACCGTTCAACACCGTCGACCCCGTAGCCACGCCTACCGATGTCGAAGCCTTCACCCGCACACTGTTCGGACACCTCGATAAACTGCCCGACGAGCAAGCCATCGAGCAGTTCCAGGCAAAGGCCGCGGACATCAACACACGGATCGATGAAACCCGCGGCACTGAAGAAGTACTGCAAAGTCCGTTGCATGTCCTGGCGGCGCAGACGCGGGCACTCAACGCAATCGCGGAAGTCGATCTCATCGCTAAGGCGGCGGGTGGCATTTCGCAAGGCATCAACAAACTCACCAGCATGCAATGATCCGCTCGCGCAAACATCTCGGCCTAGCCCTCGCGCTCATGCTGCTCGCCGGCTGCAAGATCGATCTGTACAACGGCCTGTCCGAGCAGGAAGCGAACGAGATGCTCGCGCTGCTCATGCTGCGCGACATCGCGGCGGAAAAGCAGACCATCAAGGGTGGCACAGTCTCGATCAAGGTCGACAAGAGCCAATTCTCCGAAGCGGTCGAAGTACTGCGTCAGCATGGCCTGCCGCGCAAGACCACGGCTTCGATGGAAGACTTGTTTCCATCTGGCCAGTTGGTGACATCGCCCGTTCAGGAACAGGCCAAGATCCTGTTCCTGAAGGAGCAGCAGCTCGAGGCCATGCTCACCAGCATGGACGGCGTGGTGAACGCACGGGTTTCGGTGGCCGAAAGCGTGCCGCAGTCGCGGCGTGAAAGCCCGGTGCTCTCGGCCTCCGTGCTGGTTCAATACACGCCTGATCGCAACCTGGCCAGCCGCGAAACGGATATCCGCGGCCTGGTGCAGAAAGGCGTGCCAAATTTAAAAGCGGAGAATATCAGCGTGGTGCTGCAATCCACCGAATACCGCTATCGCCCGCAGCTCGATCCGGCTCAAGGCGCCACGGACGAAAACGCCCTGGTGCGTTATCGCGTACCGCTGGCGGCCTCACTGGGTATCGTCTCGCTGTTATGCCTGGGGATACACGCCTGGCGCCAGCGCCCAACACTGCGACGCTTGGGTAAATCATGAGCGGACCGCTGCACAAAGAAGTCAAACGCCTGCATCGACTGGCTTGGCAGCCAGGCGCGTGGCTCGATACGAGCTGGTGGTCGAGCCTGGGGCTTGCCGACTGGGAGGCGCTCTATGCACGACATGTGTCATGCCGCCCCGCCATCGATGCCGCCCTGGTGGCCCGGCGCGGTTACCCCGACGGGCCGCTTCCCGGCTCGCTGAATGCACGCCAGACCGCACTGCTGGCACTGGAGCCGCGCCTCGTGACGCTAACCACTGCGCTTGGCCTGATCGCTCTTGATTGTCCCGAATACCTGCTGCTGCGCGAGCATCGCCAAGCGCTCTCCCCACGCCTGGGCGACCGTGCTTGCGAGCAACTCTTCGCCCTGCACCGAGGCTGGAACGCCCTACCGGCGATCGAGAACAACGCCAGCCTGAACGAAACCGTGCTTCAGGCGGGTACCCAATGGCTGACACGGCAAGCTGGCTCTTGCGCAGTCACCCACGCACTGCTCGGGTTACTGCCATTCGCCACGAACAGCGTCTCGGATTCGCACGGTCCGAAGCCAAGCGGCACTGCGAGCGCCCAGGACTGGCTCATCAAGATTGGACGATTCCTATGAACGGGCCCTTCATGCCAATCACCTATTTGCCCGGCCCCGCTCCACTGGAAACCATCGTCAGCGCCGAGGCACTGGCACATCACTACAACGCACAGCGCATCGTCGACAGCGCCAACGAAAAATCGGCGCAAATCCTCGCCGAACTCGAGCGCAAGATGGCCGCGACCCGTGGCGAGATACGCAGGATTCGCGAGCAAGCGCGTCAGGCGGGTCTCTCCGAAGCACAGGAAGAACTCGACAGGCTACGCGCCGACACCATCGCACAAAGCGTCGAATGGCTCGTTGCCGAGGACGAACTCGAACGCCGCATCGCCAACGACCTCGATGCACGACTACGCACCCTGCTCGCTCAAGCCCTCGCCACATGGCTCGACGAACGCAACGCCGTCGACGACGTGATGCAACGCGTGCGGCAGCGCCTTGAAAGAATGGCCGACGATGAATTCGCCACGCTATACGTCGCGCCCAGCGTCGAACACGCCGTGCGCGAACGGTTCAGCGCCACGCCACGAGTGCGGGTCCATATCGATGCGGAATTGAGCGAAGGACAAGCACGCCTCGAATCCCGTCTCACCATCATACGTTTCGACCTGGAGGCACATCGTGACCTCATCCTCGAACGCCTCGTACGACCCTGCCAGGAGTCGACGTGATCAATAGAATCGACAGTACGTCAACCGCCAGCAGCGGGCTGATCAACACCCAACAGACGGCGGCCAAGGAAGGGGCACGACAGATCTTTCCCGCGCGCTCGGCGCTGGACCAGGCGCAATCGGCATTGAAACCCGGTACGGCACCGCCGGCAGCGGTGCTGCAGCCCTCCAGCCTTGCCGAAGTTATGGAGGATGCCGGTTTCGCGTTGCATCAGCACCGCTCCGAATCGCGCCAGGGCACCCGTGGAATGCAACGGCCACGCGCACAATCCATGCTCCAGCAGCTCGTGCAGCAGATGAAGGACCATGGCGATGCACGGCTGGAAGACTTGTTGAAGCGAATTCCCCAGATCGACAACGAGGAAGACCTCGCCGACAGCATGCGTCAAGGAGGTTTCGATGCCGGCGAGATAGCCTTGCTGCTGGCCGCGCTGACCGCCGACGAAAAACGCAAGGATAGCGCCCGCCGCCGCAGGCTCGAGGCCGCGCTCGACCAGGTCATGGAAGACGACCAGTGGGCACTGCAACTGTTCTGCTCGCTGGAGTTCGGCCTGCAAAGCGCCACCAACCTCGCGGCACTCAAGCAGTTGTATCAGCGCGCGACCGGCCGGCAGACGCGCCTGACCCAATGGTTCGACGAATTCCGCCGCCTGCCGGACCGGCGGCGGAAACTGCGCGCGCTGATCCGTGCGCTGGCATTCGAACTGTCCGCGCAAGAGGCCGTCACCGACGAGCAATTGGCATCCGTCATCACCGACCTGAAGCGTATCCTGCACTTCTTCAGCATCGAAGATCACTGCGGGCGCGTCGCCGAGCAAATGAGCCAGGAGGCACTGGACAGTGAGTCCATCATGCTCGCCCTGCTCGACACAATCCAACAACCCTGGATTTACGCCGACTGGCTGGACGAACGCACGCGCCGCGATTTACCCGGCGACCAACCGCGCCATGGCTACGCTCGCCATCTGAAAGAGCTGACCAAGCTCCTGCCAGACGACTGCTTCGACAACATCGAACAGCGCGACTCCATCCTTGATGCTTTCAACGAACTCCTCGATCGACTGGACAACGAGGAATGACCCGTCGCCCGTGCATCATCGTGCTTCTCTCTACTGGCACTTCAGGTCATTGCCCGATGTCTCGGCTGTCGTTCCATAGCGAAGATACAACCTGCCCGTCATTCACGGTCACGGACCCAAGCTTCGCTTTCAGGAAACGATCGCCATGCATCTCTCCTTGCAACGCTACCAATACACCGTTGCCCCTTCGCCCATGCAGACCGCCACGTCCACCGAACAACCACAAGGCTCGCTGGGCCAATTGCTCGAACGTCTGCAAAATGGCCAAGCCCTTTCGACCAACCAGCAAAAGCAGGTCCTGCACGTGCTTGCCCAGAGCGAGACGAACGGCGACCGGGAACGTCCCGGCGAACTGAACGGCCAGGGCGTCACACTGCGCGACGAACAGGGCGCGGCCTATTTCAGTCTTCCCGGTAGCCATGCAAGCAGCGGTAAAATTGAGCTTCGCGGGCAAGACGATGGTCTGTTCCATGGCCTCGACGCTGAGCGGCGACAGACCGCCAGCGGCCCCTTCCTCCACGCGTTGCTGAGCGCCGCGCGCGGTACCGAGGTCGAGACCAATCCGGCGCATACCGACGACCTCGCGCAGCACCTGGGCGCTTACGCGCTCGCTCATGCAGAGGAGCTTGAGCGCTCGTTCGAAAACCTCGGACCCACCAGCGCCGAAACCGCTCCAACGGTGAGCGCGGCCAACGACAATGGCGATGTCCAGGAGCACCTGCTGCGCAATGTCCTGACCCGTACCGTTTCCCAAGTGGCGACCCGCATCAGCGCTCGGATGCTCGATCAGGTCCTCGCCGGCACTGTGCTCGAAGGGCTCCGCTTCGAAGACATGACTCAACTCCAGCCAGTGCTGGAGCAGTTCCGCGACGGCGAGCGCCCTTTGACCCTGCGTCTGCAAGGTCTGGCCGACGCCCTGGGCCGCGTGGCCAGGAGCCCGGACGGCGCCGTGGCCAACGCCCAGCAATGCCTCGAACTGTGTCTGAAAGCCGCCAGACTCGCCGAAACTATCCGTGACGAAGGCGTGAGCCTGGATGCCATGCAACGGGCGCTCACGCACATGCACGAGGCCCTGGAGCAGCCCATGCTCAAGAGCTGGGGCGACACCTCTGGGGCACGTGCAACCCTCGTGCAAGCCAGCCAATGGCTGGGCGAGTTAGCGCCGTTTCTCGGTCATGACGTGTCGCTGAAGGACTTTCTCGTCTCACTCAGCGAAAGCCCGACACTCAAGGAGATACTCTCAACGCAATACCAGGGCGCCGTACAGGTATTCGATGAGCTTGGCAGCTTGTTCGGTGCATTAAGGGAACGCCAGGTAGAAGCACCCGCCGCAAGCTCACTGGGGCAGGTGGCCTGGTTGCTGGGGCAGGTGGGTAGCAGCCAATTGGGGCAACTACTTTCCGAACGACTGAGCGATACGTTCGAACCCCTCTTCGCCACCTTGCAGAGCGCCAAGCATGCCGTGGCGGCGCTACGCGAGTTCCCCAGCGAACAATCCATGCTGCAACAGCTCCAATGGCTGGGCGAACGAATGGGACAAGGCGATTTCGAGCAGGCATTGCCTCGAGCGTTGCGCGAATCACTGCAAGACGGCATCAGGGGCCTACCCGTCTCGCTGGGACACATGCTGCACCTGGCGCCGCAACTGGCCCGTTACCCCAAGGACGGCGACTGGCAGGAAAAGCTAAGCTGGGGCGCACAATTGCTCAGCACTCCCGATGCCAGCCCGTTCTTGCAGCAGGTCCTACCCGAGCCGCTTTCTCAGCTTCTGGTGAAACCTTTCCAAGCGCTGCATCAGGCCCAAGACTTCCCTAGCAGCGCCTCTCCCCTAGCCCAGTTGCAATGGACCGCCAGTCTGCTGGCCAGGCCGGAGAACCTAGCGCTTCTGCAGCACTACGCACCGGCGGGCTATGACCAGGTACTCGCCCAATTGGGCAACCTCTCGGCGCTCAGCCAGAGCGCTGCCGCGCTGCGCCAGACCCTCGCCAGCGACAGCGCCTGGCCGAGCAAGGTCAAGGGCGTGGCGCAGCTGCTCCTGCAACCGCTGGCCCAGGAACTCAAGCGCCATCCGGAGCTGCTGCTGAAAACCGCGAGCTGGGCCAGCGGCGGCAACAAGACCACGGTCGGTGCGGCGCTCACCGCGCTACGCTTGTACACCACAATGCCGCAGGGTTTGAGCCCTAGCGAAAAAACCTCCTGGATTTTCAAGAGTGCCCTGCGCGAAGTGCTAAACGAGTACAGCGCGACGCTGGGCCTAGCGGTGACCCATGGGGAGAAGTTCCGCACCCTGCTCAACTACGCGAAACAGACGGTGCAGTTGTACCAGGCGTGGTCGAACCCGAAGCGGATGGAGCGGGAACTGGGCAATCTGACCGAGTTGCTCAAGCGAGACCTGCCCCTGCCTGACAACCTCAAACCGCTGCTTGATGCCCTGCCGGCCCTTCCAGCGCTGCTGCACGCCCACCAACAATACAAGGCACAGCCGGACAGCCTGCCTTGGCAGGAGCGCCTCTCGCGCATCGGCGGGCAGCTCTCCAGCAGCGATAGCCTAGCGCTCAAGCGCGTGCTCGATAGTGTCGAAGCCTATGCGGTGAACGGGCTGGTCGATGGCGCGAACCGGGCCATGCAGGCGCTATCCAACCACGACCCGCTGAAATTCCCGGCAGCTCAAGCCAATAACGTCCCCCCGGGCAATGGCGTGTCAAGCCTGATCGATGCTAACGATCCCTATATCCAGGCGTTCGAAGCCTTGGCAGCGCAAGCGGGCGTGGGGCCGGCCACGCACAACGTGCCGAGTGCCCCTGCGGCCACAGTAAACGCGTCTGCCGCGCCATCCATCGGCAACACCTCCACCGCCGCGCTCATGGCCGGGGGTGGCGCACTGGGTCTGATCGGCTCGCTCGGCTTGCTCGGCTATGGCCTGTACCAGCGCAACCAGCCGCAGGAAGCGATGCCGCGCGCCTTCGAGATGAAAGTGTTCAGCGACAAGCGCCCCGAAGCCACGGGGCAAGCCGCCAACGGCAGTGAACGTGAAAAACTGGTAGCCAATTGGGAGATCGTCATCGATATCGACGAGGTCAAGCAGGACACCGTCATCGATATCGAAAGCAGCGAGCATGAGACGCTCGTCGCTACCAACATTGCCGTCAACGTCGAGGAAGGGGACCTTGATGATGGCTTCGACATCAACGAGAAACTGGCATCCATGACGCCATCCAGCCCGCCCCGAAGCGGCGGTGGATTGCAGAGCACCCCTGCCCTGGTGATGCTGGGTTTGGTTGCGGGTGCCTCCGGGTTGGCGATGGCCAAGGGGTTGTACGACTTGAGCAACGTCCCGGAGCCGGCCAGCCCGGCCACCAACCCGCCTGACTCGACAACGGAGCCAACCGCCCCAACCACGGACCAGCCCGAGGCTGCAAGCCTGGCCCCCCTGGACGAACTCGACTACCTGAATCTGACCGACGACCTCGACAGGATCGATGGCGAGGTGCGCGAACTGCTCGCCCATGGGCAGACCTACGATATCGACGAGCTGCAGCGGCTGATCGACGATATCGACCAAACCCTGGAACTGCTAGGCGACATCGAGGGTGCCTTGGGCGTGAACCTCGACGACGTGCCGACCAAAGCAACTGCAACGCACGCTACCGTCCAAGCCCATCACCGCGCTAAGCGCTCCATCGGCTCGAACGATATCCGCACGCAACAGCAGGCCTTACACAACGCTGATGCCGCGCTGCAAAAAGACCCCAACGACCTGGGCGCGCTGGCGCAGAGCAAGCAAAGCCTGTCGCGGCTACGCCGCGACCTCGAAAGCCTCCAGTTGCCGGCCTCGCAGAGCGAAGCGCTGACCACGGCGCAAAAGCGAAAAGCCGAGCAAGTCATCCAGGCTGTCGACCGGCTATTGGAACCCCCGGAGTTTCCGCCAAGCCCGATCGACTTCCTGGAAATCCAGCTCACCGCCCTGGCTACCAAGCATGACTGCCTGAATAACATCGATAGAAAAACAAAAGTCAAGGTCAACTATGTAAGCGAAAGGGCCAAATTCGGCCTAAACACGATGATTTCAGCAGAAAAGAGAAGCGTAAAAGAGTTCGACCTTATCGATATTCTACGCCGCGAGCATATCCGCTTCCTAAACAAGAACAATGAAGGCCCTGGCTACGAGCGAATCTCCTTCAACGATGCCAGGCTACCCAATGCTTTACTGAATGACATCCTGGCTACCGATGTCGAGGCCCAATACCATGCGCTGATCGACGCGTTCAAAGCAGATGCCCATAGAAATCCGGAGTTATTGGCAAAACGCAAAGAAAAACTGCAGAAAAATATACAGGGAATAGTCAAAAATATAGTAAATAAATACCCTCGTTTTCCTGATATCAGCTACCTGAAAAAGTTCCTGCAGAACCAACAAGCCAGTCAAGCCAAACTGAACATCCCAGGCACCCCAACTGCCAACTTGAAAGACAGTTTCTTCATTGAGACCAGAAATGGCGGCGGCTTTCTGTTCTTCCTGAATAACCAGCGAGTGTACAAACTACCGGAAAACGAGCAGGCGCGCAGGACCTTTATCGAAGGAAATCAGAACCTGCAAAAAGATATCAAGGCCGCCCTCCCTCTGTTCGAGCAACTCGACTTAGGCGACAAAAGTCTTCGCTACGCATACTCCATGCCTAATCAGATGAATCTTTACAAGGGTCAATACGTCCCAATTCTGGCATTCCAAAAGACATCGAATATTGTCGACTCACTGTCGAATATCGGCTTGGAGCACGATAAAGCCAATATGGATACCTTGGCGGTCTCCGACGGTGAAATCTCCTGGGACAAGTGGATGGCTGCCGCGCGTTTTGCCAGTTTCGCACTGTCGCTGGCTCTACCAGTCGCCGCCGCCGCACCGGCGTTGGCCAGCCGGGCGATGCTACTTGGCGTGTTGAATACCGTGCAAACGCTGGGTCTTTCGACCGCGCCCAACGTTCTGAAGTCGATGTACGCCGACCTTCCCGAAGAGCGCGCCCAAGCCCTGAAAGCAGCCACCATAGATCTGATCGGCGAAGTCGGCGGCTGGGGCCTGACCGGCCTGAGCAAGGTCGGCGCTTTCAACAAGTTGAGCGAGAAGGTCAACAACATTGTCAACAAGATGAAAAAGAAACCGGTGAACCTGCCAGACACACCACCGGTACAGATGCCCAAGCGCCCGCCAGCGCAAGAGCTGCCCATCGACCTGTTGAAAACCAAACCCCAGTACCAGGCGGTTGATGACTTCTTGAAGGAGCGAATACAGGGTTACGCAAGATACGTCCAGACGCCCGCGCTGAACTGCTCCCACGCCATGCGGGATGTCATCAGCGCTCTGGAGGGGAGGCTACCAAGCACCCTGTCAGTCAGGAACATTGAAAAGGTCGGGGTCATCATGGCCAAGCCAGAAGGCGTGGACTCCCTGGCCAATCACTTTCTGGTAAAGGCCAATATCAACAATAAGGATATGGTGATCGACCTAACCGCCGGACAATTCCGCACCGGTCACAATATTACCGGTGGCGGCTTTATCGGAACCCTCGACGAGTGGCTGGAAACCTTCAGCAAGCTGGAAAAGAATAACGGCCGTATGATCGCGATCAAGACTACCGGCAAGAACGTAGACCTCGTCAAGGAGGTGAACGATACGATCACCAACGCCAAGAATATTTTCGATCTGCCACAAAGCGGCTTCAATCTCATTCATCAACCGCCGTGGTTCACCCAGGCTTCCGCTCATGATCTGGCGCAACGCTTCGCCGAAACCTGGAAGAACAGTCGAGAAAAACTGCTGGGTAGCCTGGACCAACTGGGTGATGCGATGCCCTTCAACATGGAAAGCCTGCCCGGCCCATTACTGAGCCGTCTGGACAAGCAACTCCTGAAGGCAACGGTCAAGACACTACTGCCCAATTCGGACAGCGATGTCGAGCTGAACAGGCTGCTCGATGAGATCGAACAAAAGCGGCAGCAACTGCTTGGCAATCAAGCGATCAGCGAATCCACCACTGCAACACCAAGCAGCACGTCCAGTACCGCAAGTACGACAGAGGCCAGCTCATCGACTGCCATTTCCGCGCTCAACCTCAAATTACAACAGATGGTGCAACTCATGCCGTCTTCGATCGAACGGGACGACTTATCGAGCATCATGGCTAACATAGAGCACATCGCCAACCAACTTAACTTCGACAGTTATTTAAGGGAAGACATCAACTCACCTTCCGCCCAGGAAACCCAGAGACTGATCAGCGACTTGCAAAACTCCCTAAAAGCAAGAGAGAAAGAAATAGACCAGATTGAAGACAAGTTCACAAATTATATAAAAATAGGGGAATTTTACATTTATTACGACGCCATAACCACAATGCTCAGCGATTCTAAACGACCCAGTGACAGTGATTGATGAAGAAGCCCGAAAACGCCTACTTTCCACGCTGGAAATACGTAGCGCGGGAATGCGCCAAGAGTGTGTGGGTGGCTTTGCGTGGCTCCGGGCGCTGCCCTCTTCCGAACGCGACCCGCCCCTCTCCCTGAAGCGGAGAGGGGTAATCCACGCCGGGAAGTCCGAGCGAACCTGAAGCCCAACGCGTCTGAAACTGCAAACAGGCGGTGGGGGCGCGACTGCGCCCCATCAGGAGGCCGAGTGGAAGCGTTGCAAAGCGCAGTAACAGCCGAAGGGCGAGCGTAGCGAGTCAGGGGGACGAGCGGCATGGATGCCGCGAGAGGCGTGTGGGGCCAGGGATGGCCCACACCGGATTGCCAATACGCTATGAGCTCCATTCCCGGTAGGCAGCCAAGAAACAAAAAATCCGCTGCCGGATATCTGGCAGCGGATCCTCAGGGCGCCCCGGCAACCGCCCTGCTTCAGCTGTTTTTGCCTTGCCTCACCCCGGCGTGTCAGACATTGCGCAAGCGTTGCTGCAACAACATCCGCGCCTGTTGATCCTCGAAACTCGAACGGTGTAGTTCCGCTCTCGCCAACCCGGGCTCATCGTCCCAGAGCGGGTTGATCGGCATGTGGTAGCCAGCGTCCTTTGCCTGCTGCACGAGTTCCGCCAGCTCCTGGTTGTTCTCGATCACACAGATTTCCTCGAAGCGGCCGATTCTTTCAGGCAGGAAGAAGGTGGCGGGATAATTGGCCGCAGGATCGGTGGCCGGACTACCCGAGTCGGCGTTGTGGTGCACCAGCCACTGCCCCTCTCGGCCGACCAGTGCCTCATTGATCTCGGGAATCATCTGCTTGATGCGCTGCGAAGCATTACCGACCAGTTTGTCTTCTGCCGCGTAGAACTGGGCCGGGTTGCGGAGGTCAATGGCAGCCTCGCGCAACAACCGCTCTTGTGCGCTTGGGCTGTAATGGTTCAAACGCTGCATGAATTTTCCATGGGACACATCCGGCAATCGCAGATTGTCGCGCTCATCCAGTTGAGCCAAAGACGGGCCGATCATCAGCAGGTCGTAATCGGCGGTCAAAGGCAGCTCATTAGGCGGCGGCGGCTGGTGGCAGCGTTCCGGGCCATTGGGCAACAGGCTCACATCCAGAGGGGTGCCTTTCAGCACCTCCAGCGGCTGGCCTTCGTGCTCGATGTGGTAGGCCAGCTCGCCTTCCTTGCCGACTTGTTTGCCTTGGAATATGTAGTACTCGCCACTTGGGGCACGTGCTCTAATCTCAATGTCACCGTGCACGCTGACTTCGGACAGCCGCAGTGCGGGCTCATCGCCGGTCTTCGCAGCGTTTTGGGCGAAATGCTTCTGTATCTCCTCCAAACGCTCGCGGCCCACGATCAGTGGACCGACACGGGCATGTCCGGCATCGAGACATTGCCGGACTTGTTTGTTGTATTTCTCGATGTCCTTGGGGTCACGGCCCTCCAGTTTACTGAAGCGCTGATCGGCACAGATCAAACCTGCCTGCGGTCCCCAGGAAGCACTCTTGCCCTTGATGAGGAAGTTCTTCGTCGGATGACCGTCAGAGATGAGGCCGGTGGCTAGTGGATCGACTGCACGCACGCCAATCACGCAGTTGCTTTCCGTGGCGTAGCGCTGAAAGGGCACGAGGTGCTCGAAGACAATACCCGTCTTGTCCTTGACCTGTTCAGCCAACGCCCGCATCGCGGGTTCTCGGGCCGCGTGTTCGGCCTCGGACATGCGCACTCTGCCCAGTTCAGGTAATGCGGTGCGGAGCTCGGCCGTTACGGGGGCCCCCTTTATTGCAGATAGGGTCAGCATATGAAGTAAGCTCCTAATTCGAATTTTTCCAGGCCTACCCCGCCC
Organism: Pseudomonas chlororaphis subsp. aurantiaca; assembly: GCF_013466605.1. Classification (NCBI taxonomy): domain Bacteria; kingdom Pseudomonadati; phylum Pseudomonadota; class Gammaproteobacteria; order Pseudomonadales; family Pseudomonadaceae; genus Pseudomonas; species Pseudomonas chlororaphis. Next base: position 6,901,359 of record NZ_CP059162.1, read on the forward strand.
GTTGTCCACGTCATCGGCTGAATAGCGCTGCTCAACCGGCCTCGGGGTCACGTGGCGGTGGCGGCGGCTCCCGATACGACATCGCGCCTAACATGAGCGGGTACTGCCCTCCTCCAATGACTGCGGCCAAAGCATCGCGTACCGCCGTGACCTGTATTGCGCTCAAGCCCGTTGCCTGGATGAAGGGGGCGAGCATATCGTCGATAAGGAAGGTATTGGTTCCCGAGCTGGCACCCAACGCATAGCTGCCAAGAAGTTGCTGAACAAGCTCCCGACGCTCGGGAAGCGCTACCTCCAATGACAAGCGCAGCTCCTGGCGCGCCTCAGGCGAGCTCGAGCAGTGGCGCCAGGCATGTGAGAGAAATCCTCCAGCCGTCGAGGCCGCGGCGTTGATGACACCACGGTTCAAGTCCGCCAAGGGCTGCCACCCCTGCCCTGCCGAGGCCTGGCCTTGCCCTGAGGCTGGCGCACCGTGGGAAGATGCCTGGTTCGCAGCCATCGTATTGACTACCGATGAAGCCGTGATCATGGCAGCCGCCTGGGCATTGACCGGGCTAGAGTTGTCTTGCAGACGCAACCACGACAGCATGGCTTCGCTCATCGCGGCATGAACCAAGTTGTACGCCGCTAGGGTCGGTGCCAGGATGGCCAGCGAGCCGGTCATGCCGGCAGCGACCATCAGCGCCCCCCCAACCAGCAAGCCGCTGCCTCGGGACAGATTGGAGGTGGTGGTGGCCACACCACGCACGTTGTCGTGTACCAATCCCGCAGCCCCGAGCAGCAGTGGTAACGAGCCCGCCATCGCGCCCAGCGCGGTACGCGCTGCCGCGCTGGCATTGCCACTGGTCAAGGATTGTTCGATAGCAAAGGCGACAGCCTGTCTGACGAATGTCGGTATGCCGGTGGCTATCACCGATTGCAGCGCCATGTTGGCGACGTTCGATAGCCGTCGCGCATGCGGATTTTCAAATTCATTGCGGGCGACTCGCTCAAGTGCCGTCAGCACGGCGCGCAAGCGTCCCGCCACCGCTGCCTCATCGCCGGTAGAGGCATCGAAATACGCTTCTGCTCTTTCAGACGTACCCGTAATGTCAGAGCGGGCATCGAAATACTCATCGCTCCAATCGGACGTACCCGTGATGTCGGAGCGAGCATCGAAGAACTCTTCCTCTATCGTGGAAAGCGCATCCTCGAAGACCTCGCACAGCTCCACGGCAGGCGAGTTCGCGGATAAATCGCCTCGGTTCGGTACCTCACCGTCGTTCAAGTAACCCTGGATATCGGCGCTCAATGCTTCGGCACCTTGCCGTACCTGAGGCTCGTGGAAGGTCTCGCACCAGCTCTGTGTCTGCTCGAGCAGCATGTCGAGCTCCAGCACGGTATCGAGCATGGTCCGAACGTTGTTCGTAATGTCTTCAGCCTGCTCGCGCGGAATATTCGTCGGCGGAGTCAAATTCAGCGGTAGCTCTAGATTCTGGCTCCCCGGGGGGCTCCCTCCTGTCCCGGACACGGGAGGCATGGAATGCAGTTCGATGGTTTCAGTTGCCGGAGACGATCCGGCTTGAGTTTGGCGAAACGTCGGAGCATCGATTTTCATGAGCGTTCCTTGATGTCAGGAAGCACCTTCTGTCCCAGGTGATAGGTGCCATGCCCGGTCATCATTGACCAACCACAGCCATGTCGCTTCCAAAAACCGTCTCTTGCTTCCCAAACTCCACTCATCAACCTCCACTCATCGTCATGCGCTGTGATAGCGCTGCCACAAGGTCAAGATGACCGCCACTGCCGCCTCGCAGGCATCCAAGCCATTCGTCAGTACACAGTAATCATCCGGAGTATTCGGCCGTGCCAGGAGTTTTCGCAGGCGGGCCTGTTCGTCTTGCAGCGATGCAACCGCCTGATCACGCTCGGAGCCACAGGTGTCCTCTCTCAAAATGTCTTCAAGGTTTGTCAGACGCATGGGTTTCTCTCTCCAAAATCAATCACAACTCAGCACTTACAAATCGATTGGAAGTGACAGCAACTGCTGGCCCCTGACCAGCGCGATAGCCTTGCGGCTGAGCGCATGCACCCGATAGCCGCTGGGCAATACGCTGCCTTGTTGCAGGCGCATGCCATTGGCCAGCTCCACATAGATCGAATCCCGAGTACCCCCTACGGTCACGACTAGGGCCGGCAATACTTGGGCGGCTGGAGGTGCCGATGGGATGTTCTGGTATTGCGCAGTGAGGCGTGGCTGCGCTTCGTTGAACGCTTCGATTACGCTTGACAACGCCATGTTGCGATCGGAAGAAAGCTCGCCGCTCACCAGGAAAGTCCGATTGGATACCGCCAGGCTCACGCCTTCAAGCAAGTCATACTCGGTCAAGGTGGCGAGAAGGCGCTCGAACAGTTCTGCCTGGTCATTCTTGACCCACCAATCGCGCAAACCGGGAATACTCCGCAATTGCTCGGCGGTACGCAGCCAGTTGCCATCGGCGCGAATCGCCCCGTGCACTTCGACGGTATCCACCATGGCGCTGGCGACATCCACATCGTGGTAACCGTTGAGCTCCAATACCTTGCGTACGCTGTCGCGTACCGTATCCGCGCACACGCTTTCATCTCGGAAGTGCACTCGCCATCCGCGCAGCGCATCACGCAACGCGTTCACGCTGCTCGAGCGCTCACAGGTGCCACGTAGCACACGTTCGCCACGCGCCCTTCGCTCCAGCCGCAGGCCTTGCAATGCCGGCTTGCTCATTTCAGCCTGGAGCCAAGCTTCCAGATCGAATACCTGCACCTCTTTCTCCGGCTGCCAAACCACCAGGCCAACGGCAATCAGGCCAATCGCAGATACCGCCGCGGCAAAAAGGTTTGAGCGTCCCCGAGGCTTCTCCTGTGGCAAGGCGCGTGTGGGTACGCTGAGATAAGCGATGTCCGTATCTTCGTGCCCCAGCACAAAGGCCACTCCCGCAAGATCGACGGCCTGCCCGAGCGGCAGGCACTCCAGCTCGTTCATCGCTACGCCGTCTATCCACACCCCCCCTTCGGAGCTGAGCCGAACGCCCTCCTCGTTCGTCGAGAGCACGGCTTCGCTCATGTTTTCCAAGGGCAGCAGGATGTCTCCGTTGGGGCCGCCAATACGCAGCTCCCCCTCGGGCAAGACCAGCTCCCTACCGCTGAACGGTCCGTTCAGCCATCTCAATTTGAATCCGGACGACGACATGCCAAAGCGCTCAAATACTTGACAAAGGTTCAGCGGTGATCAGGAACAGCCTGAGCGTTTGGCGCTTGTTCTCCTGGGTGGTGCGGAATAATCTGCCCAGCAGCGGTATATCTCCTAACAAGGGAATCTTGCGAGTTCCAACGATCTGCTCGTCCTGGATCAAACCGCCAAGCAACAATCCCTGTCCCATCTTGAGCAAGGTTTGCGTGGCGATCTCGGAGTTGAGGGTTTGCGGCAACGGTTCCTGGCTACTGAGCGGCGTGGTTTGCCGTCCATCTTGAATCACCAGCGAAAGCATGATGTCGGTGGAGCCGTCATCCGAACGCACCACGCGCGGCGTGACACGCAGCAGCGAGCCGGTCGAAATCGACTCGAGCTTGGCTTCATGCTCTGAACTCACCTTGGTGTAGAAGGTGACGTTGCGGTCGAGCACGGCCTGGGTATTGTTCAAGGTGACCACCGACGGGCGCGACAGCATATGCGCCTTCGAATTCTGCTCCAGAGCGCTCAGGCTCAGCATGAAATTGCCGGTGTCGCTCACCACGCTGGAAAAGTTGCCGTTGCCGAGCCCGGTGCCACTGTTGAACTTGACCGTGCCCCCTCCAACCCGCGCGGACGCGGACCAGTCGACGCCCAGCGCCGACAGGTCTTCCGAGTTGATGTCGATGATTGCCACGGAAACCGCGACAAGCTCCGGTTTGTAGTCGAGCTGAGCGATCAGATCATCGTAGATGGGCAGGTTGATTTTGCGGTCGCGCACGATCACCGCATTTTGCCGTGGGTCGACCGACAGCATCGGTAGCGCCCGATCCGCAGCCTGGGGCTGGCCGTGATTTTCCTTCAGCGGCAAGGCGCGCCCCTGCATCATTTCCCTGAGCACAGTCACCACGCCCGGCACCACGACTTCCTGGCCACGGTAGCTGTAGTTCATATCGGCCGCGGTGGCGTATCGCAGTGCGAACGAGCGAATCACTTCCTGATTCTGATCGTGGTTGAGCTTCTGCCCATCAAGTTCCTTGGCGAGCTTTTCGACCCGCTCCAGGCAGACGGGAAGGCCATGGATCTCCACCGCGTTCGAGCCGGCCACTTCGCGCATACTGCAGTAGCGCGCATTTAACAGCCCCATGCTGTCCAACTGTTGAGTCAGCGTGTCGACCGGTAGATAGGTAGGAGCGATCAGCCGGCTGCCGAACTCATCGGCCTTATAGACATGGATCGTTCGCCCGTCGTAATACCAGGCAAGCTGATGCAGCTTGGCCAGGTGATCGAAGGCCTGCTCAGGACGCATGCCGTTCAAACTGCCGATGAACGAATCATCGATTCTCTGACTGACGATCACCGGGATGCCCTGATGCGCTCCCAAGTCCCGCAGTACATTGGCGAGCTTGCTACCTCGGGTGGAGAAGTAGAACTCCGGCGCTTCGTCCCAGCTCATGCTGGCAGTGGCGCTCTGCAGCGAAATGGCGCAGTACGCGGCGCAAACCAACAATGCACGTGAAGAACAGGCCATCGCGCTCATGCCAGATTCTCCGTGACTGAGGTGCAGCGAGCATCGGACGAAGCCTCACCAAGCACGGCAAACCAGCGGGCAATCGAGAGCATTTGGCTTAGCGATGCCTCCAACTCGGCAGGCTCGATGGTTGCTGCGTGCCGGCGCACCAGCCAGATGGCTTTCTCATCGAGCTGCAAACTGTCATCGAGGCCCGCAGCCGTGGAGGCGAGCCACAGGGTGGCCTGCCTGAGCCAAGTGTCATCATCACTATCACGGTCTACGGCCAAAGCGACCAGCAAACCGTTGGGGTGCTCCAAGGTCCAACCGCACTGGTCCGCTAGCTTGAAATGGATCAGCCCCCCTTGCTCACCTACCGGTCTCAACGATTCGAGAGAGGAAAATACAGAAGGAAGTTTCATCACGGGATCGGCATGCTCTGGAATAGTCGTTAACTACCTATTCTCGGGGTCGCCCCTGAAAACCACGATCAGGTGATGACCTGAATTCAATACCCGCCCAGTAATGGAAAGAAGCTTTTTGCTTCAGTTTTATGGAGATATCAAACGACGCAAGTCGTGCAGATCCCCTTCACACAACGGCTCACCATCACGGGCGAGGTTCTCCAGGTGTTCAGCCACCTCGCAGACGAGCGTCATGCCCACCAAACCCGCGCATCCTTTCAGGGCGTGCAAGGCTTCCAGCAGCTCGCCTTCCTTTTCCCGCCATGCCACAACGACCCGCTCATGCAAACTCATCAGCTCAGTGATCGCTACCAGCCTCGTCTGCTCGTCCGACATCTTGATCAATGGCCGCTCCAGATTCCGATTCGGCGACATCTCGATACCTCTGGAAACCTGCATCACGGCAACCTCGGAAACCATGGCGGCCAACTCATCGATACCGACGGGTTTGGTCAGGTAGCCGCACATCCCCGCTTCGCTGGCGCGCTCATGCTCTTGCTGAGCGGCATTGGCGGTCACGGCGACGATCGGCGTATCCGGATCGAGCACGCCAGAGTGCTCCTCACGCCACGCCCGTGTGGCAGTGAGGCCATCCATCTCCGGCATGCGGATATCCATCAACACCAGGTCGAACACCTGCTGCCGCCCCAACTTCAACCCCTTGGATGCGGATGCCACGGTTTCGACGACATGGCCCATTTCACGCAGCATGCGCCCAAGCACTTGCCGGTTGGTTTCCACATCATCGATGATCATTACTTTCAGTGACCATGGACACAGCATCGCTGAGCGCATGGCCATATCCGTGGGCATGGCTTCCTTGTCATGCAAAACGCTGCTTAATTTCTGCCACAATTGCCCCGGCAAATGCACTAACTCCGGCACGCCCAATACATTGGAAGATCCATTGAATACCTCGACTCCCCACTCACGCAATTGCTTCTGCAACACAAGCGGAGCAGGCAATTGCCCCGAGAACATCGGCAGCGGTGCGCTGGCATCATGCAATGGGACGCTCAAGGTAAAGCTCGCGCCCTCCCTCTCTCGGCTTTCCAAACTGAGTTCGCCATCCATCATCTGCGTCAGACTCCAGGCGATCGCCAAGCCTAATCCCGTTCCGCTGTCGTAAACGCTGCCCTGTACGAATGGCTGGAAAACCATGTTATGGCACTCTTCCGCAATTCCCTTTCCAGTATCGGTAACCGTGACCATGAGTCTTTCCCCGTGCATTACGGCCCGCAGATGAATCTCTCCCTGCTCGGTGAACTTGACGGCGTTACCCAGTAGATTGACCAGAACCTGGCGAATACGCAGCCCATCGATTACCGCGTCCTGCGGCACATCGGCCGCAACAAACGCCGTCAGCTTCAGCCCCTTTTCCTGGGCCTTGAGGCTAACGGTCAACAATGCTTGGTCAAAGATTGGCAACAGTGCTGCGCGACTGTATGCCAACACCAACTGGCCACTGTCGATGCGCGAGAAATCAAGCATGTCATTGATGATGTCCAAGAGATGTGCGGACGATTGTCGCGCGGTTCTGACCAACTCGAGATGACGCGGCGGTAGGTTGGAACGCTCCAGCAATGAGAGCGGACCGAACACACCATTGAGCGGCGTACGGATCTCATGGCTTAGGTTGGCCAGATGCTCGCTCTTGCGGGTGCTGGCTTTCTCGGCCTTGAGCTTGGCTTTGGCCAGCTCCTGAGTACGCTCCAGCACTTGCTGCTCGAGAGTCTGCTGATTAGACAAAACCAATCTCTGCTGCTTGTTGTAGAAGCGCGCGATAAGGCCCAACTCATCCGGGCTGCTCTCGGGCATCATTGGATTCTGGCCGTCTGGATGCCAAGCACCGATAACATTGATGATGCGTTGCAGCGGCGTACCCAACATACGCTTGAGCAGGAGCGACGCGCAGATCATCAACAACACTTGAACCAGGAGGTTCCAAGGTGTCGTTGAATACAACAAAGAAACCGTCGAGCGGGAAATCATCTCCGCTGGGTAGATCACCGTGATGCTGCCGAGCGGATCTCGCATTGGCATGCATAGTACATAAAAGCCAGCGACTCGAGCCGGCTCCTGATCACAGCCTCCTGGAAGCTGCTTGAGCACGAGAGCCGACAATGGGTCTTGCGTGCTCCACAATACGCCCCCTGAGCGATCCCTCATCACCACTTGCATGTTCTCATGCAACATGGTGAGCGCTTCATTATAGAAAACCTGGCCGGAAAGCACCTGCTTGGCAGCATCCCCCCTGGATACCAGCAGCATGGACTTGCCCTCTTCGCCGCTGGGTAACACATTCCATACCAGATCAAGGTCCTCCTTCCGTCGCGAACGCTCCTCCAGAACCTTGACGGTACGCTGAAGATCCTCAAACGTGATCGTCGGCTGATAGAACACGACCCCTTGTCTAGGCAGGACAAGAAAGAGATTGGAGCGGACTTCAGGCGCACCGCTGCCGAACAGACTGATGATTTCATGAGCCATACGAAGAGCCGTTGGATCGGAGTCGAGACTCCGATCCTGGAACGGAACGAATACCGTATGAGCCGTCAACACCGAGTCCTGATCGATACTCAGACGTTCGCGCAGGCTGCTCCAGGCGTGCAACAGTAAGGACACGCGCATTTCGTCGTAGTGATTACGCTGTTCCTCAAGCTCCACCATCCCCTGCAGCTCAATACGCATCGCCGTATGAACGTCCTGAATACCTTTCATGTAGCGAAAGTGGAGCCCGATCATTTCGGACAACAGCCAAAACACGATCATCACGCAACCCAGGGTAATCCCTATGCGTCGTACCAGGTTTGCCTGCCAGAACCTCTTCAACCCACTCACTAGCAACATGGAAGCTATCACTCCTGTTCTCTGTATTCAGGTTTTTACCGGATAGAGCCAAATAGGCGAACTATAGAAGATGCTCCAGAGCTATCGCATCGAAAGAGACTTCATGGACCTGCAAACAGAGCGCCGGCTCGAAAAATTCCTGCAACTGTCGGACCTCCCGACGGTTCGCATCGACCCGCGCATGGAGTTCCATTTGCCGCCCTTACATTTCTACATCGAATATATGGACTCCCGTGTAGTGCTCACCATGAGCCGAGCCATCGATAGCCCTCACCGCGACGACGCCTTCAAGATGTTGCTGAACCGCTGTCATCCAGTACGCACGCAGGGCATACCACTGCGCGCCTACATGATCGCCGAGCGGCTGTTCCTAAGCTTCTCACCCGCTCCCGAGCATGAAATCAAGCATTGGCTGACATGCCAGCAGACGATGCAGCGGTTGCTTGAATCCCTTCATGGTGGCGAGCGATGAAACACATCAGCAAATGGTTAGCCCTGGCTGCGCAGCGCCAGGACGTCGTACTGGCGATCGTTCTGCTGGTAGCCGTATTCATGATGATCGTACCCTTGCCAACCTGGCTGGTCGACATGCTCATCGCCATCAACCTCACTGTATCCGTCATTCTGCTAATGATGTCGCTGTACATCCGCGATCCGCTCGAGTTCTCGGTATTTCCGTCGCTTCTGTTGATGACCACGCTATTCCGTCTTGCGCTTACCATCAGCACCACGCGTTTGATCCTTCTACAGGCCGATGCCGGAGAGATCATATATACCTTCGGCAGCTTCGTGGTCGGCGGCAATCTGGGCGTGGGGCTCATCGTCTTTCTCATAATCACGGTGGTTCAGTTCATCGTGATCACTAAAGGCTCCGAGCGAGTAGCCGAGGTCGGCGCGCGCTTCTCGCTCGACGCCATGCCAGGCAAGCAGATGAGCATCGACGGCGACATGCGAGCAGGGGTCATCGACGCGCATGAAGCACGCCGCCTGAGAAGCCAGGTACAGAAGGAAAGCCAATTGTACGGCGCGATGGATGGCGCAATGAAGTTCGTCAAGGGCGATGCAATCGCCGGCATTATCATCATCATGGTCAACATCCTTGGAGGCGCGGCGGTAGGTGTATTCATGCATGGCATGAGCGCTGGCGAGTCGATGTCGACTTATGCGCTGCTGTCAATAGGCGATGGCCTGATCGGCCAGATTCCCGCACTCCTGATCTCCATCGCCGCCGGTATCATCGTTACTCGCGTGCCGGGCGAACAGCGCCAGAATCTCGCGGATGATATGAGCGATCAGATCACCAGGTATCCTCAGGCGCTCACTCTGGCAGCTTGCGTGCTCATCGCCTTCGCGCTGATTCCTGGTTTTCCGTTCGTATACTTCCTGCTGCTCTCGGCGGTGATATTCAGTGGCGCCTGGTGGCTCAAGCGACGCCGCGGCTCAAGCGCCTCCGGCACAGCATCATCCAACCACGGCGATCCTGAGCGGGCGCTCCCCGTTGGCGGCGACGCGGAGCATGACAGTGCTCCGGGAATGAAACCAGGCGCCGAACCCTTGCTGATTCAGGTGTCGGGCGATCTACTGCGCAAAGGGGCGTTGCGTCAAAGCCTGTCTGCCCTGCGCTATAGAATGTTCGAACGGCTCGGTATCCCACTACCGGACGTTCACGTTCAGGAAAACCGTGAGCTGGCACCGGGCAACCTACAAGTGCTGCTCTATTTGGAGCCCGTTCTTCAGGTCAAGATCCACGACGACATGCTCCTGGCCGACGCCGCAACCCCGCCACAAGCGCTCGCCCGGCAGACGGACGCCCTGCCCTTCAATGGCTTGCAACTGCAATGGTTCGATGCGTCCGCGAGTCATGCCTTGGCCGCCACAGGCGTGACGATCTATGAGGGAGATGCGCGCATCGTTCACTGCGTATCGCTGGCTATCGAGCGCTATGCCTCGGACTTCGTCGGCGTGCAGGAAACTCGTTACCTGATGGATGCCATGGAGGACAAGTACGCCGAACTGGTGAAGGAAGTGCAACGCCAGTTGCCCATTGGGCGAATTGCGGATGTGCTCCAGCGGTTGGTCGGCGAGAACGTTTCGATTCGTGATCTACGCACCATCTTCGAAGCGCTTATCGTATGGGCGCCCCGCGAGAAGGACCCGCTCATGATTGCGGAATACGCACGCATGGCGCTGCGCCGCCACATCACCACACGGCAACGGGCCAAACAGATGTGGATCAGCGCTTGGACGATCGGAGATCGTATCGAGGGCATCATCCGCGAATCGATCCGTCAGACCTCCGCGGGTTCCTATTCGTCGCTCACGCCAGAACAAAACCAGGCCATTCTCGGCTGCATCCGATCGATGCTCGAGCAACGGGAGTCACAGCATGGCGTGCTCCTGACGGCAATAGATGTCCGTCGTTTCCTACGCAAACTCCTTGAACGCGAGTTCTACCATTTGCATGTTCTTTCGTTTCAGGAAGTCAGCGATGAGCACGAAATGCGCGTGATCGGCAACATCGATCTAATCGGCGAAGCGTGATATGCAAAGACCTAACGCACGCAAAGTGCACGAACTATTGAATGAGCACCTGGCAACGAGCATCGGCTCGCTGCACTGCAATCCGGCATCGATGGAGTCCTGCTACGGACGCATCGTCGAAATCGGACCGACGCTGTTGCGAGCTTCCCTGCCGGGAGTCAGCCTGGCCGAACTATGCCGGCTCGAACCACAGGGGCTCGAGGCGGAGGTCGTCGCCGTCGAGGGGGACTTCGCCTGGCTCTTGCCTTTTGGCGAACCTATCGGGGTCACGGTCCGAACCCTCGTCAGCACTCAAGGCGCCCCACATTCGATCGCCCTTGGCGAGCACCTGCTTGGCAGCGTCATCGATGGCCTGGGACGCCCTCTCGACGGTACTCCCACCCCCGAAGCGACAGCTCGGCGCGGCCTTGAAAACACCGCCCCCAACCCACTCACCCGAAGGATCATCGATACGCCTCTACCGCTGGGCGTTCGCGCTATCGACGGCGTGCTGACCTGTGGGGAAGGACAACGCATCGGCATCTTCGCCGCGGCAGGCGGCGGTAAAAGTACCTTGCTTGGCATGATCTGCGATGGCTGCACGGCCGATGTCATCGTCCTCGCCTTGATCGGTGAACGAGGCCGTGAGGTTCGTGAGTTTCTCGAACAGACCCTGCCGGAACAGTCACGCCAACGCAGCGTAGTCGTTATCGCGACCTCGGACCGCCCCGCAACCGAGCGCTTGAAGGCTGCCTATACCGCAACAACGGTGGCCGAATACTTTCGTGATCAAGGCAAGAAAGTGCTGCTCATGATGGACTCACTCACTCGCTTTGCCCGGGCGGCTCGCGAGATCGGCCTTGCTGCCGGTGAGCGACCGGCCGCGGGCAGCTACCCGCCCAGCTTCTTTGCACGACTACCACGCTTACTGGAGCGCGCGGGGCCGGCCGAGGTCGGCAGCATCACGGGTATCTACACCGTACTTGTGGAAGGGGACGACATGAACGAGCCGGTCGCTGACGAAGTCCGTTCGATCCTCGATGGGCACATCATCCTGTCGCGCCAACTCGCCCAGGCCAACCACTATCCAGCCATCGACGTCAGCGCCAGCGTGAGCCGGATCATGCATCAGGTCACCGGCGAAGAGCATCGTCGCCACGCGGGCAAATTGCGCCGCCTGCTCGCTGCCTACAAAGAAATCGAGCTACTGGTCAGGGTCGGCGAGTATAAACCCGGTCAAGATTCGCAAGCGGATGAAGCACTGGCGCGCAAGGAAGCGATCCAGGCGTTTCTATGTCAATCCGTCGATGAAAAGACTCCCTACGAACAAACGCTAGAGGCACTATGGAAAGCCACGGACGGACAACTCTGAGGGCCCTGCTGTCCATCAAGGTGCAGCGTGAGCGCAGTCTGCGTTCGCTGCTCGCGACCTATACGCAACAGGAATCGGAGCTGCTCGACAGGAAGAGCACGCTGCTCGAACAGCGCCACCAGCATTGGGAGAACTGGCGCCAGCAAAGCGCGATCGAACAGCAACTCAACCATACGCAACTCCAGTTGCTGAAACGAACCTTGGCCAGCTATTCGGAAAAAGACTTGCATTTCGCGGAAAAATTGGACGAGCTCCAGGCTGAATGGCAGCAACTACAGGTCAACAAGTCGGAACAACAGTCGCTACTGTGCAAGAACCTGCTCGAGCAAGAAAAACTCAGGTTGATTCTGGAATAGAGCATGCAAATCTCCAAACACACGACCCCTCGCGCGCGCGGCGAAGTGCCGGCGAGCGAGATAATTCCCCCTCAACAGCAGGCCGCATTCCTTGCCCTGCTGCAGGGTGGCGATGCGCCCGCAGCAGACGAGCGGCGAGCAGACCAACACAGGCCCACGGCTGGGCGCGAAGAGGCAGCACGCTTCATCATGCCCACGCCGATGCGTCCCCTGCCGACTGCCGAGCAACTCTGCCTGCGACTGACCAATGGCGCGCTCGCAGGCATGCTGATCGAGGCACGCCTGCAGGGAGGCGTGCTCACGTTACGTTTGCGCATGAGCGAGGCACAACGAGGCGACCGCAACAGCACCTGGCAGGCCGAGATGAAGCGTGAACTGGCCTCGCACCCCGAACTTCCCATTCATCTAGAGTTCGTTGATGACCATGCACCAACCGATCAAACTGACACTGCAAGAAGCTGAGCTGCTGCGCAAGCTCGGCCCTGGACGGGTGGCCGCCTGGGAAGGCGGCCGGCTTTTCCTGGGCTTCGCCAAACAGCAGCGTGGCGAGCTCGTGCTCGAATGCACGCTCGATGAACAGCCGCTGCACCTGGGCATAGTCGAATCGAAATGGCTCGCCTGGATCGAGTCCGAACTGCCCATAGCGTCCTGGTCCATGCTGGCAGAGGACCTGCACCTGCCTTTGGCGGCATTGACCGTCACATCCCTGCAAGAGGCGCTGCACCCGCTTGGCCTGCCCTGCCCAAGCGCGCGCACGTTCGAAAAAACCTCGGCGCAAAGGCTACACAACGGCTGGTTCCTACGCTTGGAACACGAGGAGCGCATACTGGACCTACAACTGCTGGTGGCGCCGCTGGATTGGCTGAGTTCGCTGATCGAAGCCATGCAACCCGTTCCCGAGGAAAACAACGAAGCGCCAATGCCGAGTGCCCCGCTGTCCCTGGTCACTGGCTGGAGCACCGTTGAACGATCGCACTTGCACGGCATGCGCTGCGGCGATGCCCTTGTCCTGCGACACGTATGTCCCGTCGCTCAGGCCCAGCTCGTGCTGTTCATGCAGCGCCCGCTGGCCACGCTTACCGCGTCTTTCCCAGATACCTGTCACATCGAGAGCGTCATGTCCGACTTCAACGATTGGCTGGACATACAGCCAACACCTCCCAATGCTTCCGCCCCCAATGCTGACCTGCTCGTCACGGTCGTCGCCGAGGTAGCTAGTATCGACGTCCCATTACACAAGCTCACGGCTCTCAAAAAGGGCGACCTTCTGGAAGGGCCGATCCACAAGAACGAGCTTGTCGCGTTGAAAGTCGGTGGTCGTCCCTTCGCCTACGGCACGCTACTCGATATCGACGGCCAACTCGCGGTGCGTGTCGAACGCTTGGTCTGAAACACCACGCATCCATCGACGCAGAACGGCCCATCAAGACGATGGTGCCGGGTTTTCGTCCCCTCTACCGTTCGGAGCGGGTCAGGGAGAAGGCCCAGGGCCAGTTCAGGTCTTCCCCCGATACCTGCCAGCACAGCCTCCCGGAATAATTCGCCCCATCATTGAACGCCCTGGAGTCACCGATGGGTTTGCTGGATCAACCGTTGCAGTTGATCGTCGTGCTGCTAGCACTCTCGATCATGCCCTTACTCGTCATATTGGGTACTTCATTTCTCAAACTCGCCATCGTCTTCGCGCTGCTGCGTAACGCACTGGGGACGCAACAGATTCCTCCCAATATCGCGCTTTACGGTCTCGCCATGGTGCTGACACTGTTCATCATGGCGCCGGTAGGACTCGACATTCAGGAGCGTCTCGAGAGCGAACCGATCGAACTGAAGTCGAAAGACTTCGTGCGGCAAGTCGAAACCGGCGTTCTTTCGCCTTACCGGGATTTTCTGGAGCACAACACCGACCCCGAGCAAGTGAGTTTCTTCTCGGAAATTGGGCATCAGGTCTGGCCCGAGAAATACCACGCGCGCATCCCCGAAAATTCCCTGCTCGTATTGCTTCCGGCGTTCACGGTCAGCCAACTGATCGAGGCATTCAAAATCGGCCTACTGCTGTTCCTGCCGTTCATCGCCATCGATCTGATCGTCTCCAACGTCTTGCTTGCGATGGGCATGATGATGGTCTCGCCTATGACCATCTCGCTTCCGCTAAAACTGCTCGTTTTCGTTTTGATGAACGGCTGGGAAAAGTTGATCGAACAATTGCTCCTTTCCTTTTCCTGACCCATTCGGAACGCCTATGAGTACCGCCGTCATCACCCAACTGGCCAGCCAGATGCTGTGGATCATCCTGCTGCTATCCCTCCCCGTCGTCGTGGTCGCCTCGACCGTGGGCGTCATCGTCGGGCTGGTGCAGGCACTGACCCAAATACAGGACCAGACCGTCCAGTTCCTGATCAAGCTGATCGCGGTCTCCATAACACTGGCGGCCACCTATCACTGGATGGGCGATGTACTCCTGAACTACGCGATTCGCTCCTTCGAGCAGATCAGCCGAATGGACCTGTGAGAATGGAACTGCTTTCCACCTGGATGCCGGCATTGGGGATATCCATGCTGCGTCCGCTCGGCATGATGCTGATGGTGCCTCTCATGAACCCGTCCGTTCTGGGAGGCACCCTGATCCGTAATGCCGTCGCACTGGCCATTGCGCTTCCAGCGCTGGCGATGTATGAAACCTGGCCCCTTCCGCAAAAAAGCCAGTTGAACGGATGGAGTTATCTGTGGCTCGCCGCCACGGAGATCGGTATTGGCGTGATGATCGGTTTCGTCGCGGCCATCCCATTCTGGGCACTCGACATGGCCGGCACGCTGATCGACACCATGCGCGGCACAGCGATGGCCAGCGTGATCAACCCCATGATCGGTCAGGAATCATCATTACTGGGTATCTTGCTGACGCGCCTATTCGGCGTCTTGTTCCTGGTCACGGGGGGCCTGAACGAGCTGATCGCGGCCCTGTATCACTCCTACGCGACACTGCCGCCAGGCGCGGCCTGGCAACTGCAAGAAAGTTTCCCAGTGTTTTTCATGCGCCAATGGCAACTGCTCTATGAGTTGTGCATACGCTTCGCCATGCCTGCGATGGTCGCGGTACTCCTGGTAGACATGGCGTTCGGTCTCATCAACCGCTCGGCGCCGCAAATGAATGTGTTTTTCCTGTCCATGCCGGTCAAGAGCGCTTTCGCCATCTTCATGCTGATCGTGTCGCTGGCCTATGCGCTACAGGCACCGACCGACTGGTCGCTTCGTCTCGTCGAATACTGGTATGAACTCGCGGAGCACCTGCGATGAGCGAGAAGACCGAAAAACCGACACCGAAAAAAGTCCGTGATGCGCGCAAGAAGGGACAGGTAGCCAAAAGCATCGAAATTACCGGCGGCCTGCAACTGGCCGCCATGCTGGGCTACTTCCTGCTCGAAGGGCCATTCCTGCTCCAGGCATTCGAGATCCTGATCGATGTCTCCATCGAAGTCGTCAACCAGCCCATCGGCCCCGCCACCGACCAGATAGTCGCCGCCTTCGTCGGGCTGACGCTGCGCTTTCTCGGCGGTATCGCCGCGCTCGTCATCGCCATCACGGTCATCTCGATTCTCAGCCAAGTTGGCCCACTGCTGGCTTCCGAGGCATTGAAGCCATCTCTGGAAAAGGTCAATCCACTGAACAATGCCAAGCAGATGTTCTCGATGCAGAGCTTGTTCGAGCTCACCAAATCGATTTTCAAGGTACTTGTACTATCGCTGATCTGCTACTACCTGATCCGAACCTATACCCCCTCCATACAGCACTTGCCATTGTGCGACGTTGAGTGTGGCATAACGACCGCTACTCGATTGTTGTTCTGGATGTTGGCTGTATTGCTCGGCTTTTACGCAATATTTGGTCTCGCCGACTTCGCATTCCAACGCTACAACACAACCAAGAAACTAATGATGTCGATAGAAGACATTAAACAGGAATTCAAGAACACCGAAGGTAACGCGGAGATCAAGGGCAAGCGCAAGGAGATCCATCGAGAAATACAAAGCGGCAGTTTGGCGAGTAATGTCAAGAAATCGACGATGATCGTACGAAACCCAAAACATATTGCCGTATGCCTCTATTACCAAAAAGAGGAAACGCCTCTACCGCAAGTTCTCGAGATAGGTTACGACCAGCTCGCGCTACACATTGTCAAGCTTGGCGAAAAAGCTGGAATCCCTGTTGTGGAAAACATAGAAATTGCTCGAACGTTGGCCGCCCAAGTTCCACCAGGAGGATATATTCCATCAACGTTATTCGAGCCCGTTGCACATCTCCTGCGCATTGTAATGGACATAAAATATGAAGACGATACATCCTATTGAATACATAGCACCCGTAAGAAAAAAACTGGACACCTGTTGCTTCAACTTACTCCTTGCAGGGTCTATATACACTAATTCAGCATTTAGTTACGACGCTATCATCAATGAATCACCTGTCACACTCAGTATCAAGCCAAACCCCATACTCATGCAAAAAAACACGTCACCTTCCGCAATCCGAAGCGAGAGCATCAAATGGCGAGACTTAGTAGAAAAAGTTGCAAATGAGGTCGAAATCGATGCTCATTTATTACACGCGATGGTGGCCATTGAATCCCGCTACAAGCATGAGGCGGTCTCTCCCAAGGGCGCTCTTGGCTTGATGCAAGTAATGCCCACCACGGGTAAACGCTTCGGCTTTACCGATCTAACCCTCCCCTATAACAACCTGAGTGCAGGTGCGACTTATATGAAGTGGTTACTTGAGCATTTCGAGTATAATCTCGAATTAGCGTTGGCCGGTTATAATGCCGGAGAGGGGGCAGTAGCAAAATACGGAAAGGCAGTACCACCGTACCCAGAAACACAAAAATATGTAGCAAAAGTCATGTCATTATACGGCAAGAGTCACCCCTCCTTCTCCCCAGCTCCCACCAAGGAACTCCGGCTACCTCTAACAGAGTCAAACACAAAAAACTGGGAAATAGCCGCACAGCTTATTGGGTTATTAATTTCCCCTCCCAAATAGAAGCGCCAATCTTAAACCCCAAAAATCTTTCTATTAGAAAATCTTTAAATCTTCATAACCTAAGAGCGCCCCTCAGAGATCTTGCATAAAATTCTGGGCGAGTCCGAAAAACCAGTTGCCCAATAACGCTCCGAAAGCCTATAAATGAAAGCTCGCCCATTTGCCTCTTGCTGAAACCCAGGATGAATAAAGCGTTGCACCATGACATCAGGTGCATTATCCAGCAGCAAACGTTGAGAGCCTATGGTTTTGGTAAAAATCAAATTATTTATCAAGTAATACTGCAGATGTGCCTCACGATTGACATTATAATGCTCATCCCCATTGCTATCACGACGTTCAATATCCCCCACATAATGAATAAGAACTTTGCCATTCGAAGAAAAACCATTATATAACGACCCAAAGGCTCTGACCTGTTCACTGTCAGAACCTATTTTTAAGATCTCATAATTCGCAACGCAAGATAAATTTGCAACTATATTTCTCTCGCTAAAGACAGCCATATACCAAGGCATCAAAACCAAAAAAGCCATCAAAAAAATACTAGCGATCTTCTTCATGCTTCCCCCAGTCGAGCACTAGCATATAAGAAAAGCAATTGGTCTCTCGCTCATCGAGTCGTGAATCACAGATAAAATAATTAAAATTTCGCAGACCTACTGCACCATTAAGGTAGACTGCTCTGACTCGAAAATTCTTGCCAGGAATTTTAGGTGGAATTTTCCTCAAGTTCGCTATAGCTTGAGAAGCTCTTTCATCTCTTCCAACTAATGGCGCAGCCACATAATACTCCACATCATCTAATTTTTGGTAAAACTGATACTCCTCCTTTACTGCAATGCCCTCCACCCCAACAGAGCTAAATCTATAAAAAAAATACGCGATAGAAGCGTTGAAAATCAAAATAAAAATCACCCAAGCAAGAGCCCTGCGAGACGCTATTATCTTCACTAAACTCGACTCTTTTAAACAGCGAGGAGTTAATGGTTCACTTGTGCTCTCAGGAAGTGATGGTGCATCCTCGCGTTGGTTGAGGATAGCAGTAATAATCTTGTATCCCTCTCTAGGCACTGTAACTATAGCTTTACTTTCACCTTGATAGCAAAGTGCTTTGCGCAGATTAAGAATTGCCTGATTCAAACTTCCAGCAGCAACCGGACGCCCTGCCCAAGCATATTCTATCAGCTCTTCCCGACGTATGGTTCTACCAGGTGTGCGCAAAAATAAATCTAGCAATCTAGCTTCTGGCTGGCTTAGATAAGTTGGATAAGATTTCCCCTCATCGTTGAATACTTCAACCTTCCTAGACTCTAGAAGAAAAGTAGCCTTCCGATTTACACCAATCGTAAATACAACCATTTATGGGGGCGCCTAAAGTTAAGATTAGTAATCATTACAAAAAACACGACTAAAAAATAGAAAGCCATCAGAGTCTTAATAAAGCTGTATGTCCAACCGTGTTATCAAATTCAAAGCAAGCACAATAACCGTAACGACCTACTATCCAGTCTAGCCCATCATCACCATCATCACCATCATCACCATCATCACCAATGATGATTATGCAAAAACTAAAAATTTTGGATAAATTCGAAAGGTACCATGCAGTGCTACCCAGCCACCTTGCCCCAAACGCAACTCTCCGCGCCCTTTCCGAACTTAATGTAACCGAGAGAAGCTCATATGCGAGCCGAACCCCAAAGCCCCAATATCAATCGAGCTTTTAAAACCAGCCAACCCTACAACATCAAAATTATGCAAAAAAAACATAGCGTACTTATTGTAGATGATCATAAGTTTTTAATAACTGGTGTTTCACAGCTTCTTTCTGCGACATCACTATATGACGTCGTGGAAGAGCATGTCTGCGATGGCTTGCAAGTTTATTCCGTCTGCGGACGCATACAGCCGGACATAGTTGTTTTGGATCTTGGGCTACCTGGCATGGATGGTATAGATGTAATCCATCAGCTTAAGAGACGCTGGCCAAAAATAATTGTTATTGTACTAACGGCGGACACTACAGAGTACCGGGCTATCGAAGCGCGTAGGGCGGGAGCGTCGGGATATGTACTCAAGAAAAGCCCTCAACACATATTGCTTTCGGCACTTCAAAAAGCAGTAGTCGGTCAAGTTCTTATTGATCCATCTTTAAATCAATCTCAAGTCGAAGGAGCTGATCTCTTCCTCGCTGACTCTCGATCATTAACTACACGAGAGCGACAAACGCTCAAGCTTATTTCCGAAGGCAACCGCAACAGAGATATTTCCGAAAAACTCTATATCTCCATAAAAACTGTAGAGACGCATCGCCTAAATCTAATGCGAAAACTGAATGCGCACTGCGTAGCAGATCTCGTAAACTGGGCGACTCGTCTTGGATTATCATCTAATTAATGTACTCAATACAATATCGACTGCCCTGCCAGACTGAGTTCTTTACTAAGTAAATACACAGAGCGGACGAAGCCGTCGGCCGAGGAGAATGTAGTGAACCCCGAAAATTGGATGGCCAGTTTTGGGGTTCACTTCTTCAAGCCCCTTAGTTTATAATGAAAATGTTATGGTGATGTGGGGCCGATATATATGTGTCCATTTTTTATTGTATAATGAGCGAAGGCGTTATTTTCGTCCGGAATGGTAACATCAAAGGAAAATTCACCTTCCATAATCTTGGTGTCCATGTTGTGACGAAGCTTAACAGTCCCGCTAATAGCCGGGTAAATTAAGGTTTCCCCTTCGTTATTATATGCATCACTGAACCAGCAGGTTACGGGGCTTTCTGGGGCTGCCGGATTGTATTCTTGGTCATCGTTATGGTTGACTGAGTCAAGCTCTATCCAGATAATACTGGGCAGGGAGAATTCTGGAGTGAGTAGTCCTATGCCCCATGATAGCCTGAGATATCCTTCACCAAGCTCTTCATACTTTCCCCCCACAATCGAGGCGAGGAATTCTTTGTTATTGATAGTGGCTCGAACTTCATTTGTGGGTGATGAGTGCTGTTCAGGTGGGACATCTATAGCTAGAATTTTCTTTTGTTTGCCTTTGTTTGGATATGCTGACATATTTTTTCCTTCTGGTCATTGGTGAATCTCGCAAACAACTATAGGAGGGCTTGGGGTGTTGTCAAAAAAATGGGGCGCTCTGGTGTTGTAAGTATCCCTTGGTTGAAGTCTGCCTAGTGAGTTATGCTTTTGGGACTCAAGGCTGCTCTTAAGCGGAAATACCCATAAAATACGGGTACCTGTAATATCCCCAGTATGAGAATACTCATCGTCACGCCAGCTTTATTTTAGCGCGTGAACATTTCGTGCCGATGCCTTTTGAATCGCCCCTGGTTTCCTAGACACCTCCAAGCCTCATAATGAGGCCCAAATAGGAGGTGCCATGAGTCGTCAGTGTTGCCCCGAAGAGTTCAAGATCGAAGCGGTCAAGCAAGTGGCCGAGAAGGGGCAAGCCTATCGCTGATGTCGCCGAGCGTCTGGGGATATTCGTTCATAACCTTTACACCTGGATCAAGCTCTACAGCAAACCCCAAAACCAGCGTCAGCGAGACGATGACCAGCAAGCCGAATTGCGTGAGCTACGGGCTGAACTCAAGCGGGTGCGGCTTCTGTAACCAGAGGCGCGCTTATGCTGATGAGACACAGATGCCCTCAAAAGCTTATCGCAACCGGTGGTCCCTCCCAATTCCTTGATACGCCGGTCGACTTGAGCAAGGCCTCTGCTTTCACGCCTGTTCTTGCGAAGCTTTCTAGATCCCACTCAAAGAAACTGGAAAATACTAGGAACACCTTGCTTGCTACCACTGAAGTCAATCTTACAGTCGTGTAATTCATGGGGAGCTTCATCCTTGCGAGTTCGGAGATGGTCCACACCAAGGTCCTTAATCGGAAATGCCAGACTGACTCCTGATGAAGCTTGATCTGTTGATAAGTCAGGGGGAACCTCTGTTTACGCAGACTTTGGCCATGAGGCAACGAACTTGGGAGCAGCGTTTGCAGATTACGAATGTTCACCCTCTTCAGATCTTTCGTAACTCTGTACAGCTCATCCACGCCCGCTTCGATAAGTGCTGCATACGCAGCGTCTCGTAAGTCGGCAGTCTTCTCAACCGTGACCGCAACCTCCTTCGGTGCCCGGAGTTTTGCCATCAACCATGCGTTATCGTTTTCTGTAATCCACTGAGTAGGCTTATAGGCTTTCTTCCAGAGATACTCCACGTTAGCGTCAGAACGCAGCGCCAAAAGCATCTCAACTTTTTTGCGATATCTAGTCTTTTTATCAGGTTGCGGTTCCTCGCTCCTGGAAGGTCGAAGCGAAGTTGAAGCACTCAGCAGAATAGACTCTTTCTTCAGTGCTCCCTCGAAGTCATCAGCGCTCGCGAATAAATGCAGCGCGATAATCAAATGCCGCGCGAGTGGCATATTTAGCTGACCTTTATCTGATTTCAGCCTAATCCATTGCTCATGCTTCCCATTATTATAGGCTGGGTCAATCTGTGATAAAAGCTCATCGCCATAAGCACCTTGAATACTCCCAAAAAGTTTTGCGATACCTGCATTGTTTCCAAATATAAATCCGCGTTTCTTACACTGCCGCACATAGCAAGAACTCAATACAGCACTGCCAATTGGCGGAATATTTCGTTGCAGAATATCGTGTGCGAATAGCGCAATTTTTTTTTCAAGATTGGAGCCCTTGCGTGTCGTTGTAGCGTTGAGTGGGCTCCAACCGCATGCGCATGGCTCAGTCAGATTCGGAAGTAGCCTTAATTTTCGATAGAACGGGTGAGAGCACTTGGGGCAAGCATGGATTAGCGAGTCCCCGTGACGCCAGCAGACGGCAACACCAGGTATATGGTGCGATCGATGCCAGTAGGCATAACCCATATCAATCAGATCCTCCTGAACGCAGGTAGGGCAGAGCTTAGCCTTTCCATGGATGGACTCCTCTCGGCGGGGAATCCGGACTACCCCGTCAAAACTGAGCGGTCCTGCATTGTTCTCCGGTCCTTGTCTAACCCCCAGAAAAGGTCTGTATGCCGGAAAAGTCGTGTTGCTACTGATCAGCTCTCCGAGATTGGTCTCCGATTGACCCGGCAGCCTGTCGGCTAGCCCCTCGATCTGCTTAGGTACGATTCCGCCAATACAAAACGGTTTGGAGCCGAACAGATCGCGGTAAGTTTCTGCCGCGGTTCTATTGCCTGATAGGAAGTGATAGCGAGTGATACGAGAGTGCAGCATTTCATCCGGCATCGACACGGGGAAAAATAGTAGATCAGACATCATTTACCGACTAACAAAGTAGGGCTCGAAAAGGACGTGCATCCAGTGGTCAACATATATGTAACACATCAAATCCTGTACCGGGATCTGGATTTTTGAAAAATTTACACAACATGAGGCTCCGCTTAGCCGTGACACGTTGTGTATTTACCTAACCGTTATCGCAATAGTATTACCTAGATGCAAAACACGTATTGATAATGCGATGCGCGTCAATTCAGCGCTTGGTAATAACAAAATTTTGATTCAGGTGGTTGCCGCGTAAAAACATTATTTACCTAGGTGATTCGCCGCCTCCAAGCGGATGCCGCGGCTATTTCAGAGGGTGGAAATGTTTCATGTATTGGACCATCTGCCAAGAGATGGTGAGTGTGGGAGTGGACTTGCCCCTACAAAACCGGACACCAACTCCCCGTTAAATTGATGCTGGCGCCAAGCGCCTGAACTCCCTCGGTGAACGGTAATTCAAGGCGCTGTGCGGATGCTGCTCGTTGTAATGCTCGAAGGCAATTGCCAAGTTACGCAACGCCGTTTCTCGATCCGGCTTGGGCATGTGCGCCACGTAGTCACGCTTGATCGTCTTCACGAAGCTCTCGGCCATGCCGTTGCTCTGCGGGCTGCGCACCGGGGTGGTCACCGGCTGCAAGCCGATCTGTCGAGCAAACAGGCGTGTCTGTTCGGCGGTGTACGCCGAGCCGTTGTCGCTTAGCCATTGCACCGGCGTGACGGGCAGTTGATCACCAAAGCGCTTCTCCACGCTTTCCAGCATCAAGTCGCGGATATCATCGCCGCTGTACCCGGTCGGGCTCGCGACCCAGCCGATGGCCTCGCGATCACAGCAGTCCAGGGCGAAGGTCACGCTCAGTTTGGCCCCGTCCTCGCAGCGGAACTCAAAGCCGTCCGAGCACCAACGCGTATCGCTGGTTTTCACCGCAATACGGCCTTCGTGCCGACGCGGCACGCCGGGCTGTTTGAGTCGACGTTCCAACAGCAAGTTGTGATCACGCATGACCCGGTAAACTCGTTTCACGTTGATCGCCGGCAGCGACTGGGTTTCACGGGCGCGACGCAGCAATCCCCAGACACGACGGTAGCCATAGCTGGGAAGCTCGCTGACCTGTTGCTGGATTTCGACCACCAGCGCAGCATCGTCCACAGGCCTACTTCGCCGTACTTTGGGCGATACCGATTGCTTGATTCGAACCGTTAATTGCGAGCGCGCCACACCGAGACATTCGCTGACCAGCTTCACTGGTCGTCCCCCGGCAACAAGGGTGAGTGCGCAATCCATTTTCGCGACCGGGCGATCTCCACGGCCTCTTTGAGGATTTCGGCTTCCATCGTTTTCTTGCCCAGCATCCGTTGCAGTTCACGGATCTGCTTGAGCGCATCGCTCAGCTCGGAGGCAGGCACCACGGCTTCGCCAGCACTGACCGCCGACAGGCTGCCGTCCTGATACAGCTTGCGCCACAAGAACAGCTGATTGGCATTGATGCCGTTGCGCCGAGCGACGACCGACACACTTTGTCCTGGCTCAAGGCTCTCGCGAACCATGGCCAGCTTTTGCTCTGGGCTCCAGCGGCGCCGCCGCTCCTGGCCCAAAAGCTCCCCACTCTTATCGTTGCTGTTAGTCATAAACATAACCGTTTGCCTATCCCTTATCGTAAGGGGGAAACAGTGTCCTGTCTTTCATGGGGCTCGTTCAGGGAGTTTATGGTGATGCGTCATGATCGGCTGACTACATCGTGAGCCTAATGCTAGCTGCCCTGTAGAGCGAAGATCGTGTGACTAGCTTCCCCTCCGAGAGCAATTTGCGCCTCGCCCACCGCAAACGCCGATCGTGAAAGGCTTCGATTGACTCACAGACCTTGTCGAGTGCTGCTGCACAGAGAGGTAGCTTGGATATCTGCTTTTCAAAGCGGGACAGTACGTGAAGTTCCCGACCAATCCTGGTACGTGAAACTCGAACAGGTTTTCCGGGCAGTGCACGAAGTGCTTTGGCACACTGTCCGACTTCTCTGGCTAGCTTCACATCGAGGGCCGCGAACATGTCGACGCTATTCGTTCTAGGCGCACGGTGGACGCTTTGGCTCGCAGTGCATTTCGACAACCAACGCCTATCACGACGATACAACCAGGCATATCCCCGGCAGGAATGGGCCTTGTGATCGCGATAATCAACCTCGAAGGCCATTCGCCTTTCGCGAAGCTCCGTTAGAAACCTAGCCTCCCTCCAGGCCTCTGGCCCATCGGCCGTGTCGCGGATGCGACGATAGACGTACGCCAGGGAAACGCCTAGTACAGCTGCAATCTTTCTGGCATCGGCTCCCGCTAGAGCATTTTTCCACACAGCCGTCGATGAGCAGTCCAGGCCGTCGCTGGGAATCGCCGGTGAAACGCCCTTCGATATGTGAGTTTTCGGATCAGACGCCAACTCCGGCTCAAATAATCGCCCAACATGCAGCACGCTCTCCATGTCCACCCTAAGTGCGCTGGCCATTAGAATGTATTTGAGCGGGTGGTGAGAAGTGATTGGCTTGCGGAGCAGTTTAGTGACCCATGTGGCGGGTATACCCTTACGAGCTTCGCGGAGTACAGAAAACTCCCACGCACGCGGGAATGCTGCAAAAAAATTGGCCATGTGCTGTGCCAGCATTTGCAGATGCAAGCGATGGTTTCCAGATACAAGGTGGAGTTCCGTTGCCCCTTGTAGAAGCGCATAGCGCACCGCACATGCCGACAAAGCGCTGACCCCAGATTCGAGCACCTGAAGCGAGCGCAACGCTATGTCGTGGAGTGCTGGTATGCACAGCGATGGGATATCAAGCAGAACCGTGTGTGCTTGCACACTCTCGTCACCAGGCAGGTTGAGTTGTCGAGAGTTGCGACTGGACCAGCGATGATCCAGGATCCTGAGTAACATGCCGTGATGCGGACACACTAGCACGCCTGGAAGCATGTGAACCCTATGCCAGTAAGCGACTCCCCCTTGAACCTGATCTTGGGCAATGCACTCCGCGCAAAACCGCACTCTGGAGGCGAATCCAACACGACTCGCGTTGACACCCAGTTTCAGCATCAGCCCTCTACCATCACCGGTCATCGACGCTCGGGCGTGTTCTATCTGGCTCTCACTTAGGAAAGGCGCATAGTAGGGAAATAGCGTGTGGTGCGTGATAACCTCGGCTACCGATAGCTCGGTACCGCTGGGTAGCACCTCGACAAGATCCCCCAACCGACTTGGGAAGGCCACATTCTGCGAAAAGGCCGGCGCTGATCTCACGCCGGCGAAGGCTGCTTGACAGCTATGAACACCGCAAAGACGCGCATAACGAGAAATCACGCTGTGAAGCGTCTCGTCTGGGAATGCTGTGGGGAAGAAATGGAGTTTGAGGTCCACTTCACCACCTCCGACTCACTCTTTGCGATACATCAGTGAGAACTCAAATAGGTCGTTGTTCAGCCAACCTGCAGCCCGCAGAGCGTCGAGGGGAACATTGTGTTCACTCAGCGCTTTAGCCTCTGAGGTTTCCACTGCAACAGCAGCCGGTGCTTGGTGCTCTTTCGCGAAAACTGCTGGAGACGGGACTGCCGGCTTTTCACGCGGCACAACACTTCGAAGCAGAGAAAGGCGGTCCGCTCGTGCCAATCCGTCGAACACCATCATGTCGTTCAGTTGCTCCTCAATCGGCAGCAGATCGTCGAACTGTCGCATCCGCTTCGGATCTCGGCTGCGCAGAGCTGACAGGGCCGGCTTCAGGATCTGCATCTTGGAGTTGCTCACCTTCGCTATGATCTTGGCAGTCAAACACTCCGAGCTACTCTGAACTGCATACCGCTGACTCAACACCAACAGCTTGACGAGGAAATCTGTGACGCCTTGGGTGTGCTCGTACAGTGTGTCGAAAATCTCGTCGGTCAGATCCGCCGTCTGCTTGCACCACTGATAGCTCCAGAGATTTTCAACCAGCAGCCGCCACTCCTCGTCATCCTTCTCAAAGCGTTTGAATTCGAGCGTTCCGGCACCACAGACTCGGCGGGCAGTACGCATGACTTCTGAGAACAGGCTGATCATCGAGTTCGTGCCACTGAAAACGACCGGAATACCGATGTTGTTCACCAGGTGCAGAAAGAAATTCAGCATGCTCTCCTTGCCACCGGTTTTCGCCAGGTGGAGGTTTTGCAGCTCGTCGATCAACAAGGCGCCGATGAAAAACGTACTGGCCACCTGCTCCATCTGTTGTAGCGCATCGTTGATGTTCCGGTGCCTGTAGCGCTTGTGGTAGTCCTTGTCCCCCAAAGCGTCACCAACCGCATAAAAAAACTGCTGGCAGAACCCAGCCAGCGATCCATCCCGAGGGCAGTCGAGCTTGAGCCAAGTGATTTGGGTATGGACAAACTGTCTGCCCTCATAGCGCTCGTGACGAATCGTCTGTGGATAAAGGCTCAAGATGGCGTGGAGCGCCGTCGACTTCCCAATGCCGCTCAGGCCGACGACGGTGAACGTTTCTGCAGTGGACTTGAAGGCATCGTGGTAACGCTGAGCCCCCGATAAGGAATGTAGATGCCTAACAGTAGCGGGTGACGTCGGATTACGCCCAACATACCCACGGCGGATGAGCAGTGAGAACTGGGCCTCCAGTTCCAGGTGCAGCAAAAACGGCTGAACCACCGTTCTCAAACGGTCGATGCAGTGTATTCGGGTGGCCCCTTCGAGGATCAGCTCTTTCGGGTCCACCGGCTGAGGAAAATTCGAGATCAGCTCAATAGCCGCCCCTTCCGAAAGTATCGGGGGCAAAGCTTCGATCAGCGGATTCCCAGCGTACTCCCGAATATCCTGCTTGATGTAATTGGCAAACGTCTTCGCGCCTTTCATTGCGTCTGTCCTGGCCGAATTCTTTTGAGCAAATCGATAACCTGCGCAGTGCGCGGGCCGGCATATGAGTCATTTGCTTTCGGTTCCGGTTCAGATTCAACTGGAACAGGCTCCGCCCGGACACCATCAGGAACAACCGATTTTTCACGCTCCCGGAGCCGTTCTTCGGCGCGGTTTTCACGGATGTTCCCCGTGGCCTCGGCCTTGGTAGCCGGAGCAGGTTCCAGCTTCCGCTCTTCGAGTGCATTGCTGATGATCTGGTGGACCTGGTCGCTGAGCTGCACACGGCTTTCCAGCTCGGCGCGCCGGAGAGCAGGTGGTTTTTGGCGATAGGCTTCGAGCAGATCATAGATCTCGTCCGAGCGATAATTCGCGTAACTGGCATCCGACCGTCGAAGATCACAGCGGATGAACTGCTTGGTATCACCCTGTATCCAAATGTGCGCCGCGGAGTTCGGGTCGTACCAACACTCTATCGACCAGACCCCCCGTCTGCGAGCCTTGGCAAACCAGTCTTTCTCTACAGCCATTTCGCAGACATAGTGCATGCTGCGGAACATCACACCGCCCTTTTGAACCGTCGCGCGCTCCCGGGGCAACAGGTGGAGGTAAACCAGCTCGTCGGGGCGTTTGTTGGGTTCGATCAGTTCGTTCTCGGCCGCCCAAGTCCATATGCCGCTGGGCGTAGGCTCAACGCCATCATTCATCATCGCCTGAGTCAGCCGGTCAGGCTGCCGATGATGCCGGTTATAGTGGAGGACGCATTTGATGATGATCTGGGTGAACTCTTTCAGGTTGAGCGTGGCGTCGAGCCGGTAATCTCGCTCGCCTCGCTCTTTGTCGCGCGCAGCTACCCCGCCTGGTAGCCATCTGATTCCGGTTAGATCATTCAAAATGCCAAACCGACTCTCGACCATCGGCTTCCAATCTGGCCGGAAAGGTGGAGCAGTGCCCATCTCTATGCCCAAGCCTGACGAAAGCCCCTCTGCTGCTAGCGACAGCATCTCGCCCCTGTCGGCGTAAATCTGGTGGGGCAAGTGGTGACAATCCCAGTCCTCCGAGTTGATATCAACGCCATTCTGCGCGCAAAACTCGACTTTGGAGGTAAAAGCATTGAACAACGCCTGCCTGGCCCCATTCCAACTGGGGCCTTCCAACCCTACATAGAGGCCAACAATCATGCCGGAAAAACTATCAACGACGATATAAACTACAGGCCGACCTATGAGCATCCGCCTAGAGTAGCTGTTGACCAAATAAATGTCGGCAATGGTTGCGTCGATTTCGAACTGATGACAAGGCCCACGCAGCCAATCGCGAACTGTACCAGAAAGTGGACGACAGTCTTTAAGCCACTTCCTCAACCCTTTGCGTCCCCGCTCAGTCTCAACCTCATCGAAGAAAATTTGGCCCCAATACCTAAACTGCCTCAAGCTGGGCATCTCTAAACTAGGGAGCAGGCGAAGTTCCTCTACGCTTTTCTTAGAGATGTCTCGAACCGAATAAAATCTCCTCAGCATTTCATCGTAAGCACTGGAAATGGAGGACTTTGAATCATTTACGTAAAGGGCATACCCCACTCGAATGCATCGCTTATCAATCGCGTTGAGCATCTTGGAAGGTGGAATAAGTACACCCTGAAACTTCGGCTTTCGCCCTGGGGGCCTGCTCGGGTCATATTTCCTATTAGCAACACCCACCGACGAATAGTTATTAAGCAATGCGTTGCGAACTTGGCCATAAACCCAATAACGGTAAAGAAGCCGATAAATGGTTTTCCGCTGAATCCCCAGCTCTGACGCTCTCCTGCCCACCAACCGGCCCAGCTCACCCCGAACAAAAAGTTGCCCTGGATAGTCAGGATCTAACAGAGGGGCGATGATGGCCCACTTTTCGTCTCGGCCTGTCTTCGCTTTCTCATCCAGCTGGTCCTCAAGCACAAGCATGAATTCTGGCGTGGCGATGGTTACGGGCTTCGTGTCACCCGACGCCAATGAACGACGAAGTTCCTCAAGACCAACAGCGTACGGCCGCCGAGGAGGGTCAGCTAGATCTATTACAAATGCCACATCATGCTTTTCATCGATGTAAATAATTCTGACTATCGCAGTGATGACCGACAAATCGGTAACCGGCTCAAAAACGCCATTTAGGAAAACACTCATGACTTCCTCTCCTGCAAAGATGCTTGGAGTGGCATCTGGAAAACTTCAAAATCCGGAACTAGCGAAGTGAGGAAGAGAGGAGCACTCACTAAGTCAATCTTAAGCACCTTGTTCCAGACTAGATAGAAAAATACTCTTTGAGCATCGATATAGGACATGGATAAATGGGACGCGATTTTCCTTAAACATGTGGCCAAGGTCCACTGGTAATCCTTGCTACCTTCCAAGCACTCAATGAAATTCACATGCAGTGGTATCCTCATTAAATCACGAGGTAGCCTGGCGTATTTTCTGAGCATTCCAAGATTTTTTATCAAATCCGGAGTAAAAAACTCCTCTGTAACGATGTTCCAATCAACACCTTGGCTTTGCCAAAAGCGTCTTTCAACCTCAAGTTTTTCAAGCGTGCGCTTGCATCCTTTACCCACCAAATCAGAACGATACTTAACCGTTCTAGCGACCGATTTAAAGTTTCCGTTTAACTCTCTAACAGTCAAGAGGAAGTCTGTTGTCATCACATACGGCAACGTGGTTTTAGGGTATCTCGGATAACGTACACCTATCGAGTTTGCAATCGCTTGCGCGCGCTCTGTGGGGAGCAAGGGGTATTGCTCGCGGATATCCACGACGTCTTCAGAAAATTCGCACACAAGGAAATAAGACCGCTCGAGATCTGACAGAAGGTGGTGGATCCGCTCGACCGTCACCCCTTGGATCTTGTGTGAACGTCCTATCGACGGGACATCCTGTACCCGCAGCCAAGGCACGTAACTCGCTCCGGCACCTCCGCCAAATCCATTTGCAATGTGCCGTTCAATGTCCTGCTGTGATGCAAATCTGCGACCTCGCAACCCACGCCTCCTCAGTCCACGCGAACCGCTTCAACTCACGCCGGGAAAATAGTCGTAGGAGAAAATGACCGCCGCAGCGACCTTATTTTGGAATTTCCTAGCCTACACCCGCTGAAAATCGAAGCGATGAATCCAGACCAAAGGAAAAGCCTGGAAAAGCAAAACCCCCATAAATATGGGGGTTTATGTTTTGTGTCAATCTATGTTTCTAGGTGTCACTCTTTATTGTTGTGTGTCAATCTTTATTGTTAAAAACCAAAATCAGCCCGGTTGTGGATAACTCACTCCACCGTCACCGACTTGGCCAGGTTGCGCGGCTGGTCGACGTCAGTGCCCTTGAGTACCGCGACGTAATACGACAGCAGTTGCAGCGGGATGGTGTAGAGGATCGGCGACAGGATGTCGTGGATATGCGGCATGTGGATAACATGCGTGCCCTCGCCGTTGGTCATGCCGGCCTGCTCGTCGGCAAAGACGATCAGCTCGCCGCCACGGGCGCGGACTTCCTGCAGGTTGGACTTGAGCTTTTCCAGCAGCTCGTTGTTCGGCGCCACGGTGACCACCGGCATGTCGTTATCCACAAGGGCCAGCGGACCGTGCTTGAGCTCGCCGGCCGGGTAGGCTTCGGCGTGGATGTAGGAGATTTCCTTGAGCTTGAGTGCTCCTTCCATCGCCACCGGGAATTGCGCGCCACGACCGAGGAACAGGGTGTGGTGCTTCTCGGCGAACAGCTCGGCGATTTTCTCCACCGTGCTGTCCATCGCCAGGGCTTCGCCCAGGCGGGTCGGCAAACGCCGCAGTTCTTCCACCAGGGTGGCTTCGACGCCTTCGCCCAGGGTGCCGCGGACCTGGCCCAGGGACAGGGTCAGCAACAGCAGGCCCACCAGCTGGGTGGTGAAGGCTTTGGTGGAGGCCACGCCGATCTCGCGACCGGCCTGGGTCAGCAGGGTCAGGTCGGATTCACGCACCAGCGAGCTGATGCCGACGTTGCAGATCGCCAGGCTGGCGAGGAAACCCAGCTCCTTGGCATTACGCAGGGCGGCCAGGGTGTCGGCAGTTTCGCCGGACTGGGAGATGGTCACGAACAGGGTGTCCGGCTGCACCACCACCTTGCGGTAGCGGAATTCGCTGGCCACTTCGACCTGGCACGGAATCCCGGCCAGCTCTTCCAGCCAGTAACGGGCAACCATGCCGGCGTGGTAGCTGGTACCGCAGGCGACGATCTGCACATTGCGCACTTTGGCGAACAGCTCGGCGGCCTGTGGACCGAAGGCCTGGACCAGCACCTGGTTCGGGCTCAGGCGGCCTTCGAGGGTGCGTTGCACCACGGCTGGCTGCTCGTGGATTTCCTTGAGCATGAAGTGGCGGAACTCGCCTTTCTCGGCGGCTTCGGCACCGTCACGGTATTGCACGGCTTCGCGCTCGACCAGTTTGCCGTCGACATCCCAGATCTGCACGCTGTCGCGGCGAATCTCGGCGATATCGCCCTCTTCCAGGTACATGAAGCGGTCGGTTACCTGGCGCAGGGCCAGTTGGTCGGAAGCCAGGAAGTTTTCACCCAGGCCCAGGCCGATCACCAGCGGGCTGCCGCTGCGGGCGGCGACCAGGCGGTCCGGCTGGTTGGCGCTGATCACAGCCAGGCCATAGGCGCCGTGCAGCTCCTTGACGGTGGCTTTCAGGGCCACGGTCAGGTCGCCCAGGTCCTTGATCTTGTGGTCCAGCAGGTGAGCGATGACTTCGGTGTCGGTGTCCGAAGTGAACACATAACCCAGGCCTTTGAGCTGCTCGCGCAGGGCTTCATGGTTCTCGATGATGCCGTTATGGACGACTGCCAGGTCACCGGAGAAATGCGGGTGGGCGTTGCGTTCGCACGGCGCGCCGTGAGTGGCCCAGCGGGTGTGGGCGATGCCCAGGCGACCGACCAGCGGCTCGCCGGCCAGGGCCTGCTCCAGCTCGCTGACCTTGCCCGGACGACGCATGCGCTCGAGCTTGCCATCGTTGGTCAGGACCGCCACCCCGGCGCTGTCGTAGCCGCGGTATTCGAGACGCTTGAGGCCTTCGAGCAGGATGGCCGTGATATTCCGCTCAGCGACGGCGCCAACAATTCCACACATGGTTTCTCTCCTAGATGACTGCCGCGCAAATCAGCGTGATGCCGCGGGCTTGAATCTGGTCGCGGGCCTCTGCAGGCAGGCGATCATCGGTAATAAGGGTATGGACGCTGCTCCAGGGCAGCTCCAGGTTGGGAATCTTGCGGCCGATCTTGTCGGCCTCGACCATCACCACGACTTCCCGCGCCACCTCGGCCATCACCCGGCTCAGGCCGAGCAATTCGTTGAAGGTGGTGGTCCCGCGCACCAGATCGATGCCATCGGCACCGATAAACAGCTGGTCGAAGTCGTAGGAACGCAATACCTGCTCGGCGACCTGCCCCTGGAACGACTCGGAATGGGGGTCCCAGGTGCCGCCGGTCATCAACAGCACCGGCTCGTGCTCCAGTTCGCTCAAGGCATTGGCCACATGCAACGAGTTGGTCATCACCACCAGGCCCGGCTGCTGGCCGAGTTCGGGGATCATGGCCGCGGTGGTACTGCCGCTGTCGATGATGATGCGTGCGTGTTCGCGAATCCGCGCCACCGCCGCGCGGGCGATGGCTTGTTTGTAGCGGGAGACCGGCTGGCCGATATCGCCAACCAGTTCCTGCGGCATGGTGATTGCGCCGCCGTAGCGCCGCAGCAACAGGCCGTTGCTCTCCAGGGCCGCCAGGTCCTTACGGATCGTAACTTCCGAAGTTTCGAAGCGTTTAGCCAACTCGTCCACACTCACTTCACCCTGTTCATTGAGCAAGGCGAGAATATTGTGGCGTCGTTGGGGGGTGTTGCGTTTCGACATGAGCACTTAAGTTTCGATTCGAAAGATAACGGAAGCAATCAAAACCTATTGCCGGAAATTCGTCAAGCGAGGGAAATGAAAAAAATGCTGTGGATAACAGCCTGAAGAAACTATCCACAGGGATGGCGCTTCGCGGGCTACAGGAAGATGGGTATCAATCCTGTAGCCGCGAGTTTGCTCACGATAGGCAGAACGAACAGCACCGACCTTGCATCGGACTGTGGATAACTCAGCTCTTCTTGATTTTCACCGGGCGTTTCCAGCCGTCGATGTTCTTCTGCCGGGCACGGGCCACAGCCAGCTGGGCTTTTTCCACAGTCTGGTTGATGGTGGAACCGGCCGCCGTAGTGGCGCCATCCTGGATATCCACAGGTGCCACCAACGAGTTGTTGGAACCGATGAATACGTCTTCGCCCAGCACCGTCCGATGCTTGTTGGCGCCATCGTAGTTGCAGGTGATGGTGCCGGCGCCGATATTGCTGCGCGCACCGATCTCGGCATCGCCCAGGTAGGCCAGGTGCCCGGCCTTGGCGCCCTCGCCCATGTGCGCGTTCTTCAACTCGACAAAGTTACCCACATGGGCACGGGCATCAAGGACGGTACCCGGACGCAGGCGGGCGAACGGGCCGGCATCGCTGCCCTCGCCCAGCACAGCGCCTTCGATATGACTGTTGGCCTTGATCACCACGCCCTTGCGCAGGGTGCTGTCCTTGATCACGCAGTTCGGGCCGATCACCACGTCGTCCTCGATGACCACGCGACCTTCGAGAATCACATTGATGTCGATCAGCACATCGCGGCCGACGCTGACTTCGCCACGCACGTCGAAACGCGCAGGATCGCGCAGGGTCACGCCCTGGGCCATCAGACGGCGGGCCGCCCGCAGCTGGTAATGACGCTCCAGCTCGGCCAGCTGCTTGCGATCGTTGGCGCCCTGCACTTCCATGGCGTCGTGGGGTTGCTCGGTGGCCACCGCCAGGCCGTCGCTGACCGCCATGGCGATCACGTCGGTCAGGTAATACTCGCCCTGGGCGTTGTTGTTCGACAGCCGGCTCATCCAGTCGCCGAGGCGATTGGCCGGTACCGCGAGAATGCCGGTGTTGCCTTCGGTGATCGCGCGCTGGGCTTCGTTGGTGTCCTTCTGCTCGACGATGGCGGCCACCTTGCCGGCAGCGTCACGCACGATGCGGCCGTAACCGGTCGGATCGGCCAGCTCGACAGTGAGCAGGCCCAGTTGCTCAGGACCTGCCTGCTTGAGCAGGCGTTGCAGGGTTTCCACCTCGATCAGCGGCACATCGCCATACAGGATCAGCACGGTGTCGGCGGTGATGAAAGGCACGGCCTGGGCCACGGCATGGCCGGTGCCGAGCTGCTTGTCCTGCAGCACGAAATTCAGGTCATCCGCCGCCAGGCGCTCGCGCACCGCATCGGCGCCATGACCGATGACGACATGGATGCGTTGTGGATCGAGTTGCCGGGCACTGTGGATAACATGTCCAAGCATGGAGTTGCCCGCCACCGGGTGCAGGACCTTGGGCAACGACGAACGCATGCGGGTGCCTTGACCGGCAGCGAGAATAACGATTTCGAGAGACATGACTGGCTACCAATCCTGGGTGGTCGGCGGCTGCGACCAAGAGGTGAATTACAAAAAAGAAAAAAGGGTAGCCGAGGCTACCCTTTTTAATCAATCACGCGGAAATCCCGCGGCTTAGCCGCCGAACTTCTTGCGGATCTGCTGGACGGTGCGCAGCTGGGCTGCGGCCTCGGCCAGACGTGCAGCAGCGGCACCGTAGTCGAACTCCGAGCCTTTTTCATGCAAGGCCTTCTCGGCAGCCTTGACGGCTTCCTGAGCGGAGGCTTCGTCCAGGTCGGCAGCACGCTGCACGGTGTCGGCAAGAACCTTGACCATGTTCGGCTGAACCTCGAGGAAACCACCGGAGATGTAGAACACCTCGGTTTCCCCGCCCTGTTTGATCAAGCGGATCGGACCTGGTTTCAGGTTAGTGATCAGCGGAGCGTGACCCAGGGCGATACCAAGATCCCCCAGCTCACCGTGTGCGATCACCATCTCGACCAGACCGGAGAAGATTTCTCCTTCCGCGCTGACGATATCGCAATGGACTGTCATAGCCATCTGCTTGCCTCAACCTAAATTAGCGCCCGTTGCCGGGCGCCGGGATTACAGTTTCTTGGCTTTCTCGATCGCTTCTTCGATGCCACCAACCATGTAGAACGCTTGTTCTGGCAGATGGTCGTAGTCACCGTTGAGGATGCCTTTGAAGCCAGCGATGGTGTCTTTCAGGGAAACGTATTTGCCTGGAGAACCAGTGAAGACTTCAGCCACGAAGAACGGCTGCGACAGGAAGCGCTGGATCTTACGAGCGCGGGATACCAGTTGCTTGTCGGCTTCGGACAGTTCGTCCATACCCAGGATCGCAATGATGTCCTTCAGCTCTTTGTAGCGCTGCAGCACGTACTGAACGCCGCGAGCGGTTTCGTAGTGCTCGTTGCCGATCACGTTCGGGTCCAGCTGACGGGAAGTCGAGTCCAGTGGGTCTACCGCTGGGTAGATACCCAGGGAAGCGATGTCACGGGACAGTACGACGGTGGCGTCCAAGTGGGCGAAGGTGGTCGCTGGCGACGGGTCGGTCAAGTCGTCCGCAGGTACGTATACCGCTTGGATCGAGGTGATCGAGCCTTGCTTGGTCGAAGTGATACGCTCTTGCAGAACGCCCATCTCTTCAGCCAGGGTCGGCTGGTAACCTACTGCCGAAGGCATACGGCCCAGCAGTGCGGATACTTCGGTACCGGCCAGGGTGTAACGATAGATGTTGTCGACGAACAGCAGAACGTCGTTACCTTCGTCACGGAACTTCTCGGCCATGGTCAGGCCGGTCAGAGCTACGCGCAGACGGTTTCCCGGCGGCTCGTTCATCTGGCCGTATACCAGTGCCACTTTGTCCAGAACGTTGGAATCCTTCATCTCGTGGTAGAAGTCGTTACCCTCACGAGTACGCTCACCCACACCGGCGAACACGGAATAACCGCTGTGCTCGATGGCGATGTTACGGATCAGTTCCATCATGTTTACGGTTTTGCCCACACCGGCACCACCGAACAGACCGACTTTACCGCCCTTGGCGAACGGGCAAACCAGGTCGATAACCTTGATGCCGGTTTCCAGGAGGTCGTTGCCGCCAGCTTGTTCAGCGAAGGTCGGCGCAGGACGGTGAATGCCCCAACGCTCTTCTTCGCCGATCGGGCCAGCTTCGTCGATCGGGTTGCCCAGTACGTCCATGATCCGGCCCAGGGTCGCTTTACCGACCGGTACGGAGATGGCTGCGCCAGTGTTGTTGACGTCCAGACCGCGCTTCAAGCCCTCGGTGGAGCCCATCGCAATGGTACGTACCACGCCGTCGCCCAGCTGCTGCTGAACTTCCAGAGTGGTTTCGGCGCCTTGAACCTTCAAGGCGTCGTAGATGCTCGGTACGCTGTCGCGTGGAAATTCCACGTCGATAACGGCGCCGATGATTTGAACGATACGTCCGCTACTCATAGCTGGATCCTCTGAATATTTGAACCGTTAAACCGCGGCAGCGCCGCCGACGATTTCCGAGATCTCTTGGGTGATCGCAGCCTGACGCGCCTTGTTGTAGATCAGCTGCAAATCGCTGATCAAATCACCGGCGTTGTCGGTAGCGTTCTTCATCGCGATCATCCGCGCAGCTTGTTCAGCCGCGTTGTTCTCGACCACCGCCTGGTAGACCTGCGACTCCACGTAGCGAACCATCAAGCCGTCAAGCAGCTCTTTGGCGTCCGGTTCGTAGAGATAGTCCCAGTGGTGCTTGAGTTCTTGATCCGGGGTTGCCACCAGCGGAATCAACTGCTCCACCGTAGGCTGTTGCGTCATGGTGTTGATGAACTTGTTGGACACCACGGACAGGCGGTCAATCCGGCCGTCCAGGTAGGCATCCAGCATCACCTTGACGCTGCCGATCAGGTCATTGATCGACGGCTCTTCACCCAGGTGGCTGATTGCAGCGACGACGTTACCGCCGAAGTTACGGAAGAAAGCCGCACCTTTGCTGCCAACCACGCACAGATCGATCTCGACGCCATTTTCGCGGTTTACCGCCATGTCCTTGACCAAAGCCTTGAACAGGTTGGTATTCAAACCACCGCACAGACCACGGTCACTGCTCACCACGATATAACCGACGCGCTTGATTGCACGGTCGATCATGAATGGGTGGCGATATTCCGGGTTGGCGTTGGCCAGATGACCAATAACCTGGCGGATGCGCTCCGCGTAAGGACGGCTAGCAGCCATGCGCATTTGTGCCTTGCGCATTTTGCTGACCGCCACTTTTTCCATGGCGCTGGTAATCTTTTGCGTGCTTTTGATGCTCGCAATCTTACTGCGAATCTCTTTTGCGCCTGCCATGTAACACCTATCAGGTTAGCAAGCGGGAGCCTCGCGGCCCCCGCTGCGGCTTACCAGGTTTGGGTGGCCTTGAACTTCTCGATACCGGCTTTCAGGCCAGCGTCGATTTCGTCATTGAAGTCACCCTTCACGTTGATCTTCGCCATCAAATCGGCGTGATCGCGGTTGAAGTAAGCAATCAGCGCTTGTTCGAAGCTACCGATCTTGGCGATTTCGACGTCAGTCAGGAACCCACGTTCAGCGGCATACAGCGACAGCGACATGTCAGCGATGGACATAGGCGCGTATTGCTTCTGCTTCATCAGCTCGGTAACGCGCTGACCGTGTTCAAGTTGCTTACGGGTCGCTTCGTCCAGGTCAGAAGCGAACTGGGCGAATGCCGCCAGTTCACGGTACTGAGCCAGAGCGGTACGGATACCACCGGACAGCTTCTTGATGATCTTGGTCTGAGCGGCACCACCTACACGGGATACCGAAACACCGGCGTTCACTGCCGGACGGATGCCGGAGTTGAACATGGCCGATTCCAGGAAGATCTGACCGTCGGTGATGGAAATCACGTTGGTCGGAACGAACGCGGAAACGTCGCCAGCCTGGGTTTCGATGATCGGCAGTGCGGTCAGGGAACCGGTCTTGCCAGTTACCGCGCCGTTGGTGAACTTCTCTACGTACTCTTCCGAAACGCGGGATGCGCGCTCCAGCAGACGGGAGTGGAGATAGAACACGTCGCCTGGGTAAGCTTCACGGCCTGGTGGACGGCGCAGCAGCAGGGAAATCTGGCGGTAAGCCACTGCTTGCTTGGACAGATCGTCATAAACGATCAGCGCGTCTTCACCGCGGTCGCGGAAGTATTCGCCCATGGTGCAACCGGAGTACGGTGCCAGGAATTGCAGGGCAGCGGATTCGGAAGCACTGGCAGCCACGATGATGGTGTTGGCCAGAGCGCCGTTTTCTTCCAGCTTGCGAACAACGTTGGCGATGGTCGATTGCTTCTGACCTACTGCTACGTATACGCAGAAGATGCCGCTGTCTTTCTGGTTGATGATCGCGTCGATCGCCAGAGCGGTCTTACCGATCTGACGGTCACCGATGATCAGCTCACGCTGGCCACGGCCGACCGGGATCATGGCATCGACAGCCTTGTAGCCAGTCTGTACAGGCTGGTCTACCGACTTACGCCAGATCACGCCTGGAGCAACTTTCTCGACCGCGTCGGTCTCGGTGTTGTTCAGCGGACCTTTGCCGTCAACTGGGTTACCCAGTGCGTCGACTACGCGACCCAGCAGTTCCTTACCAACCGGAACTTCGAGGATGCGGCCGGTGCACTTGGCGCTCATGCCTTCAGCCAGAGTCGTGTATGCGCCCAGTACAACGGCACCTACGGAGTCTTGCTCGAGGTTGAGTGCCATACCGTAGACACCGCCCGGAAACTCGATCATCTCGCCGTACATGACGTCGGCCAGACCGTGAATCCGCACGATACCGTCAGAAACGCTGACGACAGTGCCTTCGTTACGGGCTTGAGAGGTCACATCGAGCTTTTCGATGCGGCCCTTGATAATTTCACTTATTTCGGAAGGATTGAGTTGCTGCATTGCTCTGCTGCCCCTTCAAACTCAAGATTTCAATGCTTCGGCAAGTTTCGCGATTTTGCCGCGAATCGAGCCATCGATAACCAGGTCGCCGGCGCGGATGACGACACCACCAATCAGGGCAGCGTCCTCCGCAACTTGCAGGCGCACTTCCCGGTCGAGTCGTGCACTGAGAACCTTGGCGAGTTTGTCTTGCTGTTCTTGGTTCAACGCAAAAGCACTGGTGACTTCCACATCTACCGACTT
This sequence comes from Pseudomonas chlororaphis subsp. aurantiaca, assembly GCF_013466605.1. Taxonomy (NCBI): domain Bacteria; kingdom Pseudomonadati; phylum Pseudomonadota; class Gammaproteobacteria; order Pseudomonadales; family Pseudomonadaceae; genus Pseudomonas; species Pseudomonas chlororaphis. The sequence goes on from NZ_CP059162.1 coordinate 6,941,015, forward strand.
CTCTTGCTCGGCCTTGTACAGGTCGAACAGAGCGGCGATCTCCGGCAGAAGCAGGAGACGGTCGTTTTCGGCAACGACGTGGATGAAATTCTGTGCCTTGGCATCGAACTTGTCGCCGCACACGTCGATAAACGTGGCGGCCTTGTCTGCGCTCGTCAGTCGCGGGGCCTTGAGCACGCGCCGCATGGTGTCGTCTTGCGACACCGCTGCAGCCAGGCCGAGCATGGCTGACCAAGAGGCCAGCTGCTGGTGGGCCTGAGCGTGCTCGAAGGCCGCCTTAGCGTAAGGTCGGGCCAACGTGGTCAGTTCTGCCATGATCGCCCTCGCTTAAATTTCAGCAGCCAGTTTGTTAACCAGCTCCGCGTGCGCGTTTTGATCGATTGTGGCGCCCAGGATCTTCTCGGCGCCGCCAACGGCCAGCACACCCAGTTGGGCACGCAGCGCGTCTTTGACACTGTTCAGTTCCTGCTCGATCTCGGCCTGAGCCTGAACCTTCACACGGTCAGCGTCGATACGGGCTTTTTCAACAGCCTCTTCGACGATCTGGTTACCGCGTTTCTTGGCTTGCTCAATGATTTCGGCTGCCTGAGCTTTTGCTTCGCGCAGTTGCTGACCCGCTTTCTCTTGGGCCAGTTCCAGGTCGCGAGCTGCTCGGCTGGCAGCGTCCAGTCCATCCGCGATCTTCTTCTGACGTTCGTGCAAAGCCGCGATGACCGGAGGCCACACGAACTTCATGCAAAACAGTACAAAAATGAAGAACGCAACGGACTGGCCAATCAGGGTTGCATTAATGTTCACGCCAACACCTCGCTCGTTCGTTGTCCATCACACCAATCAACTCGAAAATTCGAGTGATTAGCCAGCGAGTTGACCAACGAAGGGGTTCGCGAAGGTGAAGAACAGAGCGATACCAACGCCGATCATGGTTACGGCGTCGAGCAGGCCGGCAACGATGAACATTTTAACTTGCAGCATTGGAACCATCTCTGGCTGACGCGCAGCGCCTTCCAGGAACTTGCCGCCCAACAGGCCGAAACCAATTGCGGTACCCAGTGCGCCCAGGCCGATCAACAGTGCAACAGCGATAGCGGTTAGACCAACTACAGTTTCCATCTTTCCTCCCGACTTTTACGTCGTATGGTTTAGGTTTTTTAGATTAAAGCGGTAAAACAAATCGTTTCATCGTGCCCTAGACGGGCCCCCTCCCGTTTGACCGGGAGGGACATCAGACTGATCGAGACCGGTCTTAATGGTTCTCTTCGTGCGCCATCGACAGGTAGACGATGGTCAGCATCATGAAGATAAACGCTTGCAGGGTGATGATCAGGATGTGGAACACAGCCCACGCCCATTGCAGCACCACGCCCAGGCCGCTGAGCCAGAGCAGGCCGCTGCCGAACATCACGGCGATCAGGATGAACACCAGTTCGCCAGCGTACATGTTGCCGAACAGACGCAGTGCCAGGGAGATTGGCTTGGCGATCAGCGTCACGAATTCAAGCAGGAAGTTCACCGGAATCAGCAGCGCCTGAACGAAGATGTTCTTGCTGCCGAACGGGTGCAGGGTCAGTTCGCCGATGAAACCGCCGATACCCTTGATCTTGATGCTGTAGAAAATGATCAGTGCGAATACCGAGAAGGCCATGGCCAGCGTGGCGTTCGGGTCGGTAGTCGACACGGCACGGAAAGGAATGTGCGCATCGCCGGAGATCAGGATGGCCAGCTGAGGAATCCAGTCGACCGGGATCAAGTCGATGGCGTTCATCAGGAACACCCAGACGAAGATGGTCAGTGCCAGCGGTGCAATCACTGGGCTACGGCCATGGAAGCTGTCTTTCACGCTGCCATCGACGAACTGGACCAATACTTCAACGAAGTTCTGCAAAGCACCTGGCTGACCGGAAGTTGCCTTCTTGGCCGCCATGCGGAAAAGAAGAACGAAGATCAGACCCAACGCCACAGACCAGCCGAGGGTATCGACGTGGAATGCCCAGAAGCCCATTTCTTTGGCTTCTGCTGCGGTGTGGGCAAAGCCCCAGCCGCCATTAGGTAGCTGACCGAAGGTCAGGTTCTGCAAGTGGTGCTGGATATAGCCCGAAGCGGTTGTTTCTGCCATGGTTGCCTCAAACGCCCTAAGGTCTCGAAAGTCTTGTTCTCATAAGCAGGGGAGCGAACCAGCTGACCAGTTGGGTCAGCACGAAGACGCCGAATACAGCTAGCGGCGCCAATGGCTTCACACCTGCGAACGTCAATGCAAAGAGCACTGCCGTCAAAATCAGTTTGCCCGCCTCGCCGGCATAAAAAGACCGGACGATGGCTTGAGCTGCTCGGGCGCCGGAAAACCGAAATGCCCTGTGAGCGAAATACACATTGGGTAGCAAGGCTATCAGCCCCCCGCAAAGGCCTGAGTATCCGGCTACGACTCCATGCCATTGCCAGAGCGCCAAGGCGGCCAGCATTAAAACGACCAATTGAGCCAATAAAACCGGGAAAACCGCCAAGCGATGGAACGGCAAGCGGTTTGGCGTGCGGGTTTCCATCACTCTTGCTCCTCATGGGTCGGCTGCCATAATTCAATAACTTGGCATAATTTGTGCCGACAAAATGCGCGCAGAGTATAGGGGCGGTTCAGCCCCTATTCAACTGCCGGGTAGTGATTTCCGACTGCACGCTACATGAGGAAATGTTTCAGCGGATGTGTGCAAGGACGCCTTGAAGCTCATCGAGGGAGTTGTACCCGATGACCAACTGACCTTTCCCTTTCTTTCCGTGACGAATCTGCACCGCAGAGCCCAGGCGCTCGGCCAGGCGCTGCTCCAGGCGCGCGATATCCGGGTCGGGTTTGACGGGTTCGGCAGGCTGTTGTTTGCCACTGAGCCACTGGCGAACCAGGGCTTCGGTCTGGCGTACGGTGAGGCCGCGTGCGACAACGTGTCGCGCCCCTTCAACCTGTTGATTTTCCGGCAAACCCAGCAAGGCACGGGCATGACCCATTTCCAGGTCGCCGTGGGACAGCATGGTCTTGATCACTTCAGGCAAAGCGATCAGGCGCAGCAGGTTGGCTACGGTCACGCGGGACTTACCCACAGCCTCGGCAACCTGCTGCTGAGTCAGCTGGAATTCCTGCTGCAGGCGCTGCAGGGCAACCGCTTCCTCGATGGGATTGAGATCTTCGCGCTGGATATTCTCGATCAGCGCCATGGCGATGGCGGTTTCGTCCGGCACATCGCGGACCATCGCCGGGATGGTTTCCTGACCCGCCTGCTGGCTGGCGCGCCAGCGGCGCTCGCCGGCGATGATTTCAAAACGGCCGGAACCGATCGGACGCACCACGATCGGTTGCATCACGCCCTGGCTCTTGATCGAGCTCGCCAGTTCTTCCAGTGCCTGGGGGTCCATGTCCCGGCGCGGCTGATACTTGCCGCGCTGGATCAGGTCCAGCGGCAGATGCTGCAACTCGCGCACATCGGCTTGCACCGCTTGTTCTTCCAGTGCGCTGACAGTCGGACCACTCAACAGTGCATCCAGTCCACGTCCGAGACCTCGTTTCTTGACGGCCATGGGGATTCCTTAAGTTGGCTGGGCAGCGGCTGCGCGTGAATTTTTCCGTTGCCGACGAACCATCTCGCCAGCGAGGGCCAGATAGGCGATGGCACCGCGGGACTGTTTGTCGTAGGCCAACGCCGGCATGCCATAACTGGGGGCTTCCGCCAGACGGATGTTGCGCGGGATCACCGTGTCGTACAGCTGATCGCCGAAGTGTTCCTTGAGCTGCGCGGACACATCGTTCATCAGGCTCAGCCGCGGGTCGTACATGGTCCGCAGCAGGCCTTCGACCTTGAGGTTCGGATTGAGCAATTCGGAGATGCGCTTGATGTTATCCACAAGGTCGCTCAGCCCTTCAAGCGCAAAGTACTCGCACTGCATGGGGATAATTACCCCATCGGCGGCAACCAAGGCGTTGAGCGTGAGCATCGACAGCGACGGCGGGCAGTCGATCAGAATGTAATCGTAGTTTTCCCGGATTGGCGCCAGGGCGCTGCGCAGACGGCTTTCCTTCATCTGCATTTCCAGCAGAACGACTTCCGCAGCGGTCAGGTCGCGGTTCGCCGGCAGCAGTTGATAACCGCCGTGCTCGGAGTAGTGCATGGCCTGGGCCAGATCGCATTCGCCGATCAGCAGGTCGTAGACCGAATTTTCCAGGCCGTGTTTATCCACACCGCTACCCATGGTGGCGTTGCCCTGTGGATCGAGATCGATCAACAGCACCCGGCGCTTGGTAGCAACCAGCGATGCTGCGAGGTTGATGCAGGTGGTGGTCTTGCCCACGCCACCTTTCTGGTTCGCTATCGCGAATACCTTAGCCATTCTTGCTTGTGTTCCCAATCATGCCGTGCGGCGCAGTATCAGCAGATGGCGTTGGCCTTGGCAACCGGGTACGGCCAGGGCGTGTTCGCTATCGAGGTGGAAGTCTGCCGGCAATGCTACCAGCTCATCGGCGGGATGAACGCCCTTCATTGCCAGCCAACGTGTATCGCGGTCGCCGAGGTGGCGAGTCCAGTTGGTGAAATTCTCCATGCTGCTGAACGCCCGGGAAATGATCCCGTTGAACGGCTGCTGCGGTTGGAAAGCTTCGACACGACTGTGGATAACATTCAGGTTATCCAGCTTCAGTTCCAGTTTGACCTGGGTCAGGAAGCGGGTTTTCTTGCCATTACTGTCCAGACAGGTCACTTGCGAATCCGGAAACAGGATAGCCAATGGAATACCCGGCATCCCTCCGCCGCTGCCAACATCCAGCCAGCGACCGTTTTCGATGAACGACATCACGCTCAGGCTATCGAGCAGATGACGCGAGACCATTTCATCCGGATCGCGCACGGCGGTCAGGTTGTAAGCCTTGTTCCATTTGATCAACAGGGCCAGATAACCCAGCAGTAATTCGTGCTGGGTTTCTGTCAGGTTGACACCGAGTTGGCGAGCACCTGTGGATAACTCTTCTGCATGTTGCGAGGTGACCTGCGAACTCAAGCGCTTTGCTCCAACTGACGGCCCGCGCCGCGTTTTTTCAAGTGAATCATCAACAGGGAAATCGCTGCCGGTGTAACGCCCGGGATCCGCGAAGCCTGGCCCAGGGTTTCAGGACGCGTGGCGCCGAGCTTGCTCTGGATCTCTTTCGAGAGGCCGGAGATGGTGCTGTAGTCGATATCCACAGGCAGCTTGGTGTCCTCGCTGGCCCGCAGACGAGCGATTTCGTCCTGCTGGCGATCGATGTAGCCGGCGTACTTGGTCTTGATCTCGACCTGTTCGGCAACCTGTGGATCTTCTGCACCCTGCCCGGTCACTTCGACCAGACCAGCGTAGTCGATTTCCGGCCTGCTCAGCAGATTCAGCAAGTTGTACTCATGGGTCAGCGGCGTGCCGAACTTTTCGGCGATCGCATCGCCTTGTTCGGTACCCGGGCGAACCCAGGTGCTTTTCAGGCGTTGCTCTTCCAGGGCAATACCTTCGCGTTTTTTGCAGAACGCGGCCCAACGGACATCGTCCACCAGACCCAGTTCCCGACCTTTTTCGGTCAGGCGCAGATCGGCGTTGTCTTCGCGCAGGATCAGGCGGTATTCGGCACGGGATGTGAACATCCGATACGGTTCCTGGGTTCCCAGGGTAATCAGGTCGTCGACCAGCACACCGATGTAGGCCTCGTCGCGACGTGGGCACCAACTGTCTTTGCCCTGCGCGCACAGTGCGGCGTTGGCGCCAGCGAGCAACCCCTGGGCGCCAGCTTCTTCGTAGCCGGTGGTGCCGTTGATCTGGCCGGCAAAGAACAGACCGCCGATCACTTTGGTTTCCAGGCTGTACTTCAGGTCACGCGGATCGAAGTAGTCGTACTCGATGGCGTAACCAGGACGCACGATGTGGGCGTTTTCCATGCCGCGGATCGATTGCACGATCTGCAACTGCACATCGAACGGCAAGGATGTGGATATCCCGTTCGGGTACAGCTCGTGGGTGGTCAGGCCTTCCGGCTCGATGAAGACCTGATGGCTCTCCTTGTCGGCAAAGCGATGGATCTTGTCTTCGATCGACGGGCAGTAGCGCGGGCCGATTCCCTCGATCACCCCGGAATACATCGGCGAACGATCAAGGTTGGAAGCAATGATCTCGTGGGTACGGGCATTGGTATGGGTGATCCAGCAACTGACCTGCCGCGGATGCTGCTCTTTCGAGCCCAGGAACGACATCACCGGAATCGGCGTATCGCCTGGTTGTTCGGTCATCACCGAGAAATCCACGGAACGACCATCGATACGCGGCGGCGTGCCGGTTTTCAGGCGACCGACACGTAGCGGCAATTCACGCAGGCGCTGGGCCAAGGCGATCGAGGGCGGATCGCCGGCGCGACCGCCGGAATAATTCTGCATCCCGATGTGGATAAGTCCACCGAGGAAGGTACCGGTGGTCAACACCACGGATTCGGCGAAGAAACGCAGGCCCATCTGGGTCACTACGCCGCGAACCTGGTCCTGTTCGACGATCAGGTCATCCGCCGCCTGTTGAAATATCCACAGGTTCGGCTGGTTTTCCAGGATTTCGCGGACAGCGGCCTTGTACAGGATGCGGTCGGCCTGGGCACGAGTAGCACGCACGGCCGGGCCTTTGCGGCTGTTCAACACCCGAAACTGAATACCACCTTTATCGGTAGCCATGGCCATCGCACCGCCGAGGGCATCGATTTCTTTGACCAGATGACTTTTACCGATCCCGCCAATCGCGGGATTGCAGCTCATCGCTCCGAGGGTTTCCACGTTGTGCGTCAGCAACAGGGTTTTTGCCCCCATGCGTGCTGATGCAAGTGCTGCCTCGGTACCGGCATGACCGCCGCCGATGACGATCACTTCAAAACGGGAAGGGAAATCCACCACGCACCTCGTGCCTGCTTATATGGGTAAAAAAGGATGGGTTCTTGGGATAACGGACAAGTATAGGGTCTTCGCCCTTCCTAAAGAACCCTTTGCACAAAATTTAACCAGCTGTGGATGACTAACGGACAATAGAAATTAAAAAGAGAGAAATTTATTAAATCTTTGTTTTTATGTTTATTCTTAGGCACCGACCTATCTGTGGATAGATTCATGCAGCCCTTTGTTTTCAATGTGTACAGAGATTCAAAAGTCTGTGGTTAGGTGGCAACGAGGCCGTTGGATAACCGGTGTAAGCCTGTGGATTAAAGTGATGCTTATCCACAGAGCAGGTTTTCCTCAGTTTTGAGGCCTTGTTATCAACTGAGCCTAAGGGCAGTTATTCACAGGGCTTAATCCACAGAAAAGGGCCCAGCCGACCAAATGGCGCCCACGAAAAATTCGCCGAAGCGCTCGATGGCATCCGGCAAACTCGGAAATGATGGGAGTACGAGGGGTTGCAGGAGCAGGTTCGCCCGTGATGCCGGGCAGAACATCGCCACTGAGCATCACGAGCAAGTGAGCCGTCGAACGGCTGCTCCTTGGGGGATGGGGTTATTTACCGATACAGAAGCTGGAGAAGATCCGGCCCAGCAGGTCGTCCGAGCTGAAAGCGCCGGTAATTTTCCCCAGGGATTGCTGGGCCTGACGCAGGTCTTCAGCCAGCAGTTCGCCGGCGCCGGCCAGGGTCAGTTGTGAACGCCCGTGTTCAAGCGCCTCACTGGCGTGGTGCAGGGCTTCCAGGTGACGCCTGCGCGCACTGAAGCTGCTTTCGGACGTCTGCTCGTAACCCATGCAAGCCTTGAGGTGCTCACGCAATAACTCCAGCCCCTTGCCTCCCGCCTTGGCGCTCAGGCTGATAGTCACGTGGCCATCGTCGCTGACTTCCAGGGCAATCGCTTCGTTGGTCAGGTCGGCCTTGTTGCGGATCAGGGTGACTTTCGCCGGATCCGGCCGCTGTTCCAGGAACTCTGGCCACAAGGCAAAGGGGTCCAGCGCTTCCGGCGCCGTGGCATCGACCACCAGCAATACGCGGTCGGCCTCGCCGATGGCCTTGAGGGCACGTTCAACACCGATCTTTTCCACCTGGTCTTCGGTATCGCGCAGTCCCGCGGTATCCACAACGTGCAGCGGCATGCCGTCGATGTGGATATGTTCACGCAGCACATCCCGGGTAGTGCCGGCGATCTCGGTGACGATGGCCGCTTCGCGTCCGGCCAGGGCATTGAGCAGGCTGGACTTGCCGGCATTCGGCCGACCAGCGATGACCACGGTCATACCGTCACGCAACAAGGCGCCCTGCCCGGCTTCGCGGACCACGGTGGATAACTCGTCGCGCACGGTGTCGAGCATCTGCAGCACATGGCCATCGGCCAGGAAGTCGATTTCTTCCTCGGGAAAATCGATAGCCGCCTCGACGTAGATGCGCAGCGCAATCAATTGCTCGGTCAGGTTATGCACACGCTTGGAGAATGCCCCCTGCAAAGAGCGCAAGGCATTACGCGCGGCCTGTGCGGAACTGGCCTCGATCAGGTCGGCGATGGCTTCAGCCTGGGCCAGGTCGAGCTTGTCGTTGAGGAAGGCGCGTTCGCTGAATTCCCCCGGCCGGGCCAGGCGACATCCCAGCTGCAGGCAGCGCTGCAGCAACATATCCAGGACGATCGGGCCGCCGTGGCCCTGAAGTTCCAGCACGTCTTCGCCGGTAAAGGAGTTCGGCCCCGGGAAATACAGGGCGATCCCCTCGTCCAGGACCTCGTCCCGATCGCTGAAAAACGGCCCGTAATGGGCGTAACGCGGTTTCAGCTCGCGGCCGCTGATGGCCTTGGCGGCAACGCTGGCCAGCGGTCCGGAAATACGCACGATGCCCACACCACCACGCCCCTGGGCGGTGGCGACGGCTGCGATGGTTTCACGAGGGACATTCATAACCCGCTCCAGGCATAAAGAGGCAGACAAAAGTGACAGATAGCAAAACGCCCCACTAGGGGGCGTTTTGAGTGGTTATCCACAGAGTAGGTCAGGCCGCTGCTTTCTTGGTAGCGGCTTCGATCTTACGTGTGATGTACCACTGTTGTGCGATCGACAGGCAGTTGTTCACAACCCAGTACAGCACCAGACCGGCCGGGAACCACAGGAAGAAGAAGGTGAAGATGATTGGCATCATTTTCATCACCTTGGCCTGCATCGGATCCGGAGGAGTCGGGTTCAGCTGCTGCTGGATGAACATGGTGGCGCCCATGATGATCGGCAGGATGAAGAACGGATCCTTGATCGACAGGTCGGTAATCCACAGCATGAATGGCGCCTGGCGCATTTCCACGCTTTCCAGGAGTACCCAGTACAAGGACAGGAACACCGGCATCTGCACGAGGATTGGCAAGCAACCACCCAGCGGATTGATCTTCTCTTTCTTGTACAGCTCCATCATGGCTTGCGACATTTTCTGCCGGTCGTCGCCATGTTGCTCTTTCAGAGCCGCCAGTTTCGGCGCCACTGCACGCATGCGCGCCATGGATTTGTAGCTGGCTGCCGACAGTGGGAAGAAGATCCCCTTGATCAACATGGTCAGGAAGATGATCGACCAGCCCCAGTTACCCACAATGCTGTGGATATGTTGCAGCAGCCAGAAGATTGGCTGGGCAATGAACCACAGAATGCCGTAGTCGACAGTCAGTTCCAGGCCTGGGGACAACTCTTTCAGAACGGCCTGGCTTTTCGGACCGGCGTACAGAGTGGCGGTGGTTTCAGCCTTGGCACCTGGTGCAACGGTCAGCGCCGGGCCAGTGAAACCGATGATGTAGTTGCCTTGGTTATCCTTGCGGGTCTGCACCACGTTGCTTTCGTTCTTCGCCGGGATCCAGGCGGTCACGAAGTAGTGTTGCAGCCAGGCAACCCAGCCACCTTGCACGGTTTCTTTCAGCGAGCCCTTGTCGATATCTTTCATCGACACTTTTTTGTACGGCTCGGAACTTGTCCACAGGGCGGCGCCCAAGTAAGTCGCGGTGCCGGTGGCGGTGCTGGAAGACGGATCGGAGCTGGCGTCGCGTTTGAGCTGGGCAAACAGGTTGCCAGTCCAGGCCTTGTCGCTGGTGTTGTCGATCAGATAGGTGACTTTCAGATCGTACAGACCGCGGGTAAAGGTGAAACGCTTGATGTAGTTGACGCCGGCGTCGCTGAATTTCAGGTCGACATTCAGCTGGTTCTGGCCGTCAGCCAGTTGATAAGTCTTTTTCTCGGCCGAGTAGACCGGGCGTCCTGCAGGACGAGCATCCGGACCGTTGACACCGGTCAGTCCACTTTGCGCCAGATAAGTACGTTCGCCACCGTTATCGAACAGCTGGAACGGAATTTCCGGATGGTCCTGGCGACGTGGATACAGCGGCAGCTTCAGCTGGGCGATATCACCACCTTGAGGATCGATAGCCAGGTCGAGCACATCCGTTTTTACCTGGATGAGGTCTTTGCTTGCCGCTACCGGAGTTTCGGTAGGGGTGCTGGTATCGGCATTCGCGCTGGGTACATCGGCACTGGCGGAAGCATTGTTACCAACAGGCGTATCCGGTAGAGCCGGGGTGGCGGTGTTGGCAGCAACATTCTGAGTCGGCAGGGCAGCCTGGCCATAATCCTGGTTCCACTTAAGAACCATGACGTAGGACACGATTGCCAGGGCGACGATCAGGATCGTGCGTTTAATATCCATGATTACTCGGCCATCGAAGAAGAACGGGAGGTAGGGATAGGTGGAACCGGGTCATAACCACCGGGATTCCACGGATGACAGCGACCTAAACGACGAAAGGTCAGCCAGCCACCGCGCAGAAGGCCATGATTTTCGATGGCTTCATACGCGTAGCAGGAACAGCTGGGGTAGAAACGACAGTGACTGGCCATCAAAGGACTAATGGCATAGCGGTAAAACTGGATCGGAACGAGTGCCAGTTTACGCATTGGTACTGTCTACCCCTACAGTTTCGGTTTTGACTGCTGGTGCCGGCTTGTTACGGGCCAGACGCTTCCAGAGCTTGTCGAAATGCTGAATCAATTCGGGGTTTTCTACATCGCCCAAACCTTTGCGCGCGACGATAACGATGTCCCAGCCGACCAGAGCATCCTGGTTCAGGCGAAACGATTCGCGCATCAGACGTTTGAGGCGATTGCGCTCAACGGAGAGCTTGACGCTCTTTTTTCCGATAACCAGCCCCAGACGGGGATGATCCAGATCGTTGTTGCGCGCAAGGAGCAGGAGATTTTTCCCCGGAACCTTGCCGGTAGGGGAGTCAAAGACTGCCTTGAAATGCCGGGGAGTAAGCAGACGCTTTTCCCGACTGAAGTCCTGACTCACCTCCAGTGCCGGAGTATCAAACTGCCAGACGCGCACGACCTTTGGCGCGACGACGCGACAGGACGGCACGACCGTTCTTGGTAGCCATGCGAGCACGGAAACCGTGGGTACGAGCGCGTTTGATAGTGCTTGGTTGGAAAGTACGTTTCATTGTCGTGTTACCTGGTTCGTCCACAAGGGGCCGGAATGGCCCCCGTTTTAAGAGATCGGCGATTCTAGAGAAAGCAAGCCTCTAGGTCAATTTCCAACCAGCTTTTCCTTTATCTGGGTATGTCCGCCTCTGAGGCTGAAGAACCGGGTCAGCCAGATATAAAAATAAAGAAGGGAATTATTTAAAGCTTTTCTGTAAAGCTTATAAAGGCTAGGGACGTTCCTGTCTGTGGATAACTATATTGAGCCCTTATAGGACCTGCTGTACAGAGAATGACAACACTGTCGAGAAACGGTGCTCTGCCTGTGCTGCGCTATCGGAAAAGCTGTGTGTGGAAAGCTGAGTTATCCACAGGCGGGTTATCCACCGATTTTCGCCCCCAGTTGTGCAATGCCCTTAGGCGTGGTTATCCACAGAGCTTATGCACATACCATTGGTCGTGTTTTTTCGGGATAAAGCGTTGATTCATAGTGGCCTGCGATCAACCTACATGTGGATAAGTGTGCGTCTGGTCGTTACAATGGCGGCTTGTTTTTGCCTCACCGGCTTTCAACTTAGGGGATATCC